>NZ_CP053344.1:4083774-4397911 GCF_013113715.1 Herbiconiux sp. SALV-R1
TTGCGCGAGATGTCCTGCTCGGGGCTCGGCACGGTGACGAGGATCGGCACCTGGTTGGCCTGCACGCGGTTGGCGCGGGGGCGGCGGCCGATGATGATGCCTCGGTCGAGTGCGTGCGTCTCGCCGGTGGAGAGCACCACCCGGCCGAGGGAGCCGGTCGCGGGCTGGTGCGCTTCCCCGGCGCCGGCGCCGGCGGCGTCGAGGCGGCGCATGGCCTCGAGCTCCGAGACGGTGACGGTGAGGCCGTCGTGGTCGTCGTCGATGCCCGAGGGGTGCGCGGGCGTCGAGGCCGGTACCGCGGTGGCCACCGGTGTGGCGGGCGTCGCGGGCGCGGCGGGCGGGACGGTGTGCGCGTCGAAGCCGGCGCTTCCGGATGCGGCGCCCACGTTCCCGAAGTCGGGGATGCCCGAGATGAGGCCTCCGGCCGTCGGGGTGACGGGCGCCGGGGCAGTCGGCGCCTGGGCGGTGGGGGGCGCGAAGGACGCGGGGGCGGGTGGTGCGGATGCTGCGGCCGGGCTCGCGGGCGCGGGCGCGGACGCGGGTGGTGCGGATGCTGCGGCCGGGCTGGCGGTGGGGGCCGACGCGGAGTCGGTCTCGGTCTCGGTCTCGTCGTCGTCGAGTTCGCGCACGGCCGCCTGCTCGACCGACTTCACGACGGTCGCACCCCAGAGGTGGTCGTAGGCGTCGTCGGGCAGCTCGCTCCGGGTGCTGCCGAGCTCCTCGTCGATGCTGACCTCGGCCGGCACCTCGGCTCCGGCCTCGGCGGACGGCTCGTCGTCGGCCAGGGCGGTCTCGTCGTCCACGGTCTGCTCGACGCCATCGGTCGGCGCGGTGGGCGGCGGGGGCGCCGCGGGGGTGCTCTCGTCGCCGCGCTCCACCGGCACGTCCTCGGGCAGCAGCGTCGCCTCGTGGATCTCCTCGCTCGAGGGGCCGGCCGCGGTCGCCGACGCCTCCTGCGACTCGCCCACCGACACAGCGGGGAAGTCGGTCTCGGCAGCCACGGGCGACTCGACCACCGGCGCGGCGGAGGCGTCGGCCTCAGGAGCTGCGGGCGACTCGGTCGCCGGCGTGGCGGGAGATTCGGCCCCGGCGACCACGGGCGACTCGGAACCGGAAGTGGCGGGTGACGTGGTCGCCGGCGAGGCGGAAGACCCGTCCGCCGGGACGGCGGGAGACGTGGCCTCGGCGGGATGGGCCGCTCCGGTGGCAGCGTCCGCGGCGGGATCAGCCGGGCCGGCGGGTGAGTCGGCGGTCGAACCCGCGGCGCCGGTGGGCGCGTCCGCGGTGCGGTCGGTGGATTCGGTGGCCGTGTCTTCGGGGAGAGGGGCCGCTCCGGTGGCAGCGTCCGCGACGGGATCAGCCGGGCCGGCGGGTGAGTCGGCGGTGGAACGCGCGGCGCCGGTGGCCGCGGCGGCGGGTGTGGGGACGGTGATGGTGGGGGCGGTGAGGTCGACCTCGATGGAGGAGCTCAGCACGACGCCGCTGGCGATGCGGTAGCGAGCATCCGTGGGCTCTCCGTCGGCGCCATCGGGGGCCGAGGTGGCTCGGAGCACGAGGCGCTGGGCGGTGGGGACGACGCGTTCGCTCCAGGTGGTGACGTCGGCGCCCGAGACCGAGTAGCCGTCGGTGGCGCCCTCCGCGCCCGCCTCGACGACGTCGATCGCGAGCTCGCCGCGCACCGCGAGGCGCACCTCGGAGCCGTCGACGGTGGCCACGGCGAACGGCGGGATGGCGCGCAGGCTCGTGCCGAAGGCGCCGGTGAGCGACTCGAGCACGGCGCCGAGTCCGTGTCCCTCCGAGAGCGACAGCCAGAGGCGCTCGAGCATCTCGCCGCTCACGCCGGCGGGCAGCACCGCGACGCCGGCGGGGGCCACGATGGCGTGCCAGCCGCCCGGCGTGTAGTGGAAAGCCGTCATGTCAGTTCCTCCCGAAGGCCCCGGCGCGGCCGCGCGGGATGGTGTCCTCGTCGTGCGACGCGCCCGCCGAGCCCTCGTGCGCCCCGTCGCGGGGGCGTTCGGTGTCGCTCGAGCTCCAGGCGTCGACCACGACCGCGGTCAGGTTGTCGCGCCCGCCGTGCAGCAGACCTTCATGCACGAGCCGCACCGCCGCCTCCTGCGCCACCGGCTCCTCGCGCAGCACCCGGGCGATGACCTCGTCGTCGAGTTCGGTCGAGACCCCGTCGCTGCACACCAGCATCCGGTCGCCCGCTTCCATCGGCACCAGCCAGTAGTCGGCCTCCGAGAGCCCGCCGCCGCCGAGGGCGCGGGTGATCACGTTGCGGCCGGGGTGGTTCGCGGCGGCGGCGCGGTCGAGCTCGCCGTCGTCCATGAGCTCTTGCACGACGGAGTGGTCGACGCTGATCTGCTCGAGGGTGCCGTCGCTGAAGCGGTAGGTGCGCGAGTCGCCGAGGTTGAACACGAGCCAGTAGGCGCGTCCGTCGTTCTCGGCGACGGCGACCCCCGACACGGTGGTGCCGGCACGGCGGCTGCCGCTGTGCGCGAGCCTGCCGATGGCGGCCCTGGCGCGGTCGAAGGCATCACGGATGTCGGCGGGCTCGAGCGCCCCGGCACCCGCGAGCGTGGAGAACGCCTCGACGGCCAGCGCGCTCGCCACCTCGCCGGCCTCGTGCCCCCCCATGCCGTCGGCCACCAGGAACACCGGGTCGGACGCCAGCAACGAGTCCTCGTTCCCCCGCCGCCGGAGCCCCGTGTGCGTCGAACTGCCCACGCCGAGCCGCAACTCGTTGCGCCGCACCCCGCCGCCGGCACCGCCACCGGAACCCGCCCGTACGTCTGCCGCCCCGGCGCTGGCGCGCCTGGCACCCGCGGCGCCGCCGCCCGCGCCCCCGCCGGCGCCGCCCGCCGCGCCGGCACCGGCCGTGCCCGACGACCCGACGCTGGCCAGGCCCATCGGGCCGCCGTTCGCGCCGCCCGCCGCGCCCGCCGACCCGGCGCCAGCCGCGCCCGTCGCGCCGCCGTTCGCGCCGCCCGCCGCGCCCGCCGGGCCTGCGCCGGCCGTGCCCGCAGCGGCGCCGCTGGTTGCGCCTGCCGCCCCCGCTGTGCCGCCGCCGACCGCGCCCGCCAGGCCGCCGCCCGCGCCGCCCGCCGCGCCGGCGCCGCCGCCCGCAGCGCCCGCGCCCGTCACGGCGCGCCCTCCACGGTGAAGTACCGCGTGCCGACCCGCACGCGGTCGCCGTTCTCGAGCGTGATGCGCTCGCCCGGGTCGAGCTGCAGCTCGGCGCCGTCGCCTCGCACGATGGCGGAGCCGTTGGTGGAGCCGCGGTCGCTCACCCAGACCCCGCCGGGCTCGACATCGAACTCGAGGTGCGTCTTCGACACCGAGAGCGTGTCGCCGGTGAGGGCGATGAGGATGTCGCGCGGGTCGTTCGACGGCGACACCGGGTCGCGCCCGAGCACCCCGTGCCGCGTGATGGGCACCACGGCACCGCTGTCGAGCCGGAACGCCGTCACGCCCGCCGCCCGCGCCGACACCGGCGGCTGCGACAGCCGCGTGTGCTCGGCGTCGTCGTGGTCGTCGGATTCGGGGAAGGCAGCGGCGAGCTCCGCCGGCGTCACCACGGGTGCGGGAGCGAAGCCCGGCACGACGCTGATCGGCTCTGCGGGCACCCCGGGCGGCTGGGGCGGAACCGGAGCCGCCGCGCCCGCGCCCGCGCCACCCGCGCCCGCGCCACCCTCCCCGGCGCCCGGCGCGTACCCCGGCGCCGCGTACTGCGGAACCGGCCCGGGAGCGGGCGGAGCGGGCGGCGGCGGCGCCACCGGCACACCCGCACCCGAAGGCACACCCGCGCCCGACGTCACACCCGCACCCTCGACACCTGCACCCTGCCCACCCCGGCCGTACCCCGCATCCTGAGCCGCCTGCGACGACGCGTTGCCCGGCGTGAACGCCCGCCCGCCCCCGAACCCGGCGGGCTCGGGCTGCGCGGCCGCGCCACGCGAGGAGTCGTCGAGCACGAGCTGCCCCGGCGCCGCCTTGAGCGGGTTCGGCCCCGCCTTGACGTCGATCACCCAGGTGCGGGCGAGCCGGTCGTGCCAGCCGCGCCCGATCTTCTCGGAATCCCAGAGCGGCGAGAGGTACACGACGTACTGCCCGATGAAGAACACGAGCGACGCGGCGGCGACGAACGCGTCGCGCAGCAGCATCCAGCCGAAGCCGGGCCGGCCGAGCGTGGTGACGTTCACGATGCGGAGTCCGAGCGCGAGCTTGCCCAGCGAGAACCCGAGGAACGATTGCATGAGCAGCTTCGCCAGCGGGTACACGATCGCAGGCACGATGAGCAGCACAGCGCTCAGCCCGCTCACTCCGATGCGGGTCTCGTCGGTCTGCACCTCGATGACGCCGAGCGCGATGAGCGGCATGGTCACGAGCAGCCAGAACGCGAGCCCGATCGCGCCGTCGAGCAGGAACGCCACGACCCGGCGGCCGTAGTTCGCGGGGAACAGGTCGCCGCGGCGGATGGGCGGTGCCGCGGGCGTCGGCTGCCACCCGTCGATCGGCCGCCCGTCGGCGCCGACCGTGGCGGGGGCACCCGCGAGCGACTGCGCCCCGAGCGCCGAGGTCTGGCTGCGCGACGACACCGGGGTGCCGCACACCAGGCAGAACTGCGCGCTGCGGGGAACCGCCGAGCCGCACTGGGCGCAGGGGAAGGATGCGTCGGTCATCGCTACCGGTCTCCTCTCGTCGTCGACGTCGTCGAGGTGGTCGACCGCGTGCGACGGTGGAAGAACGACCCCAGCGACCACCGGGCCGCGAACCGCTTCCACCACGACGCCGACTTCGCCATGTTGTGCACGACGAGGTCGACCTCCGTCCAATACTGGTCGATCTCCTCGGGGCTCGGGTCTCCCGGGCCGAAGACGCTGCCGTCGGCGCGGCGCGCGACCTCCACCACGGGCACCGACGGGTACGCACCGGCCAGCACGAGGGCGTTGTCGCGGCGGGTCGCCCCGGCCGGAACCCGCGTGCCGAGGTCGCCGGCGCGGTCGACGATCTCGTCCCAGCCGCCGCTCACCCGGTCGGCGGGCCGCGGGGCCTGCCGCCGCCGACGGCGCCGGGCGAGCTTGATCAGCACGATCACGAGCAGCGGACCGAGCACGACGACGAGCAGCCCGAGCACCCCGCCCCCCACGAGGAACAGCGGGAGGAAGTCGAAGCCCTCCTCCTGCACCTCCTCCTGGGCGGTGTCTTCGGTGCGGATGTCCGGCGGCAGCTCGGCCGGCTCCTGCGGCGGGGGCGGCGGCTGCAGCACCTGCGCCTTGGGATCGCTCTTGGGCTTCGGCGCCTCCTCGAGCGGGATCTGGTCCTCGGGCGGAGTCGGGTCGAACGTGATCCAGCCGGCACCGTCGAACGGCACCTCCACCCACGCGTGCAGCTCGTCTCCGGTGAAGTCCTGCACCGCATCCGCACCCTCGTACTGGTCGGGGTAGAAGCCCATCACGACCCGCGCCGGCATACCGAGCGAGCGCACCATGAGCGCCATCGCCACGGCGTACTGCTCGTCGTCGCCGACCATCTGCTCGGCGTCGAGGAGGCTCGCGATGCGCTCGGCGCCGTGCCCGGCCCTCGAGACCGCCTCGCCCTCGAGCCCGTGGCTGAAGAAGCCGTCTTGGCTGAGAGCATTCGCGATGTTGCGCACCTGCTGGATGGGTGTCTCGGCGTCGCCGGCGTACTCCGAGGCCAGCGAGCTCACCACGTCGGGCACCCCGCTCGCCCGCGGCATGCCGATGTCGGAGACCTGACGGCTCGACAGCTGCTCGTCGTTGAAGCTCGGCGGCAGCACGGTGTCGATCGTGTAGGTGTCACCCTCGCCGATGCCCGCGGTGTCGAGCGCGACCCCGGTCGCGCGGTTGTAGTGCAGGGCGCCCTCGAGCTGCGTGGCGCGCTCGCCGCTGAAGGTGAGCCCGTCGAGGTAGCCGGTGTCGGGCAGCCATACACCGGTGAGCCCGGTGATCGCGACCTCGAGCGTCGCCGGGTCGCCCTCGACGTCGTTCGCGATGTCGGGGCTCACCCGCACGAACGACCCCGAGCCCGAGGAGCCGTCGCCCGCCACGTTGTAGACGGTGCCGTCGTAGGTGTCGAGGGTGGCCAGACGGATGCGCGCCCCGTCGGGCAGACCCTTCACCGTGAACAGGGAGTCGTCGACCTTGTCGCGCACGTAGCTGCGGAAGCCGACGAGCGGGCTGGCGTAGTCGTGGAGATCGAGCGGAGGCTCGATCTGGTCGCGCAGCACCTCGCGGGCGGCGGCCGGCACGAGCAGGCCGCCGGTGGCGAAGCCGATGCCCAGGGCGGCGACCACGAGCCCGGCGGCGGTGGCCAGGCGGGTGCGCCGCAGCTTGGCGGCGGTCTGCGGGTCGGCGACCGAGGCCGAGCCGGCGAGCGTGGTGTCGGCCGACGCGGCGGCGCGCGCCTCCTGCCGGCGCCAGGCGGCCCAGCCGAGCGCGATGCCCACGAAGGCGAGACCCTGGGCGACCGGGAAGGCGCCCTCGCGGGTGCCGAAGGCGATGGCGGTGACGAACAGCGCGACCATCGGCAGGAGAGCCCAGGCGAAGCGCGTGAGTCGCAACGCGAAGCTCGTGGCGAGCACTGCGGCCAGGAGCGAGGTGAGGAAGGGCACGATGAGCACCGACTCGAACCCGCCGAGCGGGGTCACGAGCGTGAGCACGTCCTTCCACGAGAACACCACGCCGAGCACGAGGGTGCGGAAGGTGTCGAGGGTGGGGATCACCCCGAGGATGGTCGTCGTGGGGGCGGCCAGCGGGCCGCCGAGGACGAGGTACACCAGGATGGTGACGGCGGCGACGACGACGAGGTTCCAGCGCATCCGCCAGCCGGCCAGGCCGATGGCGATGCCGAGCACGATGCCGCCGATGCCGGCCACGAGGTAGCCGACGCCGCCGTAGGCGGGCCCGAAGCTGAGCACCGACACGAGGAGCAGGGCGGCGACCACGCCGCAGTCGAGCGCGATGGCCCAGGTGGGGCGGCCCGGGTTCGGCCGCGGCGGCAGCAGCGGAGTGCCGGTGCGGGCGCCGGATGCGGCGGGAGCGCCGGACGCGCCGGATGCGGCAGCGCCGGCCGGCCGGGGCGCGCCCGCGCCCGCGCCGCGCGCGGCAGAGCGCGCGGCGGCACGCGCCGCCCGCCGCGAGGATTCTGGTGTCGTCATCAGCTGTTGGCCCTCCGAAGAGCGAGGGGGAAGTCGGTGAGCTCGCCCACCGAGAGCAGGGTGGTGTCGCCGATCTGCCGCAGCGACATCGCCGACCCGGGCCGCGCCGCCACAGCGATCACGCGCACGCCGAGCGGGATGTGCACGCTCGCCGCCTGCAGCTGCGACGGCGTCACCTGCCCGCCGAACAGCAGGAACGCCACCGAGGCGTTCGGCACCGCGGTGCCCGTGGTCTTCGCCAGCTGCACGATCGACTCGCGCCGGTCGCTCTGCTCCACGCCCGAGAGGTCGTCGAGCAGGCGCCGGCCGGTCTCAGTGTGCAGCGTGTCCTTCTGGGTGAGCACGGTGAGGTCGCGCTCCTCGATGAGGGCCTGCACCCCGAGCGATCCGCAGATCGACACGGCGAGCTCGAACTCGTCGTCGTCGACGTAGTCGCTGCGGTTGGTGGAGAGGGCGACGGCGAGGTGCGAGCGCCTGGTCTCCTCGAACTGGCGCACCATGAGCTTGCCGGTGCGCGCCGAGGTCTTCCAGTGGATGTACCGGCGGTCGTCGCCCGGCACGTACTCGCGCAGGGCGTGGAACGACACGTCGTTCTCGCTCAGCACCCGGCTCTCGATGCCCTCGAGGTCGCGCAGGAAGCCCGACGAGGAGCCGCCGAGCGAGATGGTCTTCGGATGCACGAACAGCTCGCGCGGGTCGGTCCAGCGGATCTCGCGGCGCAGCAGGCCCAGCGGGTCTCCCCGCACCGAGCGCACGGGGCCGACGATGATGACCGCGCGGCGGTGGGTGGGGATGCCGAACAGGTCGTCGTGCTCGGCGCCGGGGGCGAGGCGCGGCAGGTGGAACGAGGCGAACGACGAGCCGACGGGCAGCTCGATGCGGGCGGGCAGCAGTGTGCGCTGCGAGGTGTTGGCCACGGCGATGCGGCCCACCGCCTTCTCGCCCACCACCACGCGGTTGAGCGCGAGGTCGAGGGTGACGGCGTAGGCCGAGCGGCCGAGCGCGAAGCCGACGGCGATGAGCAGGGCGGCGAGCAGCACGAAGCCCACCACGAGCAGCTCACGCCACCCGAGCACCGCCCCGGCCACGAGGGCCGCCACCGTCGCGACGAGCACGCCCCAGCCGAAGCCCGAGACGGTCGTGAGCACCGGCCCGGCGACACGCCAGACGGGGCGCCAGGCCGTGCCCAGCCACCCCGTCACCGCCGGCCATCCGGTGCCCGTCACCCAGCCGGTCGCTTCGCGGACCCGTTTCATGCAGCCGGTTGCCTCGACTGGGGCGCCGCGACGTCGGCGAGCACCCGGGCGAGCACGTCGGCGGCGGTGGCGCCCTGGAACTCGGCCTCGGCGTCGAGCACGAAGCGGTGCGTCCACACCGGCCCGGCGAGCTCCCGGATGTCGTCGGGCAGCACGTAGTGGCGCCCCTGCGTCGCGGCCCACACCTTCGCGGCACGGACGAGCGCCATGGCGCCGCGCACCGAGACCCCGAGCCGCGACTCGGGGGCGAGCCGGGTCTCCTCGGCTAGCTGCGCGGTGTAGCGCAGGATGGCGGGGTCGACGTGCACCGTGGCGGCGAGATCGGCCATGTCGGCGACGGCCGAGGTGGTGATGACCGGCGACAGCCGGGCGGAGGGGTTGCGGTCGGAGGAGCCGGCGAGGATCTGCTCGGCCGAGGCCAGGTCGGGGTAGCCGATCGAGGTCTTGATGAGGAAGCGGTCGAGCTGCGCCTCGGGCAGGCGGTACGTTCCGGCCTGCTCGATGGGGTTCTGTGTGGCGATCACGAGGAACGGGCGGCCCACCTCGTGGGTCACGCCGTCGACCGACACCCGCGACTCCTCCATCACCTCGAGCAGCGCCGACTGGGTCTTCGGCGAGGCGCGGTTGATCTCGTCGGCGAGCACGATCGACGCGAAGATCGGCCCCTTGTGGAAGTCGAACTTGTGCGTCTCCTGGTCGTAGATGGTGACACCGGTGACGTCGGAGGGCAGCAGGTCGGGTGTGAACTGGATGCGCTGGTGCGACCCCTGCACCGTCGCCGCGATGGCCTTCGCCAGGCTGGTCTTGCCGGTGCCCGGGGCGTCTTCGAGCAGCACGTGCCCCTCGGTGATCATGGCCATGAGCGTGAGCCGCACCACCTGCTCCTTGCCGAGCACGGCGATGCCGACGTTCTGCACCAGCTTGTCGAAGGTGCCGGCGAACCAGGTCGCCTGCTCGGGGGTCATCGTCATGGGAGGGGAAGTCCTTTCGGGGTGGAGGAGCTGATCGGAGTCGGGGTGGTCATCGCCTGGCCTGCACCTGCACGCCGTCGCATTGCATGCGCGACGCCTGGTTCTCGAGCGAGTAGTTCCCGGTGTCCTGTGTGTACCACTGGGTCTGGCGCGAACCGTTGCCGTTGCCGTCGACCGTGACCACCGTGGAGCGCACCGGGGTGCCATCCCAGGTGCAGGTGACGGTGGCCTGGCCGAGGAAGTTCTCGACGCTCAGCTGCATGCGCACGCAGGGCGGGCCGTTCACGAGACCCTCGCCGTCGCACGACTGCCAGGCCGAGACGTAGGCGCGCTTCGGCGGCGCGTCGCCGCTCTGCGCCGATGCCGAGTTCTCGGAGGTCTGCCCCGCGGCGTCGGTCGCCACGACCCGGATGCTGTGGGCCTCGCTGTAGGCGTCACCCACGGTCGCCGATCCGCTGCCGTCGCGGGAGTACAGGTTGCCGTCGATGTAGACCTCGACGCCCGTGACCGCGCGACCGTTGCCGGGAGGGGCGCTCCACGAGAGCGTCACCGACTTGGCGTTCCCCGTCGCTGAGACGCCCGGCGCCTGCAGCGGCCCGAAGGGCACACCGGCGTTGGAGGATGCGCTCGGCTGGCCCTCGTAGTTCTGGCCGTCGAGCGGCGTGACCGCCCGCACCTGCACGGTGTACGAGGTGCCGTTCGAGAGTCCGCCGACGGTGTAGCTCGAGGCGTTGCCCGGGATGTTCGTCCAGCCGCCGCCGTTCAGGCTGTACTGGTACACCAGCTCGCCCGGCGAGGCGCCGTTGCCGGCCGCATCGCCCGGCTGGCTGAAGGTGACGCTGCCGTCGCCCTCCGCCGTGATGGTGGGCTGGCCCACCTGGCCGGGAGCCGTGAAGGCGCGACGCGGGGCCGACTGCGCCGAAGGGTCGCTCTCGCCCGCCTTGTTCGTCGCGGTCACCTGGAAGGTGTAGTCGGTGGTCGACACGTCGAGCGGCACGGTCTGCTGCGTCGAGGTGCCGGACGGGATGGTCTGCACGACGCTGCCGCCGCGCAGAACGCTCAGCGTGTACGACTTGATCGCGTCGCCGTTGGCCTTCGGCGGCTCCCAGCTCACCTGCATCTGGGCCCGGCTGCCGACGGGGTCGAGGCGGGTGGTCGAGGGTGCGGCAGGAGCATCCGGAGCCCGTGCCGGGATCTCCTCGGCCGAGAACGAGCTGAACTCGCTCGGCTCGGGCGCCCGGTTCACGGCCTGCACCCGCACCTGGTAGGCGGTGCCGTTCTCGAGGCCCTCCCAGGTGAGCGTGTTGCCGGTGACGCCGTAGCGGGTCGCCGCACCACGCGCCGGAGCGGGCGAGATCTCGAGGTTGAACGACTGCACCGCCGAGCCCGGGGTGGGCGGGGTGACCCAGCTCACCTGGAGGCTCTCGTCGCCGAAGACGAGCGTGGGGGCCTGCGGCTGATCGGGGCGGGCGTCGGGCCGGGCCACCGCCGACTGCGGCGACGGGTCGGAGGTGCCGACCGAGTTCGTCGCGGTGACGGTGAAGGTGTATTCGACGTCGTTGGTCAGCCCGTCGAGCGTGCAGGTCGTCGACGCGCAGGCCTTCGTGTACCCCTGCGGGCTCGTCACCGTGTACCCGGTGATCTCGGCGCCGTTGTTGATGGGCGGGTTCCACGACAGCACCACGGTGCGGTCCTGGATGCTCGTCACCGTCGGCGTGGCCGGCGCGTCGGGCCGGCCCTGCACGGTGATGCGGATGCGCCCGTCGGCCTGCCGCTCCGGGTCGCCGGTGGCGTCGGCGATGCGGTAGCGCACCACCATCGTTCCCACGAAGTCGGCGGCGGGGGTGACGTCGACCGAGGAGCCCGCGGCGGCGGCGTTGCCCGAACCGGTCTCCACCGCGACCTGCACGATCTCGAGCGGGGTCTCGGGGAAGGGGTTGAAGTCGTTCGCCAGCACCGGCACCGAGACGGTCTGACCCTGGTTGGCCTGCGGCACCACGTCGTCGGTCGCCGAGGGCGGCGCCTTCGTGGTCGACAGCACGTTCACCGTCATCGAGCCGGTCACCGTGTTCTCGCCGTCGGAGACCTCGACCGTGAGAGGGGAAGAGGCACGCGGGGCGTCGACCGCGGCGGTCACCCGCAGCACCGAGCCGTCGAGCGAGGCGTTCACGCCCTGGCCGGCGTCGCCCGAGAGGGCGAAGGTGAGCTTCTCCAGGTCGCCCTCGTCGGGGTCTTGCGCGAGCGTGCGCAGGTCGAGGGTCGCCTCACCGTCTCCGGCCGCCACGTCGATCGACGAGTTGGTGAAGCTCGGCGGGGTGTTGATGTCGGAGATGACCTGCAGCGGGATGACGAGGGTCGCCTTCTTGCCCGCCGGGTCGTCGGGGCCGGTGCCGTCGGTGACCTCGAAGCTGATCGCATCCGGGCCGTCGTAGCGCGGGCGCGGCGTGTAGCGCAGCGTGTCCTCGTCGGCGACGAGGCTGTCGCCGTTCGAGTTCGCGGCGCGCACCTTCTCGGCCTCGGTGATGCGCACGCTCTTGCCCTCTGCCACCAGCACGTAGTCGGCGAGGTCGATGTCGACGGTCTCGCCGTCGTTCACGACGATCGGCTCGATGCCGGGGCGCAGCACCGGGGGCAGGGTGTCGAGGCCGGGCACGTTCACGAAGGCCGAGGCCTGCAGGCCGTCCTGGTCGGTGATCGTGTACCGCACGATCTGACTCGTCGGCAGCAGCTCGATGCGCAGGTTCTGGTTCGCCAGCACGGATGCGGTGGGGTCGTCGGTCGACACCGCGAGCTCGTCGATGGTGCCGTCGGGGTCGTCGTCGTTCTCGCGCACGTCGATGTCGACGTAGGGGCGGTCGAGCACATCGGAGACGGGTACCGTGTCGTCACGGGCGATCGGCGCCTGCAGCGGCGCGTCGTCGCTCACGGAGAGCAGCAGGGTGCCGATCGCCGGGGCGCCCCAGCGGTCGACGATGGTGTACTGCAGCGTGTAGTCGCCCGGCTCCTGCGGTGCCGTGACCATCACGCGGCCGCCCTCGATCGAGGCGGTGACGCCGTCGGGAACCTCGAGGCCGTTCTCGCGGATGGCGATCGGGTCGCCGTCGGGGTCGGAGTCGTTCGCCATCACGTCGACGGCGAGGGTGCGGCCGGGCCGCGCCTGCACCGTGTCCTTCAGGGCGTACGGCGGCTGGTTCGAGTCGCTCGCCGGGATGATGCCGACCTGGATGGTCGCGGTCGCCAGCCCGCCCAGCCGGTCTTGCACGGCGTAGGTGAAGGTGTCGGTGCCGACCGAGCTCGGGTAGGCCTCGTACACCAGCCAGCTCTCGCCGACCTCGGTGATGCGGCCCTTCGCGGGCGCCGAGCTCTGCCCGATCAGCTCGACCGAGTCGCCGTCGGGGTCGATGCCGTTCAGCGGGATCGGGATGCGCACGCTGGTGCCCTGGAGGGCGCGCACGGTGACGTCTTGCGGGCGGGGCGGCGAGTTGGTCTCGTTGTCGCCGACGATGCGGATGGTGATGTAGCCCGCATCCTTCTGGCCCTGCGAGTCGACGACCTCGTAGGTGGCGTAGACGGTCTTCGGCTCGGGGCCGGCGCGGAAGCGCACCACGTCTTCGGAGACGAAGATCTGCCCGTCGGCCGGGGCGACCAGCGGCTCGATGAGCGTCTCGGAGAGGTGGATGGTGTCGCCGTCGGGGTGGTAGTCGTTGGCGAGCACCGGGATGGTGGCGACGTCGTTCACCCGCACGGTGACCGTGTCGTCGGTGGCCACGGGGGGCTGCAGCCGTTCGGGAGCGGCGATGGGGGCGATGAACACCTGTCCCTGCGCCGTGGCCACGCCGTTCGACACCGTGTACGTGATGGTGATGGGGGTGACGAGCCCGCGGTCGGTGACGCGGAGGATCTGGTGCTCGAGCACCTCCACCGAGATGGGCGCGTCGGCCGGCACCTGCACCGACTGCACGGCGAGGATGCCGCCGTTCGGGTCGGAGTCGTTCGCCAGCACGTTCACCAGGGTGTTGCGGCCGGTGGGCAGCATCGCGATGTCGCGCACCGCGGTCGGCGGCGCCTCGGAGTCGCTCGGCGGAACGACCGTCACGCGCACGAGACCCTCCGCCGTCTTCGGGCCGTCGGCCACGAGGTACTGCACGTAGAAGGTGCCCTGAGCGGCACCCACCACGTCGAAGGTGCCCGTGGTGTAGTCGGGGGTGATGGTGAGGCCCGCGGTCTCGTTCACCTTCGCCAGGCGCAGCGGAGCGCCCGAGGGGCTGAGGTCGTTGTCGAGCGGGGCGACGGTGATGCGCTCGTTCTCGGTGGCGACGACGTAGTCGGGGGTGGTGACGGGGGCGAGCGTGCCGGTGTCGCGCACGATGAAGCGGATGGTGCCCTCGGTCACGCTGCGGCCGTCGGAGACCACGACGGTCACGTCTTTCGGCCCGGTGTTCGGGTCGATGCTGGTGAAGGTGACCTCGCCGTCGGGGCGGAACTGCACCTGGTCGCTGGTGCCCGACGACGCGCTCACGACATAGAGGTCGTCGCCGTCGGGGTCGATGAAGTCGGGGAGGATGTTGTGCTTCGTCGTCGCGCCGAGCTCGGTGAGCACGTCGGAGACGCGGTTCTGCTTCGGCGGGGTGTTCTGCCCCTCGGGTCGCACGGTGAGCGAGACGGTGGCGGTGTCGGTGCCGCCCCGGCCGTCTTCGACCTGGTAGGTGAAGCGGGAGCTGCCCTCCGCATCCGGAGCGACGACGACCTGCAGCGCGGCGCCGTTCAAGATCTGCTGCACCTCGCCGATCGAGGGCTGCGAGCCCTGGAGCGACGCGGTGAGCACGTCGCCGTCGGGGTCGGTGTCGTTGTCGAGCACGGGGAGGATGACGGTGCGGCCGGCGCGCACACCGAAGTCGTCGTCGACGGCGGTGGGCGGCGTGTTCTCCTCAGAGCGGTCGGGGAGGAGCACCTGGAGCTCCTCCTCGGTGCTGTCCTCCTCCTCGTCGGAGTCGCTCTCCTCGGGGGGCGGGGCGATGTCGTCCCAGTTGTCGACCTTCTTCATGTCCTGGTTCACCAGGTACACGACGCCGGTGGAGACGTCGTTCAGTACGACGACGTCGCGGTTCACGCGGAACCGCAGCTCGGCGTTCGCGGCGAGGCCGTCGATCTCCTGCTGCTTGTCGTCGGCGTCGCCGGCGCAGTCGCGCAGGTAGTTGCCCGACCCCGCCCAGGCCGCGTAGGCGCATCCGTTGAGGAAGACCGGGGCCGCGGGCTCGCCCGGCTTGTTGTTGGCGACGGGCACGACGGTCGCCTCGCCGCCCGAGAGCGGCTGGCGGATGAGGGAGGTCTCGGTCGAGATGAGCAGGTCGTCGGAGGCGGGGCCGGAGCTCTGCACGACGCCGCCCGCGGCATCGGGAACCTCGACCTGACCGCCGCCCGGGAGGTAGACGGTGCCGCTCGCGGCGTCGAAGACGGCCGCCCGGTCGCCCACGGTGGTGAGGGTGAGCTGGGCGCCCTGGTCGACGTCGGGGAAGTCGGCCGAGGCGGTGGGCTCCTCGGGGAAGACGCCCTGGTCGGTGCGCTCGATCGTGTACAGCTTGTTCTGGCCGGTGGAGAGGGCGTGGATGGTGCCGGCGCTGTCGGCGACGGCGGCGGAGCCCGAGCCGAGCTCGTACATCGGCTTCTCGGGATCGGGGGTGAAGGAGCCGGCCTGGCTCGAGTCGACGCCCCAGAGGGCACCGGTCTCGCGGTCGAGCAGGGTGACGGTGTCGCCGCCCAGGGTGATGGAGGCCTCGGGGGGAAGGTTCACGGGCGACTCGAGCGCCACGGTCATCGGGTTCACGGGGGTGAGGGTGGCGCCGGCGGAGTCGAGCAGGAAGACGGTGTCGCCGTTCTGCAGCACGTCGAAGTCGGTGGACGAGGTGCGGAGGCCGCCGTCGATGACCTGGGCGGGGTGGTTGAGGTGTCCGAGCAGGAGGCCGGTGGGCTTCGTCACCCACACGCCGCCGTCGTTGAGGTCGACGTCGGCGGTCTCCACGCCTTCGTACATGAACGCCATGGTCGTGATGGCGATCGAGAGCGCGGCGACGGTCGCGACGGAGGCACTCGTTGCCTTGTGTCGTCGGATGGCGTCGAACAGCCTCACACAGGTCTCCGATTCGTCGTCGGGGTGGTCACATCGGCGAGGTAAGACTGTGCGGGGTCGGCGGAACCTGCGGGTTTCTTCGACCTACGGCACGTCCTTTCGGGTCAGACGTGCCCCGTACTGGGGTAATTCAAGCATGGTTGCCGAAACGTCGCCAAAACGAGCGGATGGGGAGAAGTCCCCATCTCATCGGGTGTTCGTCGGGGGCTCACCGGGCGTTCCGACGGGCGCTCGCCGGCTGCTCGCCGGGCGCTCCGAGGGAGTGTCGAGGCGGCGCTCAGGGGTGCGAACGGTATGAGGATCGGCGCTCCGAGCCTGGGTGCGGCTCGGCGGCGTGATTCTCATACCGTTCGGGCGCCGTTCCGCCGAACTTCGGCGCCTGCGGGGCCGCCGGGGCGCGGCAGCTAGGCTGGGGCGGTGTCGACGGGGAGAGCGCAGGAGTCCGTGCCGGGCGGTGGGCGCCGCGGGTCGCGGGAGCAGCAGCGCGCCGCGAGGCGCAAGCGCAGCACGCGGCAGGCACTGCTGGCCGGCGGGGCCACGCTGCTCGTGGGGGCCATCGTCACCGTGAGCGCGCTCGTGGCCGGGGGAGTCATCCGGTTCGGTGCTTCCGCGGCGACTCCCGATGCCGGGCCCACCACCGCCATCCCCGCGCCCACGTTCAGTGAGGCGCCCACGCCCTCCTCTTCTGAGACGGCTGCTGCCACGCCCGAGCCGGCCCCCGCATCCGCGTCGCCCGCCCCGGCAGCCCCGCCCGCTTTCGACCGCTCGGCCAACTCGCTCGACGATCCGCTGAGCCCCTGGGTCGTGGTCAACAAGCAGCGGCCGCTCGCTGACGGTGCGGGCTACGTGCCGCCCGACCTGGTGCAGCTGGCGCCCGACATCCCGAACCCCAACGGGCACCTGCTGCGGGCCGACGCCGCGGCGGCGCTCGAGCAGATGTTCGCCGCGGCGCAGGCCGAGATCGGGGTGCAGCTGGTGGCGCAGAGCGGGTACCGCTCCTACGACTCGCAGGTCGCGGCCTACGACTACTACGTGAACCAGCTCGGCACGGAGGGTGCCGACCTCACCAGTGCGCGCCCGGGGTACAGCGAGCACCAGACCGGGATGGCCATGGACATCCTCGGCCGCGACTCGGGCTGCACCCTCGACGACGGGCCCTGCTTCGCGAGCGCCGGCTCGGGCCAGTGGCTCGCAGCCAACGCCTACCGTTTCGGCTGGATCCTCCGCTACCCCGACGGCGGAACTCCCATCACCGGCTACGAGTTCGAGCCCTGGCACTACCGCTGGGTCGGCGTCCCCCTCGCCACCGAGATGCACACTACCGGCATCACCACCCTCGAAGAGTTCTTCGGCCTGCCTCCGGCCCCGGGCTACTGACGCACCGGCTGCGCTCTAACTAAAGCTTATCCGGTTATCCTTTAGTAAGATCAGATCTTATGGAGGCTTCTGCTGCGTGGGCCGGGGTCGCATACGAAACCCGCCCCTGGCACCGCGACCCCGATGCGGTGGGGTCGCGTCGTGCCGTGCGCGGTGCGTCAGGGCCGTATTCGGCGGCGATTCCCCCTTTCATCGCTCGCTCATCGGTCGAGCTCCCTTCTGAAGCCGCAGCGTTGCTCGACGACGCAACCAGCGAACTCACCCGCTTCGACGCCGAGGTGGGTCTAGTGGCGGCACCCTTCTCCGCCATCCTGTTGCGCACCGAGAGTGCGTCGAGCTCGGAGGTGGAGAACATCACCTCGAGCGCCAAGCAGCTCGCGCTCGCCGAAATCGGGGAGTCGGGCTCGGGCAACGCGCGACTCGTCGTGGGGAACGTGCGAGCGATGACCGCCGCGATCGACCTGGCCGACCGCCTCGACGTCGACTCGGTGATCAGGATGCACGAGGCCCTCCTGGAGCATCATGCGCCCGACATCGTGGGCCGGTGGCGTGACCAGCAGGTCTGGATCGGTGGGGGCGGCCTCTCTCCACATCGGGCCGCGTTCGTGCCGCCGCACGCCGAGCGGGTACCCGAGTTGATGGGCGACCTCATGTCGTTCAGCCAGCGCACCGACCTCCCGGTGCTCGCCCAGGTGGCGATCGCCCACGCGCAGTTCGAGACCATCCACCCGTTCCCTGATGGGAACGGGCGCACGGGGCGTGCCCTCGTGCAGGGCATGCTGCGTGCCGGTCGTGTGACCCGCACCGTCACCGTGCCCGTCTCGGCGGGGCTGCTGAGCGATCTGCCTGCCTACTTCGGAGCCCTGACCGCCTACCGCGACGGCGATCTGATGCCCCTGTTCGAGGTCTTCTCCGAAGCATCCTTCGCCGCCGTGCGGAACGGGCGCCGGCTCGTCGCAGAACTGCAGGATGTTCGGGCGCGCTGGGAGTCAGTGATCGCGGCCAGGGTGGATTCGTCGGTGTACCGGCTCATGTCCGACCTGCTGAGACGGCCGGTGACCACGACACGCATCGCGGCCGCCGAGCTCGGTGTCAGCATCGTCACCGCTCAGAACGGCATCGACAGACTGGTCGAAGCGGGAGTGCTCGAGCAGGCGGGCGGCGGCCAGAGGTATCGGCGCTGGGCTGCCCCCGAGGTGCTGCAGGCGCTCGACGCCTTCGCGGCCCGTGCCGCACGCGGGACGGGGCGCGTGGCTCCGAGCGCCTGAGTGCGGCGGGCGGGGGCCACTCGGCTGTGTCGGATGCTGTTCGAACGTTGACCGGTCAGCCCCGGGTGGGGGAGGCGGCGCAGGCCAGGGCGGGGGCGGGGAGGCTGCCGGGGCCCGGGAGGTCGGGGAGCAGGAGGGCGGGGGCCGAGGAGATCTGGGTGGTGGTGCCGCTCAGGGAGCGGAGGGCGCCGTCGAAGGTGTCTCGGGTGGGGTCGGTGGTGGTGGCCCAGGCGACGAGGTGGGGGTCGCTGGAGGTGCCGGTCGGGAGGGTGCCGACGAGGAGCCAGACGGCGTGCTCGGGGTCGGGGGCCGCGGTGAGGGAGAGCATGGTGAAGGGGTCGCCCTCGGGGTGGTAGCTCGGGCGGGTCATGGTCGCGTTCACGGCGGCGAGGGTGGCGGCGGAGGCGGGTTGGCAGGCGGGGGTGGACGAGTCGGCGCCGTCGAGGGCGGAGGAGCGGCCGGCGTCGGGGTCGGTGCTTGCGTCGGTGTCGGTGGCCGCGTCGGTGCCGGTGCCCGCTTCTGCGTCGGCGTGACTGCCGGCGTTGGCGGCGGCGGCCGGAGGAGTGGGCGACGCTGAGGCGGTGGACTGTGCGGATGCGGCGGGCAGTGATGCGTCGGCGGGCTGCGGTGTGCATCCACTCAGCCCGACGACCAGCACGGCGAGAACCATCGTGCTTGCTGCCGCGCCCGTCCGATGTGCTCGGCGCATCGTCCCACCCCTCCCGCGCCCCGAATGCGCTGGTGCGGGCAGGCTACTCCGTCGGGTGTGGGACCTGCGTTCCCAAACCGAGGAAGGCACCCCCGTGTCCCCCTCATAGGGGACACAAATGTTGATGTGTTCGTATGAGGAGATGACGACGCAGCTCACCCGAAGGTCCCTGTTCACCGGCGCACTCGCCGCGACGGCACTGGCTCTCGCGGGGTGCGCGACCGACTCCACGAGTGGCTCCGCGAACGGCTCGGCGTCGGCGAACGGTGGCGGTGCCGATGCCGCCGCCGCGGGCGAGCGGGTATCGGTGGCATCGGTGACGCCCGCCGTGGGAGCGCTCGCCGGGTCGACCGAGGTGACCGTGTCGGGGGCCGGGTTCCGGGGTGACGCGGCAGTCGCATCCGTTCAGTTCGGCACCGAGGCCGCGACCGCGTTCACCGTGGTCGACGACACCACGATCACGCTCACCACCCCCGCCGCCTACAACTTCGCGATGGGGGCCGTGCCGGTGACCGTCACGCTCGACGACGGGTCGCAGGTGGTGGCGGATGCTGCCTACAGCTACGAGGTGCAGACCCCGGTCGACGCGCAGATGCAGTACGCCTTCACCTACTGGCAGCACTACAACCTTGCCGAGTGGGGCGAGTTCCCCGACAACGACTGCGGCAACTTCGTGAACCAGACCATGCTGCAGCGCGGTTGGGTGCAGAACGAGGACTGGTACAGCGACTACGTGGCGACGGGCGACTACAGCTACAGCTGGATCCGCGGCAACCAGATGAACGACTACTACGCCTCCCGCCCCGACACCACGCGCTTCGAGTTCGACGACCGCTCGGAGCTCAAGATCGGCGACGTCGTGATGTTCGACTGGGATCCGCAGAACGACAACGGCGTCGACCACACCATGATGATCTCGAAGGTGACGAACAACCCCGACGGCACCATCTCGATCGCCATGGTCGGCCACACCCTCGACGCCACCTACCGCGACCTCGACTACGCCGTCACCGTCGAGAAGCCCGGCGGCACCGCCCACTTCTGGAGCATCGCGTAGCCGGAGAGGGCTTGACGGATGCTCGGGGCGGCGCCACCGGGCGTCTCAGGTCTCAGCTCAGCGGGCTCAGCTGAGCGGCTTCGACTCGCGCAGGATGCCGGCCAGCTCGGTCATGTGCTGCGCCTGGGAGTGGTAGTCGAGAGCCGCGCCGACCCAGCCGTCGTGCACCTGGCCGGCCGCGATGGCCGGGTGGGAGGCGAAGGTGGGCTGCTGCAGCAGCTCGGCCTCCTGGAAGCCCTCGTTGTTCACCAGCAGCACGTCGCCGGTCATCATCTGGCCCGCGTTCTCCCAGCTGTAGATGTCCCAGTAGTAGTAGCCGTCGGGGTTGAGGTTCGTGAAGGTCACGCCCAGCTCGCTGTAGAGCTCGGTCTCCGGCTCGTCCTGCGGCTTGGTGACGTAGACGCCGTCGGCGTCGGCGTACATCTGGGTGACCTCGACGTCGCTCTCTGCGGCCGCGGCGGTGAGCTCGGCCGAGGCGGCGTCGAACTCCTCCTTCGCCGCGGCGATGGTGGCGGGGTCGGCACCGAGGTCTTCGGCGAGCCCGGCCAGCTCCTCAATCACGTCGAGACCCTTGCCGCCCACCTCGATCGCCACGACGGGGGCGATCTTCTCGAGCTGCTCCTGCTGCTCGACGTCAGCGAAGGCGTAGTACGGGCCGTCGGTGTTGAGGGTGCCCTCGCGGTCGGTGGGGTAGATGCCGGTGACGATGAGGTCGGGGGCGGCCTCGGCGAGTGCCTCGAGGTCGATCTCGCCGTAGCTGTTGCCCACGATGGCGGCGTCGGAGATGTCGTACTCGTCGAAGCGGGTGTCGGAGGCCACGTCGAAGCGGCCGAACAGGGCCACCGGGTCGATGCCGTAGCTCAGGAGGCCGAGGGCGTAGTCGGTGTAGCTGGCGATGCGCTCGGGCGTGTGGTCGAGGGTGACCGTGGTGCCGGTGGCGTCGGTGTAGCTCCACTCGCCCTCGCCGGCTGCCGAGGTGTCGCTCGAGGCGGAGGATGCGCATCCTGCCAGCGTGGCGAGTGCCACAGCGGGGGCGATGAACAGAACGGATCGTCGGAGTGCGGCTGATGTTTTCACGGAACTTAGGTTAGCCGATCCTAAGTCACGAAACGGTATCGACCGCCGGAACGATGAGCGGAGTCCCCGATGCGGGGTCGGGAACGACCATCGCGTCGAGGTCGAACGCGGCCCGGAGCACCTCGGGGGTGAGCACCTCCCAGGGCGTGCCGTCGGCGATGACGCGCCCCTGCCCCACGACGACGAGCCGGTCGGAGAACCTGCCCGCGAGGCTGAGGTCGTGCAGCACCATCACGACGGTGGCGCCGCGCTCGCGGTTGATCGTGCGCACCAGGCGCAGCACGTCGAGCTGGTGGCTGAGGTCGAGGAACGTCGTCGGTTCGTCGAGCAGGATGATCGGCGACTGCTGGGCGAGCACGAGGGCGATCCAGGCGCGCTGCAGCTGCCCGCCCGAGAGGGAGGCGGCGTCGCGGTCGGCGAGCTCGAGGAGTCCGGTGTCGGCGAGTGCGGCATCCGTGATGCGGGAGTCCTCCGGGGTCCAGGGCCGGAACAGGCTCTGGTGCGGGTGGCGCCCGCGCGATACCAGGTCGCGCACCGAGGTCGCCGAGGGCGTGAGCGGCTTCTGCGGCAGGATCGCCAGGCGCCGCGCCACGTCGCGCGCCGACAGCTTGCGCATCGGGGCGCCCTCGAGATGCACGCTGCCCTCGGTGGGGGCGAGGAGCCGGCCGAACGCCTTCAGCAGCGTCGACTTGCCGCTGCCGTTGGCGCCGATGAGGGTGGTGACCTCGCCCTCGGTGATGCTGAGGTCGAGGCCCTCGAAGACGGGGGCGCGTTCGTAGGTGAGGGTGACGCCGCGCACCTCGAGGGCGGGGGTGGGCGGGGTCGGCGGTGCGGCGGGGGCGGGCGCTGGGGCTGCGGTCGCTGCCGCTGGCGCGATTGCTCCGGATGCGGGGGTCGCTCTGGTCTCGGGGGTTGCTCCGGTCGCAGGGGTCGCTCTGGTCTCGGGGTTCGCTCCGGTCGCTGCGGTCGCTCCGGATGCGGGGGTGGCTCTGGACGCCCCGGCCGCTGCGGTCGCGGGGGTCACTCCGGTCGTGGGGGTCGTGGGGGTCGCTCCAGTCTCGGGGGTCGCTCCGGTCTCGGGGGTCGCTCCGCGTGTCGGGGGTGCTGCGGGTGGTCGGGTCATGACGAGGTCTCCCGGTTCTTGCGTCGGGTCAGCAGCCAGATGAGGTAGGGGGCGCCGATGACGGCGGTGACGATGCCGACGGGCGTCTCGCCGGGCAGCACCCCGCGCGCGAACGCGTCGCCGCCCGCGACGATGACGGCACCCATCAGTGCGGAGGCGATGAGCGGCGGGCGCCCCACCCCCGCCAGGCGCAACGCGATCTGCGGGGCCGCGAAGGCGACGAAGCCGACCGGCCCGGCCGCCGACACTGCCGCGGCCGTGAGCAGCACCGCGCAGGCGATGACGAGCATCCGGTGCCGTTGGATGGCGACGCCGAGGCCGACCGCCATCTCCTCGCCGAGCTGGCCGATGTCGAGCTTCGATGACTGCAGGAGCGCGATCGGCGTGATGACGACGAGTGCCGCCAGCACCGGCCAGACGCTCGCCCACGAGATGCCCGAGAGCGACCCGACCAGCCACTGCGACGCCGCCTGGGCGTCGGTGATGCGGGCGCGCGAGATGAGGAAGTTCGTCACGCCCATGAGCGCCGCCGTGGCGCCGATGCCGATGAGCACGAGGCGGTAGCTGTCGACCCCGCCGCGCCAGGCGAGACCGTAGACGATGAGCGCGGCGCCGATGGCGCCCAGCGCGGCGACGACCGGGAGGCCGAGGCTGAGCAGGCCCGCCCCGACGGCGTAGCTGCCGCCGCCGAGCACGATCGCCGCGACTGCGCCGAGTGCCGCGCCGGAGGTGACGCCGAGGATGTCGGGGGTGGCGAGCGGGTTGCGCGCGAAGGTCTGGGTGAGGGCGCCCGCGAGACCGAGCGCCGCGCCGACGAGGAGGCCGCCGAGCACCCGCGGCATCCTGAGGTCGAACACCACGAGCTGCTGCCCGCTCGAACCGCCGCCGGTGAGGGTGACGACGACGTCGCCGATGGTGAGGGAGGAGGAGCCCACGACGATGCCGACGAGGCCCGCGGTGACGGCGGCGGCGAGGCAGGCGAGGGTGACGATGACGACGCGCCCGCTCCAGAGTCTGCGGTCGATCACAGGGCGGCGATCCTTCCGCGGCGCACGATGGCGATGAACGCGATGCCGCCGACCACGGCGAGCACGACGCCGACGGGAACCTCCGCGAGGCCGCCGATGAGCCGCCCGATGACGTCGCAGACGAGCAGCACGATGGCGCCGATGAGACCGGATGCGGGCAGCAACCAGTGATGATCGCTGCCCACCAGACGGCGGGCGATGTGCGGGGCGGTGAGCCCGATGAAGCCGATGGGGCCGGTGACCGCCACGGCGCTCGCGGTGAGCAGGGTGATGGCGGCGAGCCCGACGAGGCGAGCGCGGAGCAGGTTCTCGCCCAGCCCGTGCGCGAGCTCGGTGCCGAGGGCGAGGCTGTTGAGCGAGCGCACGTTGGCGGCCGCGCAGACGAGCCCGACGAGGGCGAACACGGCGGCGATGCCGGCGCCGTCGAGGGTGCGGCCCGAGAGCGAGCCGACGACCCAGATGCGGTAGGCGGCGAGGGTGGTCTCGTCGGCGAGCACGAGGTACGAGGTGAGCGCCACGAGCAGGGCCGAGACGGCGGTGCCGGCGATGGCGAGCGGCACGGGGCTCGCGAGCCCGCGGCCGAGTGCGGCGACCCCGAACACGACGACGCTCGCCACGAGGGCGCCCGCCAGCGCGAGCCAGAGCGTGACGAAGACGGATGCGGTGCCGAAGACGTACACGCCGATCACGACAGCGAGGGTGGCGCCCGCCGAGACCCCGAAGATGCCGGGGTCGGCGAGCGGGTTGCGGGTCTGACCCTGCATGACGGCGCCCGCGATGCCGAGGCACGCGCCCACCAGGAGTCCGAGCACCGTGCGGGGGACGCGCGAACCCCAGACGACGGCACCGGGGTCGTCGGAGGGGTCGAGCAGGGCGCGCACCACGGCGCCCGCGTCGATGAGGTTGCTGCCGAGCAGCAGGCTGAGGGCGGTGGCGGCGAGGACGCCGAGCGCGAGCAGCGCGAGCACCACGGGGCGCGACAGGGCCCGCGGGCGCGGGCGCAGGCGCGGGCGTTCGTGCGCGGTCGCCGCAGTCTCCGGTCGCTTCAGGGTCTCGCTGGGCACCATGTAAGCGTAGCCTCACCTAAGACATTTGTCTCAGCGGGCCCCTGCACGCACGTTGGTCGCGCAAACTGCTCCCTCGAGCGCGAATGCGAGCACTTTGCGCGACCGAAGTGAGGTGGGTGCGCGACCGGGCGGGGGGTCAGGTGGCGGCGGGGCGGAGGCGGAGGTTCTGCATGCCGCCGTCGACGGCGAGGGAGGTGCCGGTGGTGGAGCCCGCGCGCGGGCTCGCGAGGTACGCGACGGCCTCGGCGACCTCGGCGGCGGTGACGAGGCGGCCGTGGGGCTGGCGGGCGTCGAGGGCGGCGCGCTCGGCGACGGGGTCGTCGGCGGCGTCGAGGAGGCGGGCCACCCAGGGGGTGTCGGCGGTGCCCGGGCTGACGCAGTTCACCCGCACGCCCTCGCGCAGGTGGTCGGCGGCCATCGCTCGGGTGAGCGAGAGCACCGCACCCTTCGACGCCGAGTACAGCGCGCGCTGCGGCAGACCCGCGGTCGCCGCGATCGAGCAGGTGTTGACGATCGCCGCCGACGGCGACTCGCGCAGCAGGGGCAGGGCCGCGCGGCTCACCCGCGCGAGACCCACCACGTTCACGTCGAACACGCGATGCCACTCGTCGTCGGGGTTGTCTTCGACCGACCCCGCCGCGCCGATTCCCGCGTTGTTGACCAGGATGTCGAGCCTGCCGAACCGCTCGGCCACCGCCTCCACCGCCCGCCGCACCGACGCGTCGTCGGCCACGTCGGCGACCACCCCGAAGTGCTCGGGAGCGGCCGCGCTGATGTCGCGGTCGAGCACGGCGACGGATGCGCCGCCCTCCGCCAGCCGATCGGCGATCGCCGCCCCGATTCCCGACGCGCCACCCGTGACGATGGCGACGAGCCCCGCGAACTCCTGCATGCCGCTCCCTCTCTCCCTGCGCCCGCCGCGCCTAGGCGTCGACGAACTCCTGCCGCTGCGCCCCGAGTCCCTCGATGGTGAGCTCGACCACGTCGCCGGCCTTGAGGTAGGGGAACCGCCCCGACAGCGCGACACCCTCGGGCGTGCCCGTGAGCACCACGTCTCCGGGCTCGAGCGTGAGGTACTGGCTGAGCTGCCACACGATGAACTCCACCCCGAAGATGAGGTCGGAGGTGCGCGAGTCTTGCCGCGCCTCACCGTTCACGGTGCTGGTGAGTCGCAGGTCGCGGTGGTCGACCTCGTCGGGCGTGACGAGCCACGGCCCGAACGGCGTGAACCCCGGGGCGCTCTTGCCCTTGCCCCACTGCCCGCCCGAGATCTCGAGCTGCCACTCCCGCTCCGAGAGGTCGTTCGCCACGGCGAACCCGGCCACGTGCGCGAGGCTCTCGTCGGGCGAGGAGAGGTACGAGGCGCGTTGCCCGATGACAACCGCGAGCTCCACCTCCCAGTCGGTCTTCGTGCTGCCGCGCGGAATGCGCGCGACGTCGTTCGGCCCCACCACGGTGTTGGGCGTCTTGAAGAACAGGATGGGAACCTCGGGCGGCGCCGACCCCGACTCGGCGGCGTGCGCCGCGTAGTTCATGCCGATGCACAGCACGGCACTCGGCCGCGCGATGGGGGCGCCGACGCGCAGTCCCTCCCCGTCGAACGCGGGAAGAGCGCCCGCCTCGTAGGCGCCGCGCACCCTCTCGAGTCCGCCCGACTCGAGGAACTCACCCGTGATGTCGGGCGTGATGCCCGCGAGGTCGAGGAACCCCTCGTCAGTCACCAGCACCGGATGCTCGGCACCCACTTCGCCCAGTCGCGCGATGCGCATCCGGTCACCATCCCTTCACCTTTGATCAGAAGTCTCCACCCAGTATGGGACATATGGCCGCCGCCAGGCACCATTGTGGACAAAAACATCGGATGTCTACACTGTGGAGAACCCACCGCATCCGACCCACCCCTTCGAGGAGGCCCGACGTTGAGCCTGATCACCGCGCTCGAGACCAGCGACATCCGCTTCCCCACCTCGCTCCAGCTCGACGGCTCCGACGCGATGAACCCCGACCCCGACTACTCGGCCGCCTACGTACGCCTCGTCACCGACGCCTCAGACGGCCTGGAGGGCCACGGCTTCGTCTTCACGATCGGCCGCGGCAACGACGTGCAGGTGGCGGCCATCGACGCGCTCGCCCACCACGTGGTGGGCCGCGAGGTCGAGGAGCTGCTCGGCGCGATGGGCCGCACCTGGCGCGAACTCGTGCACGACTCGCAGCTGCGCTGGCTCGGCCCCGAGAAGGGCGTGATGCACATGGCCGTCGGTGCCGTGATCGACGCCCTCTGGGATCTCAAGGCCAAACGCGCGGGCCTGCCGCTCTGGCAGCTGCTCGCGCGCCTCACCCCCGAGCAGCTCGTCGAGCTCGTCGACTTCCGCTATCTCACCGACGACCTCACCGAGGCGGAGGCGCTCGACATCCTGCGCCGCGCCGAGCCCGGCCGCCGCGAGCGCACCGAGAGGCTGCTGGCCGAGGGCTACCCCGGCTACACCACCACCCCGGGCTGGCTCGGCTACGACGACGACAAGCTCGCCCGCCTCAGCCGGGAGGCGGTGGCCGAGGGTTTCACGCAGATCAAGCTCAAGGTGGGGGCAGACATCGACGACGACGTGCGGCGGATGCGCATCGCCCGCGAGGCGATGGGGCCGGGCATCCGCATCGCCGTCGATGCCAACCAGCGCTGGGACCGCGACGACGCCATCGCCTGGATCGACCGGCTCGCCCCCTTCGACCTCGCCTGGGTGGAGGAGCCGACGAGCCCCGACGACGTGCTGGCCCACGCCGCGATCGCCCGGGCCATCGCACCCGTGCCGGTGGCGACCGGCGAGCACATGGGCGGCAGGGTGATGGCGAAGCAGTTCCTGCAGGCCGAGGCGCTCGGTGTGCTGCAGATCGACGCGACGCGGGTGGCGGGCGTGAACGAGAACATCGCGATGCTGCTGCTCGCCGCCAAGCACGGCGTGCCGGTGTGCCCGCACGCGGGGGGCGTCGGCCTGTGCGAGCGCGTGCAGCACCTGTCGTACCTCGACTACATCGCGGTGAGCGGCGAGCTCGACGGTCGCGTCATCGAGTTCGTCGACCACCTGCACGAGCACTTCGTCACGCCGGTCGAGGTGACCCGCGGCCGCTACCGTGCGCCCTCGTCGCCCGGGTCGGGTGCCGAGATGCTCGAGGCGAGCCGGAGCGAGTACGCCTACCGGGGAACGGGCGACGCACGATGACCGACGCCCCTCTGATCGACGCGCACCTGCACCTCTGGGACATCGCCTCCGGCGGCTACGAATGGCTCACCTCGGCTGCCGGCCCGCTGTACGCGACCTTCACCGCCGAGCAGGCCGAGGCCGAGCTCGCCGCGCGGGCCGCCGTGCGCGGCGGCACCGCCACCCGCGTGTACGGCCTTGGGAGTCGCTGACGCCAGCGCACCGCAGCTCATCGCACCGCGGCGCAGCGCAGCGCGGCTCACCACGCGCCCCGTTCAGGCTGCGAGTCCCAGCGCGCGCAGCGCCGGCACGAGCACGGGTACGCCGCCGATCTCGCCGAAGCCGCCGGCCGAACCGATCGACAGCACCGAACCCACCGAGCCGATCGAGAGGAACGAGCCCGCCGAGCCGATCGACAGCGCCGAGGCGAACGAGCCGACCGAGAAGAACGAGAGGCCGCTCAGCGCCGAGGCGGCCGAGGCGCCACTGAACACCGAGGCCCAGCTGAAGACGGATGCGACGCTGACTGACGAGAACAGTGACCAGATCGAGCGGTGGCTGGTGCGCCGGATGGCGTCGCCGAGGGAGAACGGAAGGGGCGAGATCGGGGTGGTCTGGGTGGTCATGGCTGCGGCCTTTCGTTGATGTCAGAAGAGGGGAAAGCCGGTCACTTGACAGTGTCAAGCGATCGATGGCCCCACTCTGCACCCCCGGCTTGACACTGTCAAGCCCCTGTCGAAAGAATGGAGCATGCCCGCCCAGCCCGCACCCGACTCCTCCGCCCATCGAAGCCTCCTCGAGGCGGCTCGGGCGGAGTTGGCGGAGGGCGGCCACGCCGGCGTGAGCCTCCGCGCCGTCGCGCGGCGCGCCGGCCTCTCGCACGCCGCCCCCGCCCATTTCTTCATCGATCGGGCGGGCCTGCTCACAGCGGTGGCGACGGAGGGCTTCCGGCAGCTCACCGAACGACTCGACCAGGCTGCCGCCGCTTCAGAGCCCTCGGAGCGACTCGCCGCGCTGGGCCGTGTGTACGTCGATTACGGGCTCGAGCATCCGGCCCTCGTCGACCTCATGTTCCGCCGCACCGAGCTGCATCCCGACGACCCGGAGCTGCAGGAGGCTCAACGCGCCTCGATCGGCCGCCTCGTGGCTGCGGTCTCGGCCACCGAAGGAGGGGAGGCAGGTGGCAACGAGAACGCCGACCGCTGGGCGTTGGTGAGCTGGGCGCTCGTGCACGGTCTCGTGGTGCTCGCGCGCGAGGGTGTGCTGTCGCGGGCTGCCGACCGGCCCGACGGCGAGTCCGCCGACGTCGCGCGCGAGCTGGTGCGCTTCTACACCGCCGCGCTCCCGCGCCACGGCGGCTAGTGGCCCTGCTCGAACGCTTCCTTCGAACTTGCTGGCCGAAGACTGTGGCGGTGTTGCCGATTCGGTGACGAGGAGTGGGATGGGGGTGACCGAGACGGACGCACCCGTCACGCCATCGACACGATCGGAGCGAAGCAATGAGCGCAGGAGACAAGATCGAGAACGCCGCCCAGGACCTTGGCGGCAAGGCCAAGGAGGCCTTCGGCAAGGCGACCAACGACGACTCCAAGGTCGCCGAGGGCAAGAAGGATCAGACCGCCGCCGACCTCAAGCAGGCCGGCGAGAACGTCAAGGACGCGTTCAAGAACTGACGCCGAACCGGGCGCCGATCACGGCGCATCCGTCACGACGCCCCTGCTTCAGCGCGGGGGCGTCGTGCTGCCGGCCTCGCCGCTCCAGCGCCGCAGCCACGTCTCGACGCCCGCGATGTGTGCGACGGCGAGGGCCTCGACGAGCACCGCGTCGTCGGCCTCGATCGCGTCGACGAGGGCGGAGTGCTCGCGCAGCGTGCGTTCGACCGCGTTCTCGTCGGTGAGGCCGCGCCACAGCCGGGCCCGTGCCGTGCGGCCGGAGAGCGACTCGAGCAGGGTGGAGAGGTAGCCGTTTCCGGCCGCCCGCACGATGTCGGCGTGGAAGGCGAGGTCGTGCGCCACGAGCCGCTCCACGTCGGGGTCGGCCCCCGCCTCCTCGATCGAGGCGCGCAGGGCCGCGATGGCGGTCTCGTCGAGGTGTGGCGTGGCGAGCGCTGCCGCAGCGGGCTCGAGGATGCGCCGCACGGCGAACAGCTCGAGCATCGACTCGTCGTCGCGCCGGGCGTCGACCACGAAGCTCATCGCCTCGAGCAGCAGCTCGGGTTCGAGGCTCGTCACGTAGGTGCCGTCGCCGCGCCGCACGTCGAGCACCCGCAGCACCTCGAGCGCCTTCACCGCCTCGCGCATCGAGCTGCGCGAGAGCCCGAGCCGCTCGCTCAGCTCCTTCTCCGGTGGCAGCCGGTCGCCGGGCTGCAGCTCCCCCGAGAGGATCATCCCCTTGATCGTGAGGATCGCCTCATCCGTGACCGCCATGGCCCCATCGTAGTTTCGGCCGGTGGGCCCCCGTGCCGGCTGAACGGTATGAGAATCCCGCCGCCGAGCCCTCGGGGAGCTCGGCGCCACGATTCTCATACCGTTCAGCCGGCCACACGGTCGACGGCACCATGTGCCGGGACCGATGTTGATTTTTGCTCAGCGATAGCTGACGATTGATCAATGACGTTCATCATCGCTCACGAGGTCATCGCGACGGCCACCCGGTTCGACGGCAGCGCGGGCGGAGGGTGGAGCCCCAGGCTCTCGGTGACGCTGGGCGGCCCCGTGCCGCCGGCGGCCGAGCTCGTCTGGGCGGTGCAGCACTCCGACGGCTGGCCGTGGTTCGAGCACCGCGTCGAGGTGCCCGAGCGGGCCGCCGGGGAGCTCGCCACCGTCGAGCTGCAGCACGGGGTCGAGGGTGTCGACGGCCACGACACGGGGGTGATTCGGTTCTCGCTCACGCTCGGGTCTGCGTTCGGCGGTGCTGAGGAGCTGGTGCACGACGGGCTCCTCCGGGTCGAGCGTGTCGAGGGCCTGGGCTACGTCGTCGACGAGAGTGCCCGTCTCCGCTCGGCGACGCTCGCCCTCGACGCGGCAGACGAAGCGGATGCGCCGCCCCTCCGCGTCGCGGCCTACCTCCCGGGAGAATTCGAGACCCACCGGGTCTCGGTGCACTGCTTCCGCGCGGGCGAGCGGCTCGCCGAGGCGTCGCGGGTGTGGAACGAGCGCGTCTTCACCTCGCACGAGGGCCGGGTGACCGGTCAGCAGGTGGCGGCGGTGTTCGAGAGCGTGCGCGGGTGGAACAACCTCGCCGTTTCGGGCTGGGGCGAGGGCTGGCACCTCCTCGACCACCACGACGGCGACTACGAGCTGTGTTTCGTGCTCGGCAGCCAGCTGCTCCGCACGGTCACCTTCTCGGTGCTCGGCGGTCGCATCGTGGCCCAGGGCCCCATCGAGATCGACTGCGCCACCGGTCACGCTCTACTCCTCGGTGACACCCCCTCCGCATCCTTCTACGGCATCACCCCGGCCCCCGAAGCCCTGGCCATCATCGCCGACATCTACGCGCTTCGCCTTCCGACCGATCCCACGGCTGGTCCGCCCGCCGCGGAGGCGCCGTCTGCCGAGGCGCTGACCGCGTACGCCGAGCGGGTGGAGCGGCTGCTCGCGACGTGGGAGTCGGAGCTGCTCGGCGCTTGCCCGCCGTACGACCTGCAGCAGGTGCTCGCGGCTGAGGCGGTGCTCAGGGAGCGACCCGGCTACGACGAGCGCGCCGCCGCGGTCGCCGCTGCGAACGACGCCTCCGCGGTCTCCATCACGGGCGAGTCCCACACCCTGGGTGAGCTCCGTGAGCGGATGCAAGCCCTCTTCACCGCAGCCGAGAGCCGTCTCCACACCGCCGCTTCCGACGTCGATGACGACCTCGCCCCCTACCGGCAGGTGCTCACCGGCGACAAGCTCGCCCTGTTCGACGACCGCCCCATCGGCGACTTCGAGTACCGCACCCTCGAGCGCACCATCATCTCCACCCCCGAAGAGCTCCGCGACGCCGAGTACTGGTTCTTCGAGGGTCCCGCCGAGCTGACGTCGACCGCCGCGCTCGACGGCGAGACCGTGAAGGTCACCACCACCGGCTGGCGCGTCGTCGGCTGGCGCTTCACCCCCGACGGCACCATCGCCGACCGGATCGAGCACCAGGGCCCCGGCCCCGACGCCCCCCTCTGGGCCTACCGCGCCCCGATTAAGCACCCGTGAGATGGGCATGATTGACTCTCCTGCACGGGGAGACCGGATGCTGGAGTCATGATCAAGATCGGTGAGTTCGCGGCAGTGACCGGCCTGAGCGTCAAGGCGCTCCGCCACTACGACGAGACGGGGGTGCTCATTCCGGCCGACGTCGACCCGCGATCGTCGTATCGCAGCTACGACGATCGGCCAGGTGCGCGCAGGCGTGCAGGTGCGGGCGCTGCGCGATGCGGGCGTTCCGCTCTCGGCGGTGGGAGAGGCGGTCGCCTCCGGAGAGGTCGAGGGTGCCCTGGAGCGGCATCGCCGCGAGGTCGACGAACGGCGACGACGCGAAGACCGGGCGTTCCGCGACGCGGCGGCGGTGCTGCGTGCGCTCGCGGCGCCCGTTGCGGTGCGCGAGCGCACGATGCCGGATCAACCGTACGTCGGGCAGGTGATCCTGCTCTCGGTCGACGAGACTGATGCCGTCACCGACGACGACGCGAATGTCGTGCTCACGGGGCTCTACGAGTGCGTCGCGCAGGCGGGGCTCGGGCCCACGGGCCCGTTCTGGACGGCCCTGCGGGCTGGCGCCGCCCGGGAGACGATCGAGCTCGTGTGCTGTTGGCCGACCTCCTCCCTGGCTCCCCAGGGTGCCGTCGCGTCAGACGCGTTCGCGTCCACGCTCCCGGTGCGCACAGAGCTCGTGGCCACCTGGCGGCCGGGCGCGGGGGAGGAGGCGCCCGAGGGTGCCCTCCACCCCGCCGTGGTCGCGCTGTTCGACACCGTCTCGACGAGCGGGTTCGAGCTCGCCGGCGGCACCGAGATCCGCCAGACGGTGCTCGCCCAGAACCCCGACGACTACGCGGTCGAGGTCTCGGTGACGGTGTCTGACCGCTGACCCCCCCGGCCGCCTGGGTGGCGGCTGCCCGGCGGCGGCTGAGCAGGTGGCGGCTGAGCGTTCGGTGGCTGAGCAGGCGGCGGCTGAGCGTTCGGTGGCTGAGCGGGCGGTGGCTGACCGGCCCCCGGCTGACTGGGTGGCGGCTGACTGAGCGGCGGCTGCCCAGGTGGCGGCTGCGCGGGCCTCGGCTGACCGGCGGCTGGCCGGGTGGCGGCTGACCGGGGCGGTGGCCGAGCAGGCGGCGGCTGCCCGTGCGGAGGCTCGGACTCAGACGAGGGTGGTGAGCACCCCGCCGTCGGCGCGGACGGCCGCGCCGTTGGTCGCTGAGGCGAGCGGGCTCGCCAGGTACACCGCGAGGTGGGCGATCTCGGCGGGTTCGAGGAAGCGTCGCAGCAGCGAGGTGGGGTGGTCTTCGGCGATCGACGCCTTCAGCACCGCCTCGTCGACGCCCTGTGCTGCGGCGATGCCGCTCACCGCATCCGCGACACCGTCGGAGTAGGTGGGCCCGCCGAGGATGGTGTTGACGGTCACGCCCGTGCCCCGGGTGAGCTTCGAGAGGCCGTTGGCCACGGCGATCATCGCCGCCTTGGTCGCGCCGTAGTGCACCATGTCGCCCGGCACCGAGACGCCCGACTCGCTGCTGATGAACAGGATGCGCCCCCTGCCTCGGGCGAGCATGGCCGGGAGGACGGCGCGCGAGAGGCGCACCCCGCTCATGACGTTCACCTCGAAGTAGTCATTCCACTCGGTGTCGGAGATCTCGGTGAAGGCGGCGACGCCGAAGAGGCCGACGTTGTTGACCAGGATGTCGAGGCCGCCTAGGTCGCTCAGCTCGCCGACGAGGCGCGCGACGTCGGCGGGGTCGCGGAAGTCGGCGGCGATGCCCGAGACGCGGGCCGTAGGGAACTCGGCGCGGAGGTCGCCCACCACGGAGGCCACTCGTTGCTCGCCGCGTCCGTTCACGATCACCTCGGCGCCCTCGGAGAGGAGTCCTCGCGCGATGGCGAGGCCGATGCCTCGGGTGGAGCCGCTGATGAAGGCTCGGGCGCCGGTCAACTGGGTGTCCATGCTGGGGGTGCTCCTTCTCGATTCATTGCTCAGGCAAGCAAATGTACTGTGCATTTCGTTGCTTGGGCAAATAAACGAGCAAATGCCCGATATGCTCGGAGCATGGACTCAGGAGAGACCGCGAGCGACCTCGACGGAGACGACCTCGCCACCTGGGCCTCGCTGGCCACGGTGCTCGAGTGGTTGCCGCCGGCCCTCGACGCGCCCCTGCTGCGCGAGTTCGAGCTCACGCACTTCGAGTACGGCATCCTCTACGCCCTCACGTCGAGCAAGGGGAGGCAGCTGCGCATGAGCGTGCTCGCCGGCTACGCCAACAGCACGATCTCGCGCCTCTCACGAGCCGTGTCGCGCCTGCAGTCGCGCGGGCTGGTCGAGCGCCGGCCCGACCCTGCCGACGGGCGGTCGATGCTCGTCGTGCTCACCGCGTCGGGCACCCGGCTGTTCGAACGGGCGACACCCGTGCACACCGCGTCGGTGCGCCACCTCGTGCTCGACGTGCTCACGGCCGCCCAGCGGCGGCAGCTGCGCGAGATCACCGGGCGCATCCAGCGTGCAGTGACAGCCGACGACGGATGGCGGGCGCCGACCCCGTCGTGAGCGACGGCTGAACCCTGACAGAGTGGGGTCATGACTGCTGACGTGCTCGACGACCTCCACCGCCTGCTCGACGAGAGCGGGCTCCTTCGCGAACAGGCCGTCGAGAACGGCATCGTGCACGGCCGCGCCGCCTTCGCCGCCGCCGGGGTGGACGTCGCCGTGAACGTCGACCCCGAGCTCGACGACGAAGACGACGAGCGGGACCCGGACGCCCAGGCCGACGCCGCCACAGAGACCGACGCCAGCGCCGCCGACGACGCCGACGCGGGCCTCGACCCCGACCCCGCCGCCCTCGTCGCCTCCCTGGCGCGACTCCTCGCCCTCGACCCCGCCGCGTGGCGCACCCTCGTCGACACCATCGCCGAGGAGATCGAGGAGGCGGTCGGCGACGACGAGGTCGAGGAGCAGACCGACCTCCGCGACGACCTCACCCTCACCTCGATCGTCGTCTTCGCCGACGCCACCGTGTTCGCCTTCACGGCTCCGCACCAGTTTCCCAGCTCGCGCCTGCTCGCCCAGTTCGACGCCGACCTCGACATCGAGCACCTCGAGGTGCTGCCCCTCGACGACGACGCCGAGTTGCCCGATGCCGACCCCACCCTCGAGGTGCGCTCCTTCGGCACCCTCGAAGCCCTCCTCACCCACATCTCCGTCGACGAGGAGCCCGAGACGCCCTAGAGGCACCCCACCCCGCTGTGTACTATTACTTCACACGCGATGTGAACTAATAAGTGACAAGCGAGGATTCAATGGTGAAGATCGCCGTAGTGGGTACGGGCGCCAATGGTGCGGGCATCGGGGCCGACATGGCCAGGGCGGGGCTCGACGTGACGTTCATCGAGCAATGGCCGGCCCACGTGGAGGCCATCCGCGAGCGCGGCATCGAGGTGCGCCTGCCCGACCGCACCGAGGTCACCGAGGTGCCCGCCTTCCACCTGTGCGAGGTCGCGACTCTGCGCGAGCCCTTCGACATCATCTTCCTCGGTGTCAAGGCCTACGACACACGGTGGGCCGCCGAGCTCATCAAGCCGCTGCTGAAGCCCGACAGCCTGGTGGTGGGCCTGCAGAACGGCATGTCGATCGACGACATCGCCGACGTGGTGGGCGTCGAGCGCACCATCGGCGCCGTCATCGAGCTGGCCTCGAACATGTGGGAGCCGGGCATCACGACCCGCCAGAACCCGCCCGAGGAGACCTGGTTCGCCGTCGGCGGCCTCACCCCGTCGGCGCAGGCCCGCGCCCACGAGGTGGCCGAGGTTCTCGGGCATGCCGGCACGGTCGAGGTCTCCGACGACATCCGCTCCTCGAAGTGGATGAAGCTCGTCGTCAACGCCGCCGAGCTCGTGCCCTCGGCCATCCTGGGCCTCGAGCTGAACACCGCGGCCGAGGTGCCCGGCATGCACGACTTCATGCTCGCCTGCGGCAAGGAGGCCGTGCGAGCGGCCGCGGCGAGCGGCAGCAGCATCCGCCCCATCTTCGGCATGACCGCCGAGAACGTGAACGACCCCGACGCCTTCGCCGAGCAGCTGTTCCACGTCGTGCTCACGACCTTCTCGCTGCCCGACACGAAGACCACCTCGCTGCAGGACTGGTTGAAGGGCCGGCGCAGCGAGGTCGCCGAGATCAACGGGCGCGTGGTGGCCGAGCTCGAGGCCGTGGGTGCCGACGCCCCGCTGAACCGGCTCGTGGTCGAGCTGGCGGCCCGGGTCGAGGCGGGCGAGCTCGCGCCCGCTCCGGAGAACATCGAGCTGCTGCTCCAGCCCGTCTGAAGTCATACTGTATGACAATGTAAAGTCCGAGTTGACAACGCCAGTCGGACTTTACATACTGAAGGCGTTCCGGTTACTCGACGAGGAGAAATCATGCCCGCAATCCCTGAGGTGTCGAGCCCAGGCTCACGCATCCTCATCCGGGGCGCGGCTGTCGCGACGGTCGACCCCGTGCTCGGAGACCTCGAGCGGGCCGACATCCTCATCGAGGGCGGCCGCATCGCCGCCGTCGAGCCGGCGTCGCGCGAGACCGGCGAGAGCATCCTGCATACCGCCGGAACGGATGCGGGCGGCACCGCCGAGGTCATCGACGCCTCCGAGATGATCGCCATCCCCGGCATGATCGACACCCACCGCCACACCTGGCAGGCGCAGCTGCGCGGCATCCTCGCCGACGGCACCATCCCCGACTACCTGCGCGGCATGCGCCTGCAGATGGCCATCCGCTACCGGCCCGAAGACATGTACGTCGGCAACTACGCCGGCGCGCTCGACGCCATCAACTCCGGCGTCACCTCGATCGTCGACTACTGCCACAACATCCTCGACCCGGAGTGCGCCCACGGCGCGGTCACCGGCCTCCTCGACGCGGGCGTGCGCGGCCTCTACGGCCACGGCATGACACCGGTGACGTCGAACACCTGGTCGGAGAGCGCCGGCGGCCGCGAGGGCGTCGCCGACCCCGCCGCCTTCGAGCCGCGCGCGCGTCTGGCCCGCGAGATCCGCGACCAGTACTTCCGCGACGAGAACCAGCCGCTGCGCTTCGGCATCGCCCCGCAGGAGCTGCCCATCGCCCCGGTCGCCGACGTCGCCGCCGAGTTCGCGCTGGCCCGCGAGCTCGGCGCCCGCATGACGATGCACGCCAACCAGCTCGCCGTGCGCCAGCTGTTCCAAGACGTCAAGGTGCTCTCCGAGCACGGCCTGCTCGGCCCCGACCTCCTCCTCGTGCACTGCAGCTTCAACACCCCCGAGGAGTGGGAGCTGCTGCGCGACACCGGCACCACCGTCTCGATCTGTGCCGAGACCGAGATGCAGATGGGCATGGGCTTCCCCACCATCCGCGAGGCCACGGAGTACACGCCCGGCCCCGGCCTCGGCATCGACTGCGTGAGCGGCGACTCCGGCGACCTGCTCTCGCACGCCCGGCTCGTGCTGCAGGCCACCCGCTGGCGCGACGACAGCGCCGGTTACGAGAAGCTCATCGCGCCGCAGGAGATGCGCTGGACCACGAAGGATGCGCTGCGCTGGATCACCCAGAACGGTGCGGTGGCCGCCGGCATCGGCGACGAGGTGGGTTCGCTCACCCCGGGCAAGCGCGCCGACGTGGTGCTGCTCGACATGAGCGGCATCAGCCAGGCGGGCTGGAACCGCCGCGACCCCACGGGCATGGCGATCGCGCAGACGAACTCGGGCAACGTCGACACCGTGCTCATCGACGGCCGCGTGGTGAAGCGCCACGGCCGTCTCGTGCACGTCGACGTCGACGCCGCCCTCGCTCGCACCCGGGCCTCCCACGACTACCTCTACGAGCAGATGGACCGCCACGGCGGTTTCATCCCGCAACCGCCCCTCGACATCCCGCTCTACCGCGAGCGGGCCTGAACCCGGCGGTACCGCCCCGACCCCGGCACCGTCGTCCCCCCCATCCGTCCTTCGCTCACACCACCACCACCATGCAAAGGAGCATCCACCCATGACCGACTCGAGAGACATCCTCATCACCGGCGGCACCGTCATCACCGGCGTGGCCACCGACCCGGCTCTCACCGATGTCGACGTGCTCATCCGCGACGGCAAGATCGCCCAGATCGGCCCCCGCATCGACGCCCCGGGAGCCGATGTCATCGACGCCTCCGGAAGCGTGGTGATGCCCGGCTTCGTCGACACCCACCGCCACACCTGGCAGGCCATCGTGCGCAACATCGCCTCCGACTGGTCGCTCGACGAGTACATGGCGGGCCTGCACGTGGGCCTCAGCAAGCACTTCCGCCCCGAAGACACCTACGTCAGCAACTACCTCGGCGCGCTCGAGGCGCTCGACTCGGGAATCACCACCCTCGTCGACTGGTCGCACAACCTGCGCACCACCGACCACGCGGATGCGGCGGTCAAGGCCCTCGAAGACACCGGCATGCGTGCGGTGTTCGCCCACGGCGGCGGCGCGGCCCAGTGGGGCGGCGTGATGCCCTCGCCCGTCGAGCACCCCCGCGACGACGCCACCCGCCTCCGCACCGAGCACTTCGCCTCGAACGACGGGCTCGTCACCATGGCGCTGGCCCTCCGCGGCCCGCAGTTCACCACCCGCGAGGTGAACCGCGCCGACTTCCAGCTCGCGAAAGACCTCGACCTGCGCGTCACCGTGCACGTGGGCGACGGCCACTGGGGCAAGATGCGGCCGATCATCATGCTGCAGGAGGACGGTCTGCTCGCCGACACCATCACCTACGTGCACTGCACCACCCTCTCCGACGAGGAGCTGCGCATCATCGGCGACACCGGCGGCTCGGCCTCGGTCGCCCCCGACGTCGAGGCGCAGATGGGCCACGGCTACCCCGCCACCGGCCGGCTGCTCGCCGCGGGCGTGCGCCCGTCGTTCTCGATCGACGTCTGCTCGTCGAACGGCGGCGACATGTTCGGCACCATGCGCACCGCGATCGGCCTGCAGCGCGCTGCCGACAACAAGGAGCTGGTGGATGCGGGGGCCGTCATCGAGCGCCTCAGCCTCAACTGCGCCGACGTCATCCAGTTCGCCACCCTCGACGGCGCGAACGCGGCGGGCCTCGGTGCCCAGACCGGTTCGCTCGAGGTGGGCAAGGCCGCCGACGTCATCGTGGTGAGCGGCAACTCGCTGGCCATGTCGCCCCTCAACAACCCGTTCGGCGGCGTGGTCTACAACGCGCATCCGGGCCTCGTCACCGACGTCGTCGTCGACGGCGTGGTGAAGAAGCGCGGCGGCCAGCTCGTCGGGGTCGACGTGAAGAAGCTGCGCGACGACGCCTCGAACGCCCGCGACTACATCCTGTCGCAGATGCCCGAGGCCTCGGTCGACGGCGCCTGGCACCCCGAAGTGGCCCACGCATGACCATCGGTTCGGAGCGGCGATCGCCGGCCGGCGGCGGCCCCGCCGGCCTGACGGCCGAGCGCCCCTCGATCAAGCCGATCAGCCCGCTGGCCCGGGTGGCCTCGTGGCCGGCGGCCCGCGCGCTCATCGCCGTGATCGTGCTGTTCGCCATCAGCCCGCTCATCGCGCCGGGCAGCATCTCGGCCACCGCGATGTCGTCGATGCTGCCGTTCGCGGCGCTCACCGCCGTGGTGGCCGTCGGTCAGACCCTCGTGATCATGCAGGGCGGCCTCGACCTGTCGGTGGCAGGCGCCATCACGCTCGGCGCCCTGATCGTGGCGAAGTTCGGCGGGCCCGACCAGCTCGGCATCGGCGGCGCCATCGTGCTGGCGCTCATCGTGCCGGCGCTGTTCGGCCTCATCAGCGGCCTCGTGATCGCGTTCTTCGGCCTGCCGCCGCTCGTCGTCACCATCGCGAGCAACGCGCTCATGGTGGGCACCGTGCAGGCGGTCTCGGGCGGCTACGGCGGCCAGGTCGTCGACTCGCTGTCGCAGTTCTCGCTGTCGCGGTGGCTCGGCATCCCGGTTCTGGCCATCATCGCCACCATCGTGGTGCTGGTCGTGCACGTGCTGGTGAAGGCCATCAGGGTGGGCCGCCGCTTCGAGCTCGTGGGGGCCAACCCCCGTGCGGCCCGCAGCATCGGTCTCTCGCCCAACGGCTACGTCGTGGGCGCGTACACGCTCTCGGCCCTGCTCGCGGCCTCCTGCGGCGTGCTGCTCGCGGGCCTCCTGCGCTCGCCCACCCTCACCGCGGGCGACGCCTACCTGCTGCCCTCCATCGCGGCGGTCGTGCTCGGCGGCACCGCGCTCACGGGCGGCAAGGGCAGCATCGTCGGCACCGCGCTCGGCGCGCTGTTCCTCGGTCAGCTCGGCCAGCTCGTGCAGACCTTCACGCAGACCACCGCCGCGCAGAACATCATCCAGGCCGTCATCATCGCCGTCGGCATCGTCGTGCAGATCAAGCTCGGCGGCAACACCTCGCGGCTGAAGGCGATGTTCACGCGCTCGAAGACCTGAGCGACCCGCCCCGAACCGCCCCGCCCCGCCCCGGCCCATCCCGTCCCGCCCCATCGCATCCCGTTCCGTTCGACCCGTCCCGCCCCATCCACCACAGCACCACTGCACTCGAAGAGGAGTCATCCCGATGAAGAAACACCCCGCCTTCCGCACCCGCCCGGCGCTCGCCGTCGGCAGCGCCGTCACGGTCGCCGCCCTCGCCGTGCTGCTCGGCGGATGCTCGTCGACCAACGCCGGCGGCACCGCCTCCACCGGCTCGGCCGCCGACATCGCCGTCGGCAAGACCGGCACCATGAGCGAGTTCGCCGACATCTCGAGCATCTGCCCCGACGAGGGCGAGATCACCGTGGGCGTCGTCGACGGCTACGGCACCAACTCGTGGTCGAAGACCGTGCTCGCCGAGATCGAGGCCGAGGCCGCTAACTGCCCCGCCATCAAGGGAGTCGAGTTCGCCGCCGGCCGCGGCGACCTGCAGGCCACCACCGCCGCCATCACGAGCATGGCGGCCAAGGGCACCGACATCGTGCTGGTGATTCCGGATGCAGGACCGGGCGAAGCCCACCTCTCCGCCCTGCGGAGCGCGGTGCAGACCGGATCGACCGTCGTCGCGTTCGCCTCCGACCCCGAGGGCACCGCCGGCACCGACTACCTCGACTACACCGACTGGTCGCCGGAGTTCAGCGGCCGCACCTGGGCGCAGTGGGTCGTCGACCAGCTCGGCGACGCGGGCGGCAACGTCGTCTTCCTCGGTGGCCCCGCCGGCAGCGCGGTGTCGTCGCAGGAGCTCGAGGGCGTGAAGGCCGTGCTCGACGAGAACCCGCAGGTGAAGCTGCTCACCGCAGACCCCGTCACCACCAACTGGGACCCGGCTCAGGCCCAGCAGGCGATGAGCGGTCTGCTCTCGCAGTACCCGCAGATCGACGCCGTCATCTCCGACTACGGGGCGTCGACCGACGGCGTCATCCGCGCCTACGAGGCAGCCGGCATCACCCTCCCCATCATCGCCACGACCGACCAGAACAGCCTGAGCTGCGGGTTCGAGGCGCTGAAGGCCTCGAACCCGTCGTACGAGCTGGCCACCGTGTCGTCGCGCACCTGGGTGGGCCGCGTCGCGCTCCGCAAGGCGCTCGCCTCCTTCTCGGGCGTCTCCGACACGGAGCCCTCGATCTACGACCTCTCGCTGGCCGAGGACTCGACCGGTAAGACCGAGGGCGCCAAGACGCCCTCCGAGGTCTGCTCCGAAGGCGCTCCCTCCGATGGTTCCCCCTCGTCGCTGCTCACGCCCGACGAGGTCGCCGCGGCCTTCGCCAACTGATCATGACCGAGCCCACCACCGCATCCGTGTCATCGTCAGCCGTTCCCCCCGCCTCCGTGCCGCCCGCCTCCGCGCCCTCAGGGGCCGGGGCGGGGGCCGGGCAGGGCCGCGCATCCGGAGCCCTGCTGACGCTCTCGGGCATCGGCAAGCAGTACCCGGGGGTGCGCGCCCTCGACGACGTGAGCCTCGAGGTGCTGCCCGGCGAGGTGCACGCCGTGCTCGGCGAGAACGGCGCCGGCAAGTCGACGCTGGTGGGCATAGCCGCCGGGTCGGTCGTTCCCGATGACGGAACGATCGACCTGGGGGCCGGACCTCGGCCCCGCATGTACCCGCGCGAGGCGCGGGAGCAGGGGCTGGCGATCGTCTACCAGATCCCGGCACTCGCGCCCTCGCTCACCGTCGTCGACGCCATGCTCCTGCTGCTGCCCGAGTCGGTGCGCCCCTCGCGGCGCGCCGCCACGCAGTGGACGGCGGAGCTGTTCGCCCGGCTCGGCCTCGAGATCGACGTGCGGCGCCGGGTGTCGGCGATCTCGCAGCGCGAGGCGCACCTCGTCGAGATCGCCGCGGCGCTCGCCTCCGACCCGAAGGTGCTCGTGCTCGACGAGCCCACCGAGGCGCTCGGAGCCGACGAGACCGCGTGGCTGTTCGCGCAGGTGCACGAGCTGCTCGCCAAGGGGTCTGGTGTGGTCTACATCACGCACCGCATCCCCGAGGTGATGGAGATCGCCGACCGCATGACGGTGCTGCGCGACGGCAAGGTGGTGGGTCGCGGCGACGTGGCCGGCTACTCGGCCGAGCAGATCGTCGAGCTCATCGTGGGCCGCTCGCTCGAGACGACGTTCCCCCACAAGGCCGGGGGAGCATCCGTCGATGCCGCCCCCGGTATCGAAGCCGCACCCGGTGCCGGGGCTGGTGGTGGCGCCGGCACCGAGGTGCTCTCCGTCACGAGCTTCACCGGTCGCGCCTTCCGCGACGTCTCGTTCGAGGCGCGTGGCGGGCAGATCGTCGGGCTCGCCGGCGTCGAGGGCAACGGGCAGCGCGAGTTCATGAAGGCGCTCGCCGGAGCCGTGCGCTCGAGCGGCGTGGTGAAGCTCAACGGGCGGGAGCTGCGCGCCCTCTCGACTCGCCGCGCCACGGCCGAGGGCATCGTCTGGCTGCCGGGTGACCGGCTCGGCGAGGCGATGTTCGGTCAGCTCAGCGTGCGCGAGAACGTGATCGCGCCGAACCTCGACCAGGCGATGCCCGCCGGGTTCACCGCTCCGCGCACCGAGGAACGCCTCGTGCACCAGGCCATCGGCGGCCTCGCGGTGAAGACCCCCACCATCGAGACGCCCATCACCTCGCTCTCGGGCGGCAGCCAGCAGAAGGTGCTGCTCGCCAGGGCCCGCCTCGGCAGCCCCGCGGTGCTGCTCGTCGAAGACCCCACCCAGGGTGTCGACGCGGGCGCGCGCGTCGAGATCTACAGCTTCTTGCGGGCGATGGCCGACGACGGGGTGGCCGTGGTCATCCTCTCCACCGACGCCGTCGAACTCGAAGGGCTCTGCGACCGGGTCGTCGTGTTCTCGCGCGGACGCGTGCAGGCCGAACTCGCCGGCGACACGCTCACCGAGCGCGAGATCACGGGCGCCGCGGTGCTCGCCACCGAGACCTCCATCAGCGACGACACGGATGCTGCAGAGCTCACCTCGAAGAAGGGCCTCCCGCTGGTGCAGCGCGGCGAGGTGCAGACCGTGTCGCTCGTCGTCATCTCGGTGGCGCTCGTCGCCATCACCGCAGGGATAGCCCCCTCGTTCCTCAGCCCGCTCAGCATGGGTGCGCTGCTCGCGTCTGCGGCCATCCTCATCCTGGTCGGCCTGGCCCAGCTCTCGGTCGTCATCACCGGAGGCATCGACCTGTCGATCGGTTCGGTGGTGGCGCTCTCGGCGGTGATCATCTCCTTCTTCGGCGAGGGCGGGCCCGGGATGCTCGCACTCGGCGTGGTCGTGGCGCTGGTCGCCGGGGTGGTGGTCGGTGTGGTCAACGGCATCCTCATCACGCGGCTCGGCATGCCGCCCGTCATCGCGACCCTGGTGTCGTCGATCGCGGTGCTCGGCGGGGCGCAGCTGCTGCGCCCGCAGCCGGGCGGGCAGGCGAGCGCCGAGCTGATGACCGCTCTCGGCACGGCCATCGCCGGTGTTCCGCTGGTGCTCGTCGTGGCGATCGTCATCGCGGTGCTGCTGTGGCTCGGCCTCAACAACACCGGGCTCGGGCGCGGCTTCCGGGCCGCGGGTTCCGACGCGCTCAAGGCCACGCGCATGGGTGTCGACGTGAACCGCATGCGGCTGCTCGCCACCATCGCCTCGAGCGTGCTGGCCGCCGTCGCCGGCGTCGTGCTCTACACGAAGACCGGCATCGGGGATGCGGGGGCCGCCCAGGCGTTCACCCTCACCTCGGTGACGGCGATCGTGATCGCGGGTGTGAGCATCTTCGGCGGTTCGGGCTCGGCGCTCGCCGTGGGTGCCGCGGCGCTGCTGCTGCAGACGATCACGAGCGCGCTGCCGTTCCTCGGGGTGAACCTGTCGTGGCAGTACTGGATCCAGGGCATCTTCGTGCTCGTCGCCGCCGTGCTGCCGATGGCGGTGCGGCTGCGGAAGCGGCGGAGCATCCCGGAGTAGGGGGCGGGGCGGGGCGGCTGCGGGCCGCGCCGGCGTGCTCGGTCTACCCTTGAGGCATCGTCAACGAGGAGCCGCCCATGTCGCCGAGCACACCCCGCGATCCCGACGCCGACGCGGCGAAGCGGCCGGCCGCGCCCGGAGTCGGGGAGCGCATCCGGGAGGCCCGCCAGGCGGAGGGCATCTCGCTGCGCGAGCTCGGCAGCCGGGTGGGCGTCTCGGCGAGCTTCCTCTCGCAGGTCGAGCTCGGGCGGGCGATGCCGTCGATGGGCACCCTGTGGACCATCGTGTCGGAGCTCGACCTGTCGTTCGACGCGCTGCTCGGAACGGTGGCGCCGGGGCCGGGGGCGGGCGCATCCGGTGTGGGTGCGGCCGCAGCATCCGGTGTCAACGGCGTCGGCTCGTCGCCCGCGCCCTCGCCTGGTTTCGAACGCCTCACCACGGTCGGCCTCCCGGGCCTCCGCCGCGCGGACACCGCGCCCGACATCCGCATCGGCGGCGTGCGCTGGGAGCGGCTCACCCCGGGCGACGACCCCCTCGTCGAGTTCGTGCGCGTCACCTACTCGCCCGGCAGCGAGTCGAGCCCCGCCGACAACATGATGCGCCACACCGGCCTCGAGTACATGCACGTGATGAGCGGGCAGATGGACATCCAGGTCGGCTTCGACAGCGACACCGTGCAGCCGGGCGACAGCCTCACCTTCGACGCCTCCATCCCGCACCGCATCGTGAACCCCTACGACGTTCCCTGCGTCTCGATCTGGGCCGTCGTCGGCCGCCACGGCTTCGCCCCACCCCACGAGATCGCCCGCCGCCTCGCGGAGTACGGCACCCCCGCCTCGACGATGCACTTCGGCGGCGGGCACCACTCGGGGGAGTGAGCGGCCCGCGCGTTCTCCCCCACAAAGTCCGGGATGACCACGATCATCACGGACTTTGTGTGGGAGAACGGATGCGCGGGGCCGGGGCGCCTGTCACACTTCAGAGATGAGTGACGTGTCGAGACGAGTCGTGCTGCGAGCCGGGGCCTGGACGGTGCCCGTGGTGGCGCTCGCCGTCGCCGCGCCGGGTGCCGCGGCGTCGGGGTCGGCGGGGGTTCCCGAGCTCACGCTGACCGCGGTGCGCAGCGGCACCGACGTCATCCTCACTGCCACCGCGCGGAACGCCGCCGGCGCCGGTGTCGACGTGGCGTACCGGCTCGAACGCACCACCGACGGCCAGACCTGGGTCTTCGACGGCAACGTGCAGACCGGTCCCACCGGCACCAGCACCGTGACGCTCCCGCTCGACGGCGCCATCTCGTTCCGCGCCAGCACCGTCATCGACGGCATCCCGGTCGTGACGGTGGCGCCCGTCACGAGCTGAGAGCGTGTCACACCGGCGACCCCGCCCGCCGCGACCAGGGGAGGGCCCTCATCATGCTGAGCACCGCAATGATGCCGAGGCCGAGGGCGGATGCGGCGGCCAGCAACGGGAGAACGAGCGGCGACAGAGTGCCGGAGCCCTCGGGCACGAGTCCGACCGGTTGCGGCAGCAGCGTCTGGGGTGCGTTCAGCGCCACGAGCTCGCTGGCCAGGGCGTCGGCGGGCACCACGGCCGGCGCTCGGACGACGGGGTTGTCGGGCGCCGCCCCTCCGCCGGCCGAGCCTCCCGCGCTCGCGGGTGGGGTGACGGGCGCGGAGGCGTCGTAGCTCACCGTGAGGGGGCTCGCGGGTTTCGCGGCGTCGCGCACGCCGCCGGTGGTCACCCAGTAGCCCTGCTGGCCGGTGAGGCGGTGGAAGTCGACGAACGACTGCGGGAACGACCCCCAGTGGGCCTCGTTCGACGCGGAGCGGGCGACCTGTCCGCTGCCGGAGCTCGACACCCCGAGATACCGCGGCGTGACGGTGAACCCGCCGCCCTTCGCGACCTCGGCGCCACTGATGTCGGCGAGGGTGACCTTCACCGGGTCGAGGGCCTGCCACTTCGTCATGTCGTCCATCGAGGTTCCGTAGCCGCTGGCGAGCCCCGTCAGCTCGCCGTCGCCCGAGGCGTCGAGCGAGAGCTCGGGGTCGGTGACGCTCCAGTAGGTCATGCCCCCGTAGAACACCACAGTGAACGAACCGGTCCAGCGGATGCGCACCCCGTCACCGTCTGACGAGCCGGTTCCGCCCTGCATCACGACCTGATTGCCGCTGGTGCTCGACGTCGACGACACCGACACCGCCGCGCCCTGCGGGTCGAGGCAGCGGGCACCCCAGGTGGCGTCGGCCCATTGCCCGTCGGCGGTGGGTTTCTCGATGTGCACCGACCCGTCGTGCGAGCGGTAGAGGCCGTCGCCCTCCTGCCACACGCGGGAGCCGCCCGCGTCGCCCGCTCGACCCGCGCTGAGGAAGTTGCATCCGCCCGCGAAGGCACCGGCGCCCGACTCGGCGTTGAGCCCCCAGCGCAGCTCCGCGTTGGTGATGCTGCCCCCCGTGCTCGGCGTCGGGGTGCGCTCGGGCACGGTGACGATGATGTCGTCGGCGTCGCGCGCGGCTGAAGCCGAGGCCGAGGCCGAAGCCGCGGATGCGGTGCCCAGACCCAGCACCGTCCCCAGCCCCAGTGCGAGGGCGACAAGCGCGGCCGCGTGCCGCCCGCGGCGAACCGCGGTCATCGCAGCGCCGCTTCGTCGACGGCCTGAGGTGTGGGCGTCTCCGATGCGAGCTCCGGCTGCTGCGGCACGACCGCGCCCCCGTCCACGCCCGGGCGCGCGGCTCGCCGCGCGCGGCGGCGCGCCAGGGCGCGGGCGATCGCGGTGATGACGCTCGCCACCACGAGCACGAGCGCCAGCGCGATGCACCCGAGCATGAGCACGATGGCCCACACGGGTGCGGCGGGCGCGGCGCTGCTCGCCTCGGCCGAGGCGGCGACCCCGCCCGTGACGGTGACCTCCGCCTCGGCCACGCCGCCCGACCCGGCCCCGCGCAGGGTGACGAGGTGCGTGCCGTCACGGATGTCGCGGGGAACGGGAAGCGCGGCGGCGATCTCGCCCTGGGTTCCGGCGGTGAGCGGGCCCACCGCCGTCAGCCCCCCGTCGAGGGAGGCGACGACCTGCTCACCGGGTGTGAAGCCCTGCCCCGTGAAGACGATCGACGATCCTGCGGAGACCGTCGCCGCATCCACACCGACGCGAACCGCTCCTGCCGCGCCGGGCGCGGAGGGCGCGGCCTCCGCTGCCGATGCGGCGGCATCCGAGGCGAACGACACCGGCGTGAAGGTCTCGTTGTTGGCGTTCTTCACGCCGTGGGCGCCGATGGTGATGATGCCGCAGGTCACCGTCCGGCAGTCCACCTCCGTGATGTTCCCGTCCCGGTCCTGGCTCTCGAAGGTGGCGCCGGGGGTGACCATCGACACCGTCCACGAACCGTCTGCGGCGATCGTGCCGTTGGCGGAGCTCTCCGTCTGGCTGCCGGGGAAGGCGAGGAAACGCTGGAAGCCGTTGTTGTCGGCCGACTCGGCGTCGGGAACGTAGCGGTAATCTTCGCCGACGACGCCGCCGGCGCTCGGCCGCCAGGTGCCGCTCGCGGCGTCGTCGACCCAGCCGAAGAGCACGTAGATGCCTCCGAAGCCGTTCTGGATGGACTGGAAGCCGGTGCCGCTCACCGTGACGTCGGTCGCGTAGTCCGGCGACACCGAGGCGCTCCCGTCGGGGCCCGACACGGAGACGCTGCCGGCAGCCCAGGCGGGAGTCGCGGTCGCGAGAAGCGCCACCGCGGAGACGGAGAGGGCGACGGCGACGGCGGTCGCGGTGAGGTGGACGCGACGTTTCATGCTGGTTCTTCTCCGATGTCCGAGTGGTCGGTGGCGGATGGTTCGGCGATCACCCAGAGGGAGTCCCCGACCCCGGGCGCCACGTGGATGGGGTGCCGGTACACGCGTGTCAGCAGCGCGGAGGTGAGCACGGCACGGGGAGCCCCGACGGCGGCGAGACGGCCCTGTTCGAGCAGCGCGATGCGATCGGCGTAGGCGGCGGCGAGGTTGAGGTCGTGCAGCACGACGACTGCCGCCCCACCTCGTCGCACACGGTCTCGGGTGCGTGCGAGCACCCGGTGCTGGTGACGGATGTCGAGGCTCGCGGTGGGTTCGTCGAGGAGGGCGATGCGGCACTGCTGGGCGTACGACCGCGCGAACGCGGTGCGCGCCCGCTCCCCGCCGGAGAGGGCTGTCACCGCGCGCGTCGCGAAGCTCTCGACCTCCCCGGCTTCCATCGCGGCGGCGACGATCTCGTCGTCGAGCGCGGCTTCGGGCCGATGTCGCCACGGTGCCCGCCCCATCCGCACCACCTCTCCGACCGCGAACGGGAAGGAGACCTCGTTGCTCTGCGTGAGCACCGAGCGCCGCCGCGCCCGCTCGGCCACGGGGTGGCTCTCGAGCGACGCCCCGTCGAGCTCGACCATCCCGCTGGTGGGCGCACGATCCCCGGCGAGCACCGACAGCAGGGTGGACTTGCCCGCACCGTTCGGCCCGACAAGCACCAGCAGCTCCCCGGCGCGCACCTCCACATCGACGCCGTCGAGGATGCGGCGCTCGCCGATGTCGACGGTGACCTCCCGTGCGCGCAGCACCGCGGTCATCCCCAGCCTCCCGAGCGTCGACGGGTGCGTCTGAGCAGCCAGAAGAAGAACGGACCTCCGATGAGGGCGGTGAGCATCCCGATCGGCAGCTCGCTGCCGGGCACCGCGGTGCGCGCGACCAGGTCGGCGGCCAGGAGCAGCACCGACCCGCCCAGAGCGCTGGCGGGCAGCAGCAGGCGATGCCCGGGGCCGAGCACCATGCGCATGAGGTGGGGCACGACGAGACCGACGAAGCCGATGATGCCGCAGAACGCGACAGCCGCGCAGGTGAGCAGCGCGATGACGACGATCGCGACGACGCGGAGTCGCTCCACGCGCACTCCGAGGTGCTCGGCCTGCCGCTCGCCGAGAGCTAGGAGGTCGAGGTCGGCAGACATCAGAAGGCACGCCGCGATGCCCACCGCGGTCAGCGGGGCGACGATCGCGAGGTCGCCCCAGCGGGTTCCGTTGAGCGAGCCGAGCTGCCAGAACACGATCTGCTCCCGCTCCTGGGTCGACCCGAGGTAGGTGAACAGGGCGATGGCCGCTCCTCCGACGGCGTTTACCGCGATGCCGGTGAGCACCAGCGTGACGACCTCGGTGCGGCCGTCGGCGCGTGCGGCGGCGTACACGACGGCGATCGCCGCGAGGCCCCCGAGGAACGCCAGAGCCGGCAGGGTCAGGGGGCCGAGGAACCCGAGGCCGAAGACGATGGAGGCGGATGCTCCGACCGCGGCGCCCGACGAGATGCCGATGACACCCGGCTCGGCGAGCGGATTGCGGAACACCCCCTGCATCACGACCCCGGCCGACGCGAGCGCCGCTCCCACGAGCACCGCCATCAGGAGCCGCGGAGCACGAATGAGCCACAGCGTCGCCTCGGCGTTGACGTGCGACATCGGTGCCCCCTCGGGGAGGGAGAGGATGCCGAGCCCCACCGACTGCACGGCTCCGTTCCACGCTCGCGACGCAGCGCCCACGACTTCGGCGGGTGGGATGTGCAGTTGTCCGCTGCCCGCCGAGACGATCATCAGCGCGAGCAGTGCGATGCCGAGGGCCACGAACATGAGTGGTCCCCGCGTCACCCTCCGCTGGGACGGCGCGGCGAGCCGGGTGAGGGGCCTCTCCTCGGTCGCCAGGCTCATCCGGCTGCCTCGGGGGCGTAGATCGCCACCGCGAGTGCGTCGAGCACGTCGGCGGACGCGGGCCCGAAGCTGAGGACGGTGGTGTCGGACATGTCGACGATGCGGTGGTTCCGCCCCGCATCCGTCTGGGCGATGGCGGGGAGGTGCTCGACCAGCCCGTCGACCCCGCCGACCGATTCGAGTCCCTTCGTCATCATGATCAGCAGGTCGGGGTTGGCGTCGACGAGGGCCTCGTCGGTGACGGGCCGCATGCCCTTCCAGCCGATCTCGCCGGCGACGTCGATGCCGCCGAGCGCGCGGATCAGGCTGTCGGCCCCCGACTCCTCGCCGAACAGGTAGTACACGCCCGACTGGCCGCGCACGTAGAGGAACATCATCCGCAGCCTCTGCACCGGATCGGCCGGTGCCACCGCGGCGATCTGCGCGATCTTCTCCGCGACCGCAGCGTCGCTCCGCGCGGCGAGCGCGTCGGCGCGCTCGGGCACGCCGAGGGCCGTGCCCACCTGGTCGATGAGCGACCCGACCGATTCGAGCGAGCGGTGCGAGTCGACGACCACGACGGGGATGCCGGCGTCGCGCAGCTGCAGGATCGTGTCCCACGGGCCCAGACTGGTGTCGGTGAGGATGACCGTGGGCGCCGCCTCGAGGATGGCCTCGGCGTTCAGATCGTGGCCGTTCTCGGTGACGACGGGGAGGTCGGCAGCCTCCGGGAAGCCGCTCGACGTGTCGCGAGCGACGACGGATGCGCCCAGACCGAGCTCGAACACGATGCGCGACAGGGAACCGTAGATGTCGAGGGTCAGGATGCGGCTCGCGTCGGTGACCGTGACCGAAGTTCCCTGCGCATCCGTCACCGTCACCGGGAGCACCTGAGCTCCGTCGACGACGGGGTCGATGGCGGCCGTCGCCGCGACCGCCGTGGAGGGGCCTTCCCACGCGAGCGGATCGCTGAGCGGAGTGACCTCCGACAGCGGCGGCGTGGCAGGGGCGCCGGACGTGCCCGAGGGCGCTCCGGCGCCGCAGGCGGTCAGGCCGAATGTCACCGCGAGCACGGTGACGGCAGCGACGAAGTGGCGTGCGCGCATCATGAGAAAAGCCTCCAATTTAGGTAAGCCTATCCTTAACGTTGCGCTGGAACACAGCCTTCTGCTTAGGTAAGGCTAACCTGCCTTTGCGCTCACCCGGGCGCAGCTGACGCGCGCGTCGGTCTGCCAGAGAAGGCTGAGAAGGGATGTACCCGTGGACTCCTCCTCCACACCACGCCGGCGATTCAGACGCACCGCCCTCGCGGGGCTGACCGTCGCCGCTCTCACGCTGGGCGGCGTGCTCGTGGCCGCACCCGCCTACGCCGCCGAGTCGACGATCGACGGCGCGGTCTTCCGCTGGGGCCTGAACGCCGAGTCGAACGCCGCCGCGTTCGCGCCCGGAACGGTGAACCTCCTCTCCGCCGGAGTGGTCACCGCGACGTCGTCGGCCGACAGGGTCACGCAGAGCAACTGGAAGCAGAGCGAGGGCAACACCACGATCCTCAAGCGCCAGTCGGACGGCAGCTACGCCGACGCCACCTTCGCGGGGCTCCGCACCGACGCCGCGGGCACCACGATCACGACCGGCAACGGCCTGAACTCAGGTCATGTCGCCCAGATCTCCGCGGGCACCGGCACCGTCGACGTCGAGGCGAACACCGCGGTCATCCAGTGGACGGGCACCTTCACCTCCGCCTACTACTCGGGGATGACACGCTCCTGGATCACCGACCCCAAGCTCACCGTCGACTCCGACGGCACGGGCACCATCACCGCCACGCTCGGCGGCTACGGCACCTCGATGGACGACCCCGACAAGTTCGAGACCCTCGCCCCCGCCGAGAACGTGGTCGTCGCCACCCTCACCGGGGTCGACGTGACGCCGACCGGCTTCACCGTCACCCCTGACTACCTCGGGCGCACCGTCACCACGCCGGCGGATGGCGTCGCCCAGGTGACCTCGGGGGCCAACGCGGGCGCGTTCCCGCAATCGTTCGTCGACTTCCAGAGCAAGACCGGCCAGGGTTCCTACTGGTACTCCTCGGGTGGAGCGGCCGACGCGCGCAAGCCCGCCAGCGCGGTCTCCGTCGCCTACACCACGGCCCCGACCACGTTGGCGCCGACGGTGACCGTGTCGAAGACCACCGGTCTGACGCAGGGCGAGACCGTCACCGTGTCGGGCAGCGGGTTCCTGCCGTCGGGAACGGCGACGAACGGTACCCGCCCGCCGCTGGCCGGGCAGTTCAGCGGCACCTACGTCGTCTTCGGCAAGTTCGCCGAGGCGTGGAAGCCGTCGACCGGGGCCGCATCCTCCACGCGGTCGGTCATCGCCCAGAAGTGGGCGCTGCCCGCCGCGAGCATGTCGACGGTCGGCGGCGCGAACGCCGGGGCCGTCGAGCTCAAGGCCGACGGCACCTTCTCGGTCGACCTCACCCTCACCACCACCGAGGCGCAGAACATCGCGGCGGGGAACTTCGGTATCTACACCTACCCCGGTAGCGGTGCGAGCTACGCCCCCTTCGAGACCTACACGCCGCTGGCCTTCTCCACCGCATCCGACGTCATCGTGGAGGTGCCCGACTGGGTCGACAACCCGACCGGGTCGTTCGGCTGGGCCTTCGAGGGCACCTCGCCCGCCAACCTCGGCACCGCGGTGCAAGACGGCGGCAACTTCGTCGCGACCGGCTCGCTCACCAACATCATCGTGACCGACACCCGCGCCGGCGGAACCTCGCCGTTCACGTGGAGCATCTCGGGCCAGGCCGACGACTTCGCCTCCACCGGGGGTGGCTCCTTCTCGGCCGGCTACCTCGGCTGGACGCCGAAAGTCGTCGCCGGAGCCGTCACCGGCGGCGCCGAGGTCGCCTCGACCCGACTGGGCGGCGCCGGTCTCGGCTCCTCCCGCGTGCTCGCCTCCTCCACCTCCGCGGTGAGCGCGACGGTGGGAGCCGACCTGTCGCTCGTCATCCCCGGCACCACCACCGCGGGTGACTACACCAGCAAGCTCACCATCACCGCACTGCAGTAAGACGCCGTGCGTGGGGCCTCGGCGTGAGCCGGGGCCCCCCTCGCGTCTCGACAAGGTCTCGACCAGAAGGAACACCCGTGCCCACCACCCGTCGCACCCCCGTCTTCGCGCTGGCAGCACTCACCGCGCTGCTGCTCACCACGCTGCTGCTCACCGCCGCCGCGCCGGCGCCCGCGGCCCGGGCGGAGGACGGCGGCGTGGCCTGGACGGTGAAGACCGCCGACAACGCCAACGGGGCAGGGCGCGCCAACTTCACCTACGACGTCGAGCCGGGTGCGGTCATCTCCGACACGATGGTCGTGGTCAACACGGGCACCGAGCCGCTCCCGCTCGCGGTGTACGCCGCCGACGCGTTCACCGCCTCCAGCGGTGAGATCGACGTGCTCGTCGACGGCAGCCCGTCGGTGGGCGCCGGCACGTGGGTGCAGGTCGACACCGGCAGCCTCGAGTTGTCGCCCGGGCAGTCGGCCGACATCCCTTTCAGCATCAGCGTGCCCGCCGACGCCCGGCCCGGCGATCACTCGGCCGGCATCGTCACCTCCCTCACCAGCGCCGACGCCTCCGCCTCGCTCTCGGTCGACCGGCGGCTGGGCACCCGCATCAACCTGCGTGTCGCGGGGGAGCTCACCCCTGCCGCACAGGTGGGCGAGGTGCAGGCGGAGTACCTCCCGAGCTGGAACCCTTTCGCGCCCGGTACCGTCACCATCCGTTACCGGCTCGCCAACACGGGCAACACGCGCCTCACCGGCACCGAGACGGTCACCGCCTCGGGCGCCTTCGGTCTTCTCGACGCCACGACGGCGCCCACGCAGCTCAGCGAGATCATCCCCGGCTCGGTCGTCGACGTCGTGCGCGAGGTGCCGGTGCTGTCTCTCGGGTGGGTGCACGGATCGACGACGGTGACGCCCGAGGGGGTCGGGCTGGGGGCCGCGGCGGTCGACGTCGTCGCTGCGGACTTCGAGGTCGTCGCGGTTCCGTGGAGTCTCTACGCCGTCATCGTGCTCATCGCCGGTGTCGCCGTGGCGAGCATCCTCGTGGTCCGCCGTGTGGTCAGGGCATCAGGAAGCCGAGAAGGCCGTCAGACCCTTCGTGGTCGTCGGCCGTGACCGTGATGACGGCGTCGGGCGTGAAGACGATCATCTGGCCGCAGGCGCCGTGCAGGCGCCAGCCGGTTCCGGGCCCCTCCCAGCCGGACAGGGCGTAGCGCCGGTACCCCGGGCCGGTGCCCGCCTGCACCCACTCCGAGTGCATCGTCTCCACGCCTCCAGGGGAGACGAGAGTGCGGCCCTGCCAGCGTCCGCGATCGCGGATGAGTCGCCCGACTCGGGCGAGCTCCTCGGTGCGAAGCGCCAAGCCGCCTCCCGCGACCGGGAACCCCAGCGGGCAACGCTCCCACGACGCATCCGTGATGCCGAGCGGATGCAGCACCACCCGGTCGACGTAGTCGCCCACGTCGCCGACGACCTGGGCGAGAACCCGCATCGCCGTGTAGGTGCTGGCGTTCGAGTACTGGAACACGCGCCCCCTCGAGGGCCGGCCGAGGAACTCGAGGGCGAGGTCGGGCCAGTCGGTCATCATGGTCGGTGACCAGGGCAGGTCGATCCCGCTGGTCATCGTCAGCAGGTGGCGGAGGGTGACGGATGCCGAGCCCTCACCGAACTCGACGGCGGGAAGGTACTGCGACACCGGGGCGTCGAGCGAGATCAGCCCCTCGTCGGCGGCGCGGAGGGTCGCCAGGGCGCAGAGGCCCTTCGTGACCGACTGGATGTCTTCGCGGACATCCGCTGTCCACCGATGCTCGGCGGCGTCGTCGCCCACGAGCACGTGCACCCCGTGAGCCCTGAACCCGCGCTCGCCGATCTCTCCCACGATGCGGTCGAGGAGGGGCTGTGCGGCGTTCACCCCTCCAGTCTGCCTGCCGGCGGGTGCAAGACTCGTCGTGTGGAACGCGAGCGGGAGCTGCAGGAGTCGTTGCGGGAGTTGTCGACACTGCTTCGCGCGGTCGGCGAGATGCCCTGGGCCGACCGGTGCGCCTGGGCGGCCGATCGCGTCGGTGCCGGTGGAGACCCGGCCGAGGTGAGACGGATGTTCGGCGGAATGGGCAGCCTGAGCGACCTGGTCATCCACCCCGTCAACGGCCATGCGGTCGCGGATGATCAGATCGCCCGCGTCAACGAGGCGCTCACCGGATTGCGGGAGCGGGTGTATCTCGCCTCCCAGCCTCGGTGATCCGATCGATCCCGAACGGTTCCCGCCAGCCCCAGGACGGGGGCTCACCCCTGCGCGACCGCTCCGTTAGGGTGGGGCCACCCCGCGCCCCCGGATTGGACCGACCCGTGCCCCACCCATCCTCCCTCCGCTCCCGCGTGGCGGCAATCGCCGCTGCGGCGGTGGGCATCGCCCTGCTCGGCGTGCCCGCTCTCCCGGCGCACGCCGAGGTCAGCCCGCCCTGCCCGGCCGTGGAGCGCATCCCGGTAGCTCCCGCCGCTGGCGACAGCACCGCATCCGACACGGCGACGGATGCTGCGGCAGGCGGGCTCGGCGAAGACGCGGCCGAGTCCATCCTCGGCAGCCTCGCGGGCAAGCTGCTCGACGAGGTGATCGCCGGCGTCGGCGGCGACATCGGCGGCGACGTGGCCGGGTGGATCATCGGCAGCCTGAGCGCCCCGCCCGACTCCACGCCGACGCCCGTGCAGCAGGAGGAGCTCGACAAGCTCGCGGGGCTCTCCTCCGACCTGCAGGCCCTGCAGACCCAGGTCGCCGCGCTCAGCACGCAGATCAGCTCGGTGGAGCAGGAGCTGATCAGCGTCACCGAGGCCGCCCAGGCCTACGGCACCTATCAGCAGCAGGCCACCGCCCTCAGCGACGGGGCGCTCGCGAGCATGGTGACCGACATCCAGAACGTCTGCGAGATAGCCAACGAGCAGTACAACGCGGCGGTCGCGGCCGGCGAGACGACGGCACTGACCGGCGACCAGACCGCCCAGCTGCAGACCATCGTCACGAACAACTCCGAGTACGTCGACGCCATGAACGCGGCTCTCGTGGGCGACGGCAACTCGGCCGGACTCATCACCGTCTACTCGCGCGTGCTCTGGCTCGCCCAGGGCACCGCCGACACGATGCCGTCGGGCACCCTCATCCCGTCGGCGCTGCTCACCGAGATGCAGACGATCGTGCAGTTCTACGCCAGCGTGGCCACCCTGCACCTCGAGGCCTTCATCGAGGCGGTGCACGCCCTGCCGGGCTACGCCGACAGCGAGGCCATCTACGAGTACTACGTGAACTCGTACGTGCCCTACATCCAGCAGTGGTCGTACGAGGCCGGCCTCAACCTGCCGAGCCTCGACCCCGCACTCATCGCCGACGTGAGCGCCGGCGCCTCCCCGAACCCGGGCACGGCCACGACGCCCGGCACCATCCGCGTCTGGACGGCCGTGCCCGCCCAGATCGCCGGGCAATCGCAGAGCCGCTACTGCGTGCAGCAGGGCATGTGCGTGGCCCCCGACTACTACCCCGCCACCACCGGCGGCGACCCGATCGCCGTGAGCGTGGTGCCTGCCGTGGCGCCGCTGTCGTCGTACCTCGACGCCCCGCAGTACGGACTGACCGGTTGGCGAGTGCCGACCATCGCCGACTGGCAATCGCTCACCGTGGCCCGCGACTCCATCATCCCCGCCGTGCCGGGAGAGCCGACGCCCCCGCCGCCGTCACCGGCGAACGGGGTGGCGGCGTGGGCCGGCATCGAGGGGCTCGCCGTGCTCGAGACGGCCGACGTGCCGTACCCCACCGGCAGCATCGCGTCGATCCCGCCGCTCGTGGTCGACGATCCCGAGATGCAGGCGCTCATCTTCAACGGCTCGACCTTCACCGGTGACGCCGCCGGCATCGCAGCCTACGACCAGGGGTACACCTTGGGCGGCCAGCTCGCGCTCGTGCAAGACGTGGCGGTGGCGCCGCCGGTGCTGCCCGCCTACCCGTCGTCGGACGTGTCGAACGGGCGCGGTGCAGCACCGGGTGCGGTGGATGCGGCGGCAGCGTCGGGAACGTCGGGAACGGATGCTGCGGTCCACGACGCGGCCACAGCATCCGAGCCCTCCGCCCCCCGCACGACGGATGGCACGACGGATGCGGCGGTCGGCTCCACCTGGAACGCCACCACCTATGACACCCCGGCCGCCTGCACTGACCAGAGCAACCAGTACGTGCAGCCCGCCGGCGCCAACGCGGTGCAGGTGACGGTGGCGGCCGGCGCGGGCGGCGTCGCCTCGGGCGGCGGCCAGTTCTCGGCGAACGTGCCCGGAGGCCTCGGTGCTCAGCTCACGGCCACCATCCCGGTGGCGGCGGGTACGACCCTCTACATCGGCGTCGGAGGTCGCGGGGGCGACTGGAACAGCCTGCCGAACGGCGAAGGAGCCCCGGGCGGCGTCGGCAACGGAGGGCCCGGTGGCAACGCCAACCAGGACAATCAGGGCAACACCCTCGGCTACACGGGCGCCGGCGGCGGCGGGCTCTCGCAGATCACGCTCGACGCCGGATGCTCCCTGCCGCTCGCCGTGGCCGGCGGCGGGGGCGGCGCGGGAATGGGCATAGTCCCGACCTACGTGCCCTTCGGAGGCAACGGGTGCATGTCGACGGGGTGCACCGGTTCCATCGTGGGGACCAGCAACCAGGAGGGCACCCTCACCTCGGGTGGCAGCGAGGGCGGCAACTATCAGGCAGGTCCCCAGTCGGGTCTCGGCGCGCCGCCGCTCGGCACCTCCGGGGGGCAGGGTGGTGCCGTGGGAGTGCAGCTCGGGGGCTTCGGTGAGCCCTCCTACACCGGGGGCGCCGGTGGCGGTGGCGGTGGCGGCTTCACGGGCGGGGGCGGGGGTGGCGGCACCACCAGCTCCACCGCGCAGAACGGTGTCAACGGCCAGAACGTGACGTCGGGGCCGGGCTCGGGCGGGTCGAGCTACCTCGCCGTCGGCTCGGTCGACACCGATCTCGCTCTGAACACCGCCGCAGACGGGCAGGGGTTCGTCACCATCACGCCGGTCGTCGTGCCCGAGTACAGCTTCGCCGTCTACAGTCCTGGCGCGCGACAGGTGAGTGCGGTGGTCTCCGAGGGTTCGGGTGGTTCGGGTGACTCCGGCGGCCTCGGCCTCGGCGCTGCGGCGTCGACTCCTCAGGATCTCGGCGGCGAGGGCGTCGGCTGGGCGCTCCCCGCCGTCGACGCCTTCCCCGGCCCCGTCGACGTCGTCGACCCCGCCGCGAGTCTCTGCCTCGCCGCGGGCGGTCGCACGGAATCGACCTGCGCCGACCAGAGCTGGACCATCACCCCCAGCGGCGACGCCACACCCTTCCCGGGCTTCCCGCTCTACGACGTCACGGGGAGCGACGGCACCGCGCTCGCACCGGCCTTCGCCACGTGGGACCCGCAGGCGACCGTGGTGCTGCAGCCCTCGACGCTGTGGACCCCGGATGCGGCACTCACCGACCCCGATCCGGGCCCCGGCCCGGGTCCCGGCCCTGGTCCCGGGCCTGGTCCCGACCCGCAGCCGACGCCCACCGTCACCCCCGCACCGCCCGCGGGTGACGGCGGCAGCGACTCGGCGAGCCCGGGCGGCGCCGGCGGCGCTCTCGCGGCGACGGGCCTCTTGGCCCTCCCCCTCGGTCTGGCCGGCTTCGCCGCGACGGCGCTCGCGGCCCTCGGCGCCCTCCTCCTGATCGCCCGCCGCCGCTCCGCCGCCCCCGCCGCCCCCGCCAGGGCCCCGCACAAGACCGATTAGGAGCGACTGCGACCGACGGCGTTCAAAATCGCAAACGTCGCGACGACCAGGGCGCTCCAGCGCTCGGAGCGCGCGACATTTGCGAAACTGAACCGCGTCGAAGCGGGGCGGACGCGCACGCCGCCGGTCCACCGCGACTGCCCGCACCCGGGAGGGTGGGTGAGTCCGGAGCAGTAGGCTTCGTGGTGTGCAGACACTCAGCACACCGGTCGACGTCGGCCCCCTGACCGAGCGGGTGAGCCGACGGGAGGTTCGGCGGTCGTGGCGGGCGCTCGTGGCGGAGCATCCCGAGGCGCGTGACACCACGGGCACGATCCGCCGCGTCATGCTCGGGGTGCCGACCGTCGCGGTGGCGATCGTCGCGCTCGTGCTCGCCGGCATCCTCGTCGCAGAGGTGGTGCGGGGCGAGACGCAGGTGTCGACGGCCGTCATCGTGCAGGCATCGCTCGGTGGGGTGCTGGCGCTGACGTGCGTGCTCACGGGCACCACATGGTTGCGCCTGCTGCGGCGGAGACGGCGCCCGCGAGTGCACCACAGGTTGATGCGTTTCGCCGCGGCGAACAGCATGAGCTACCAGCCGGGCCCCACGGGCGCCGAGCGCGGATCGCCGCTCAAGGCCCGCGGCGGCCTGAACCTCACGCGCGTGCTCCGGACGGCGGGAGAGCGCGCGATCGAGTTCGCGAACTACGAGCTCGCGGCGCCCACCTCGACGAGCACGTCGCCCCCGTTCGGTGGGTATGCCGCACTGCGGTTACCCGCCCCGCTGCCCAACATCCTGCTGCGATCGGAGGACGGCCCGCGCCGCTCCCTGCTCACGCCCGCCGCGCTGCGCGGCTCGCAGGTGCTCTCGCTCGAGGGCGACTTCGACCGCTTCTTCCGGCTGTACTGCCCCGAAGGCTACGAGCGGGATGCGCTCTACCTGTTCACCCCGGATGTGATGGCCCGCCTGGTCGACCACCTGCGCGGCCTCGACGTGGAGATCATCGACGACTGGATGTACCTCGTCAGCTCCCGCGACCTCGTCACCGACCGCGCCGACCGCTGGCTCGCCCTCACCGCCGCCGTCGACGCCCTCGACGATCGCGTCGAGCGCTGGGGCCGCTGGCGCGACGAGCGCGCGGCGGGCGCGGCGGGCGCCGGCGCGGCTGGCGCCGCCTCTGCGGGCGGCGTCGGGCAACCGCCCGTCCGGGTGCGACAGGTCGCGAAGCAGGGCCGCCGCCTCCGCACCATCTGGAGCCCCGGCACCATCGCCATCACCTCCGCCACCGCACTCTGCTTCGCGGGCCTCGTCGTCGCCGTCGCCCTCCACTAGGAGAGAACGGCCACCCGCCGTGGCGTCCGCTCAGTTCCCGCACGGCCCCAGGGAGGCCGTGACGTCGATGTACCGGGGGCGGTAGTTCGCGACGTCAGCGTAGACATCGGCGGTGTCGAAGCTGTTCACGTTGTAGGTCACCGTGATGGTGCGGCCGTGCGTGAACTGCGGATGCGCCTTCGCGTTGTAGGTGAACACGTTCCCGCCCGTCTCGGGGGTCGTGTAGAGCAGCGTCTTGTGCCCGAACGGGCCCTCGGGCGTCGACGCGGCGTACCCCACGATCTTCGCGCTCAGCGCCTCGGTGGCGTCGCCCGTGACGAGCAGGTACGCGCCGTGCACCTTCTGCACGCTGAATTCGTTCGACACGCCCTCGAGCACGCGCTTCGATGCCGTCGGATCGGCCACCCAGCCGCCGTCGGCGAGATACCGCCACGCCGACGCATCCGTCAGCTGGCCAGACGGCACCCGCGCGAGGTGCGCCCACTTCTGCGCCTGTTGGTCCTCGACCCCGTAGATGTAGGTGTACCCGCCCTCTTCGAGGATTGCCGAGCCCCAGTGGATGCCCGACTCCGGCAGGGCCGTCGTGCCGGTGAGCGCCAGGGTCGCGATGTCGAACGACGCGATCGCGCTTCCCGCGAACGCGAAGTCGAACACGCCCGTGCCCGTCTTCTCGAACTCGAGCAGCAGCACCCGCAGCGACCCGCCCTCCACAGTGCCGTCACCGAACCAGTACCAGTTCTGCGACTCGTCGCCGCCCGGCACGGTCACGAGGGAGGTCGAATCGGCCGCAGTCCCTCCCGTGTACGTGGTGAGGGACCCGTCGTCGTCGACGATGATCGAGTTGTGCACGAACGGCGAGTCGGCCGGGCGCGACTGATCGGGGTTCACCTCGCCGAGGAAGGTGTCGGAATAGATCCAGGCGGTTCGGCCGTCGGGCAGCAGCACGCTGTAGGAGGAGTCAGCGCCGGTCCAGCGTCCGGCGGTGTCGCCGTACTCGTTGAACAACACCGTCAGACCGTCGTTCGTGCTGACGGTGGTCTGGATGCACGGGAGGGTCGGATGATCGGCCGCCGGCCGTGCTGAGACGCCGGTCACCGTGTGTGCCGCCGCCGCGGGAGCGACCGCGCTCGCGCTCGCCGCCACCGGGACCGCCGTCGCCGCAAGGGCGAGTGCCGTCACCGCCGCCGCCATTGTCGTCAACCCGATCGGCCGACCTCGTCGTCGCATGATCATCAGCGGGAATCCTCTCGCGATCGGCAGACACCGCGGCCTCGACAGCTCTGTCTGCGCCTGTTAACGTTATCAAGCCCGAACGGTAGCACCTCACGCGGTGCGACGCCAATGATCGACCGACCCGACGGCAAGCAGGTTGTACCGTGGATCAGCGGCCTGCTCTCGAAGGGATGACACGTGAAGCGCTCCGAATCGCGACCGCCCACGGTCAAGGAGGTCGCGGCCCGCGCGGGAGTGAGTCCGATGACCGTGTCGCGCACGCTCGGCGGAGGCGTGAACGTGCGACCGGAGATCCAGGAGCGGGTTCTGGCCGCGGTCGAGGAGCTCGGCTACCGACGCAACGAGAACGCGCGCAGCCTGCGGCCCGGCCAGCCGAGCGGGCTCATCGGCGTGGCCATCACGAACCTCGCCAACCCCTACTACGGCAACTTCGCGCTCGGGGTGGAGGAGATCGCGACCGAACACGGGCGGCGCATCCTGCTCGGGAACACCGGCGAGTCGATCGGCCGGGAACGGCAGCTCGTCGCCGACTTCGTCGGCCGTCAGGTGGAGGGGCTCGTACTCGTGCCCTCCGGCGGTGCCTACGACCATCTCAGCCGGGAGAGGCTCGGTGACGCCCCGCTCGTGCTGGCATCGCGCCGGGTCGACGGGCTGCACGCCGACGTGGTGGTGCTCGACGACGTCGGCGGCGCCTACAGCGGCACCATGAAGCTGCTTCGCGAGGGGCACACCCGCATCGCCTACCTCGGCAACGTGCTCTCGGTGATCACCGGGCAGCGACGGTTCGATGGCTTCCAGCGTGCGCTCGACGAGAAGGGCGTGACGCTGGCGCCGGAGCTGATCCGGCGCAGCCAGCAAGACGTCGAATCGGCTCGCATCGCGACCGAAGAGCTGTTCGATCTCGCCGACCCGCCCACCGCGATCTTCTGCGCCAACAACCGCAACACGATCGGCGCGTTGCAGGAGATCGGGCGGCGTTCGATGGCGGGTCGCCGCGAGTTCCCGAGCATCGTGAGCTTCGACGACTTCGAGCTCGCAGAACTCATGCCGGTGCCCGTGACCGTGCTGCACCATGACGCCCGCGAACTGGGCCGAGTCGCGGGGCGGTTGCTGTTCGAGCGCCTGGGCGGCGACACCGGGCCGGCGCGCACCATCGAGCTGCCGGTCTCGCTGCGCGTCGCTCGAGCCTGAACCCGGTTCCCGGCGTACGGGTTGCGGTGGTCGACGCGGTGCGGCTATGGTAACGATACCAAGCCAACCACATCAGAGAGGATGCGCCGATGACCGAGCTCTGCATCGACTTCGGCGGCTCGGCGATCAAGCTCGGCGTCTGCGACGCCGGGCGCATCCTCACCCGCTCGGAGCTGTCGGTGCACGGCACCCCCGACGACCTCGCCCGCGCGGCCGCCGAGCTCCGCCGCCTCGTCGAGCAGCTGCCCGCGGGCGACGTGGGTCGCCGAGGAGCGTCAGCCACCGGCGGGGCTGATACCGGTGCGCAGGCGTGGGGCGGCGCATCCGTCGTCGCGATCGCCGTGCCGGGGGTCGTCGACCGCGGGCGGGCCGCGCTCGTCGCCGCACACGCCAAGTACGGGTACCTGGCCGGGCGCGACCTCGACGCCTGGGCTCGGGAGGCGTTCGGGCTGCCGGCGGTGGTCGAGAACGACGCCCGCGCGGCCCTGCTCGGTGAGACCCGCTACGGCGTCGCCCGCGGCGCGCAGAACGCCGTGATCGCCGTGTTCGGCACGGGCATCGGCACCGCCGCCCTCCTCGACGGCCGGCTGCTGCACGGCAGCCACGACCACGCCGGCATCCTCGGCGGCCACGTCACGATCGACCTCGACGGCCCCGTCTGCAGTTGCGGCAACGTCGGCTGCGCCGAGGCCATCGCCAGCACCTGGGCCCTCGAGCGCTCCCTCGCCGCCATCGAGCGCGTTCAGAATCGCACACACGGCGACGACCAGGGCGCTCTGGCGCTCGGAACGCGCGAGATTCGCGATTCTGAACCGGGGCGGGGCCGCGCGGGCGAGGGTGGCGGGCTGCGGGGGCGGATCGAGGCGGGGCGGGCGGTGGGCATCGCCGACATCGTGGAGACGCTCGAGCACCCCGACTCCCGCGCGCTGCTCGACCTCTACGTTCGCGCCTGGAGCGCTGCCATAGTCGGCCTCTGCCACGCCTACGACCCCGACGTCGTGGTCGTCTCGGGCGGCGTCATGCGGTCGGCGCCGCTCATCCTGCCCGCCCTGACCCAACAGGTGCACGCCCACCTCTGGTCGTCGTCGTCCCGGCCGCCGCTGGTGGTGCCCGAGCACCCCGACAGCTCCGTCGTGCTGGGGCTCTCCGCCCTGGCCCGAGCGACCGACGACTCCGCAACCGAAAGGCCCCGAACCCGATGAGTTCCCGCCCGTCGAGCTACGACAAACAGCCCACCATTCCGCTGCCCGACGGCGCGACCGTGCTGCACGGCGGCGAAGCCTGGGCCGCGGTCGACGTCGCCGCCCGGGAGCGCAGCGGCGAGCGCGCCCCCGTCATCGCGATCGACACCTACCCCGGCGTCGATCTCCCCGCCTTCACGCGGGCCGTCGCAGCCGCCCTGCCCGAGTACCACGTCATCGACATCGAAGATGCCGCGGCCCTCCCCGTCGAGACCATCGACCGCCTCATCGCCCCCAACCTCACCGACGACCGCGTGTTCGGTGTGCTGAGCCACCTCACCCTCCCCGCGTTCTACGATTCGGAGCGCCTCGCCGCAGTACGCCGGCGCCTGGCCGGCGGAGCCGGCGGAGCCGACGGAGCCGACAGAGCCGGCGGCGCCGATGGAGCCGGTGGTGGACTCGACCGGCCCACCGTCGTCATCGGCTGGGGTGCCGAGCTCGCCGCACCGCACGCCGACGCCCTCGTGCTGGTCGACCTCGCGCGCTGGGAGCTCCAGCTGCGGCTGCGGGCCGGCGCCACCAACTGGCGCACGCCGAACTCCACCGAGGAGACCCTGCGCAAGTACAAGCGCGGCTTCTTCGTCGAGTGGCGCATGGCCGACCGCCACAAGCGCCGCTTCTTCGACCGCGTCGATTTCGTGGTCGACGGCGCCGCTCGCGACGCGACGGGCGGCATGGTCACCGGCGACGCGTTCCGCGCAGCGCTCGAGAAGGCCACCACGGGCCCGCTGCGCGTGGTCCCGTTCTTCGACCCCGGCGTCTGGGGCGGTCACTGGATGCAGGACCGCCTCGACCTCGAACCCACGGCGAACAACTACGCCTGGTGCTTCGACTGCGTCCCCGAGGAGAACTCGCTGCTGCTCGAGGGCGTCACCCCGGAGGGCGAGCGCGCGGTGGTGGAGATCCCCGCCATCGACCTCGTGCTGCAGCAGCCGCGCGAGCTCCTCGGCGCCAAGACCTTCGCGCGGTTCGGGGCCGAGTTCCCCATCCGCTTCGACTTCCTCGACACGGTGGGCGGCGGCAACCTGTCGCTCCAGGTGCACCCTCTGACCGACTACATCCAGCAGACCTTCGGCATGCACTACACGCAAGACGAGAGCTATTACCTGCTCGACGCCGACGACGACGCCGTGGTGTACCTGGGGCTGAAGTCGGGAACCGACCCGGCCGAGATGATGCAGGCGTTGCGCGCGGCGACGGATGGGGAGCATCCTTTCGATGCCGACCGATTCGTCAACTCCTACCCGGCCAAGAAGCACGACCACTTCGCGATCCCCGCAGGAACGGTGCACGCGTCGGGTGCGAACTCGATGGTGCTGGAGATCTCGGCGACGCCCTTCATCTTCACCTTCAAGCTCTGGGACTGGGGCCGACTCGGCCTCGACGGCGTTCCCCGGCCGGTGCACCTCGAGCACGGCGGCAACAACATCCAGTGGGACCGCACCACCGACTGGGTCGCCGAGAACCTGCTCGACCAGGTGGAGATCCTGCAGGAGCATCCGAACGGCGACCGCGAGGAGCGCACCGGCCTGCACGAGCTCGAGTTCATCGAGGTGCGCCGCAACTGGTTCGCCGACGAGGCGGCGCACGACACCGAGGGCACGGTGAACGTGCTCAACCTGGTGGAGGGCGACGAGGTCGAAGTGGTCAGTCCCACTGACGCCTTCCCTCCGTACACCGTGCACTACGCCGAGACCTTCATCGTGCCGGCGGCCGTGGGGCCGTACATCATCCGGCGCACCGCGACCTCGGCGAGTGAGCGCTTCGCCACCGTCAAAGCCTCCGTGCGCGGCACGGAAGACCCCGCGCACCACGCGACACCGCACCATCACACCGAACGAGGGAGTTCACGATGAAATCGACACCGCGCAGAATGGGCGTGCTCGCCACCGTCTCGGTGGCCGCACTGGCCCTGACCGCCTGCTCCGGCGGGGGAGGCGACTCCACAGACGGCGCCACGACCGGCACCCTGAACTTCTACACCGACAAGGCGGCCTGGGAGCCCGACTTCGACACGCTCAGCGAGACCTCCTCGGGCGATGTCGACATCGAGCTCAACACCACGGGGTACTCGGATGCGAACCAGTACGACGCGTTCATCCGCCAGTCGTTCCGCACCAACAAGAGCCCCGGGCTCTTCAGCTGGCACACCGGGTCGTCACTCAAGGAGCTCGTCGACGAGAATCTGGTCGCCGAGACGACCGACATCTGGACCAAGGCCATCGACGACGGCTACGTCAGCGAAGACCTGAAGAAGTACTACACGATCGACGGCAAGCAGTACTGCGTGCCGATGAACATCGCCTACTGGATCATGTACTACAACAAGGCGATCTTCGACGAGAACGGGCTCGACAAGCCCACCACGTGGGAGGAGCTGATGGACGATGCCGCGACCCTCAAGGCGAACGGCGTGACGCCGTTCTACCAGACCAGCGTGCTGTTCACCTTTCCGTGGTTCCAGCAGCTCGTCGCCGGCACCGACCCGGAGCTCTACAACGGCCTCTCGACCGGCGAGGTGAAGTACACCGACCCGCGGATCGTCGACATCATGAACGTGTGGCTCGACCAGCAGAAGCAGGGTTGGTTCAGTGATGCCGGCAGCACCACCGACCCGGCGGTCATGCTGAAGCAGGGCGACATGGCGATGATCAACTTCGGGAGCTTCTTCGGGGCGTCGCTCGATGCCGCAGGCATGACACAGGGCACCGACTACGACTTCTTCGTCATCCCCGCCGTCGACGCCTCCGTCACCCCGAACCCGGTGGCGGTCGAGACCGGTCCGCTCTGCACCGCCGAGAACTCGCCGCAGCGCGACCTCGGCATGGCCTTCGCCGAGTGGTGGATGAGCCCCGAGGCGCAGACCGCGTGGAGCGACGCCCGCGGCGACGTGCCCTTCAACCCCAAGGCGACCGTGGCCAACGAATCGCTGAGCGAGCTCGGCACCTCGGTCGCCACCGACGACCAGCTCGTCGAGCGCTACTTCGAGGCGACGCCCACCCCCATCCTCACCGTCGCGCTCGAGCAGTTCGGCGCGTTCAACGCGAATCCGGGCGACCCGCTGCCGTTCCTGCAGAAGATCCAGGATGCCGCCGACGCGTACTGGGCCGACCAGAACTAGGAAGCGGAAGCCTTCGTGTCTCGTCGTGACTCGACCAGCTACCAGTGGTCCGCCCGGGGGTTCATCGCCCCGGGCGTGATCCTGGTGGCGGTGCTGCTGTACGCACCGCTGCTGTGGACGACCTACCTCAGCTTCACCGAGTACAACGGCCTCGGCGACCCCGACTGGGTGGGCCTCGCCAACTACGGCGCGATGTTCGCCGACCCCGAGTTCTTCGGGTCGCTCGGCAACACACTGCTCTGGGTGGCGGGCACGCTCATCGTGCCGGTGGGGCTCGGGCTGGGGCTGGCCCTCCTCACCTTCGATCTCAAGGGCGGCATCTGGCTGCGGCTGCCCTTCCTCATCCCGTACGCCATCTCCGGCATCGGGGTGGGGCTCATCTGGTCGTTCATCCTGCAGAGCGACGGGGCGCTCGACCAGGCGCTCGCGCTGGTCGGCGTCGTCGATCCGCCGCGGTGGCTGCTGGATGCTCCGCTCAACACCGTCGTGATGATCCTGGCGTCGGCATGGCAGGGCGTCGGCGTCAACGCGCTGCTGTTCACGATCGGTCTGCAGTCGATCCCGAAGGAGCCGCTCGAAGCCGCGCGGCTCGACGGAGCCCGAGGGGCGCGGCTGTTCGGCAGCATCCTCTGGCCGATGCTGCGCCCGCTGACCGCCGTGGTGATCGGGCTCTCGATAGTCGCGAGCCTCAAGACCTTCGACATCGTGCAGGGCATGACCAAGGGCGGGCCGGGGCGAGCGTCGGAGACCTTGGCGCTCACCATGTACAAAGACACCTTCGTCAACAGCGACTACGGGCTCGGTTCGGCGATCGCGGTGTTCCTCACCATCGTCACGCTCGTGGCATCCGTGCTCTATCTCCGGCAGCAGCTGTCGAAGAAGAACGAGATCTAGGGGGCTCGATGTCGAGATCCATCCGCACCGCCGTCTTGATCGTCGCCGGCATCATCTGGCTGTTGCCCGTCTACCTCCTGGTCATCAACGCCGCCAAGTCGCCCGCCGACTTCACCTCGAAGGAGGCGTGGCTGCCCAACGGCTTCGCGCTGTTCGACAACATGGCGGATGCGCTGTCGCTGTCGGGCCTCGGAGACGCCGTGCTCAGCACGCTCATCTACGCCGTCGTCTCGCCGATCGTCGCCGTGCTCGTCGGTGCGGCGGCCGGTTTCGCCATCGTCGCACTGCGGTTGAAGCACGGGTTCGCGTGGTTCGTGGTGATCTTCGGCGGCACCGTGTTCCCGCTGCAGATGGTGCTCATCCCGCTGTTCGACGGCTACTCGCGAGTGGGCCTGTTCGACACACGATTCGGCATGGTGCTGATCTACACCGCCATCTCGGTGCCGTTCTCGGCCTTCGTGATGCGCAACTTCTTCTCCGGCATCGCGCACAACGTGTTCGAGGCCGCGGTGGTGGACGGTGCGTCGACGTGGCGCATCTTCACGCGGGTCTACATCCCGATGGCGATGAGCGCGCTGGTGGCCATCTTCATCCTGCAGGCCACCTTCGTGTGGAACGACCTGCTGCTCGGGCTCACCCTCAGCCAGTCCGACGACGTCCGGCCCATCGTCACGACGCTCAGCGGCATGCAGAGCACCTATGGCGGCGCGCAGCTCTCGACGGTGCTGGCGGCGGGCATCCTGGTGTCGCTGCCGACCGTCGTGCTGTTCCTGTTCACCCAGAAGTTCTTCGCCAAGGGCCTCGCGCTCGGGCAGTACTAGAGAGGCCTCGAATGTCGAACCCGCTCCTCCCCACGGTCGACGACCTGGCCGCCGACTCCGTCACCCACCACTACGACGACCTCATCGCGCCCGCCGGCCTGACCAACTTCCTCGGAACGACCCGGGTCGAGCACGACCTGACGGCGGTGGGCGCGGTGACCTTCCCGCCCGTGGCGCAGGGCGGCGCCGTGACGGGTGTGCTGTTCGTCGACGGGCGGGTCTTCGAGTCGTACGGGGTGCCGGTGACGCACGAATGGCGGCCCGATCGCGTGGTGCGCACGGCGTCGGTGAACGGGCTGGAGATCGTCACGACGACGGTCTGCGTGCCGGGTGAGACGGCCGTGGCGGTCGACGTCGTGGTGACTCCGCTCGCGCCGGCCTCGGCGGGCGGACGCAAGGCGGCCACGCTGACGCTGGCACTGAACGCGCGGGTGACCGATGCGGGGCACGCGTGGCTCGACGCCGAGCCACCGGATGCGACGAACACCGTGTCGACGGGTGCAGGCGGGTGGGCATCGGCGCTCGTCTTCGGCGACCCCGGCGGAGGTGCTTGGAGTGTGCAGGGTGTCGACGTGTCGGCCGAGGCGCGGCTGAGCGGGATCCCGGTGGGGGAGACCGAGGGGTTCGAGATCGGCATCGGTGGGATGGGGCGTGGCGGCGAGGTCGCCGTGACGCTCGATCTGACCGGTGGCGCGGCGCGATTCGGGTTCGTGCAGTGCGTCGCGACCTCGCGGGAGGAGGCGGAGGCCGGGTTCGCCCGGGTCGCGGCCGACGTACCGGGGGCGGTATGCGCATCCGAAGCCCTGTGGAACCGGCAGCTCGAGGCGATCTTCACCCCCGGCGACAGCGAGTACTCGGGGCACCTCCCTGTGCTCGACACCGCGTCTGACGATCTGCGCCGCCTGTACTGGTGGGGAGCGCTCGGGGTCGTCTGGTTCCGGCGCGAGTTCGCGGGGAACGTGCTCGGGCGCTCGTACGACACTCTGATGCCGAACTACTGGGCCACGACGACGTTCATCTGGGACTACAGCCTCAGCTCGGTGTCGCACGCCCTGCTCGACCCCGTCGAGATGAAACGGCAGCTGACGCACTGGATCGGCAGCGACATCCACACCCACTTCGGCACGTCGTCGCTGACCGGGGGCCCGGTGGGGCGCTGGTACTCGGTGAACGACTACGCCATGACCAGACTGGTGAGCGACTACGTGCGCTTCACCGGCGACCGCGGGTATCTCGACGAGGAGATGGCCGACGGACGCCCCGTTCGTGAGCACCTCCTGTCGTGGGCGAAGGCCTGGCAGGGACTCCGCGGCGGCGGCCCGCTGGCCGACTACGGCGGAATCGACAATCTGCTCGAGTGCGTGAGCTCGTACACCCACGAGGTCGCGAGCCTCAACGCCGCGAACGTGTGGTGCCTGCGCACCGCCGCCGACGTGGCGTCGCTCGCCGGCGACGAGGTGCTCGCCGTGTCGCTGCGGGCCGAGGCCGACGACCTCGTGGCCGACGTGCTCGACCTCTACGACCCCGGAACCGGGCACTTCGTCGCCCGTCAGCCCGACGGCAGCCGGCTGCCGGTGCGGCACTGCTACGACTTCAACGTGGTCGGCACCACGATCGCCGGTGACCTGACGGCAGAGCAGCGGGCCGAGATGGTGGCGTTCTTCCGGCGCGAGCTGCAGACGGAGAACTGGATGCGCGCCCTCTCGCCCTGGGATCCCGACGCCAGTTTCTCGGTGCGCCCCGACCATCAGTGGAACGGGGCCTACCCGGCCTGGCCCGCCGACGCCGCGCGGGCGCTCGTGGCGCTCGGCGCCGAGGGGGTGGCGACGGAATGGATCGGCGGTCTCGTGCGCTCGACCAACCAAGGGCCGACCGGGCAGGCGCATTTCGTGGAGGAGGCGCTCGCCGGCATCAACGGCGGGGCGCGCAAGGCGCCGCCGCAGCTGCCTTACATCACCGACTGGGCGTGTTCGTCGTCGGGCGCGTGGGTGGCGCTCGTGATCGAGTCGCTGTTCGGCGTCTCCGTGGCGCTCGACGGGTCGCTGTCGCTCATCGGGAGCGGTGCGGCTGCAGCGTCCGCGCTCGACCCCGACGCCGTGCTGCGGGGAGTGCGCGCGGGTGACCGCCTCTACGACGTGCACGCAGACGGGCGCGTCGTCGCCGCTCTCCCCGGGCACTACAGCTAGCCGAAGGGGCCGTCGGCTGGGCTACAGTTGCCGCAGGCCATTGCGAGGGAGCAGCACATGGTGGGTGACGAGGGAACCCTGTTGACGGGGGTTCGGGCGACGCGGGTCGACGGTGCCCTGTCGGAGGCCGAGCAAGACCTGATCCTCCCCTCCACCGAAGAGCATGACCTCGATCTCTTCCGCGATCGGCTCAACGCGGCGTACTACCCGGCGTTCGTCGACGTGGTCGGGTCGAAGCCCAAGCTCGACCATGGCCGACTGAACGCCGCGAAACTCGGCCGGGTGACCGTCGGGTTCGTCCGCTTCGGTCACCAGGCGGTGGTCGACCCGGGAACCATCGACGGTTTCCATGTGAACGTCCCGGTGGCCGGGATGATCGGCTCCCGATGCGGCGACCAGTCGGTGCTCGCGAGGCCTGGAACGGCGGCGGTCTTCACGCCGAACGGACCCACGAAGCTCCCGTTCTGGAGCGCGGACGCCGCGCAACTGTGCCTCAAGATCAGCCGGGCTGCGTTGGAGCACGAGCTCGAGGGGCTGCTCGGGCGCCCCGTGCCCGGCCGCTTGGAGTTCGGCATGGCACTCGATCTCGGCACGCCGGCCGGCCAGCAGTGGAACCGTGCTCTCCGCAGCCTCGTGGACTCCGTCAGCATGGGTGGGCTGCCCGGCACGGTGTCGGACTATCTCGAACGCGCCGTGATCTGTCAGCTGCTGTTCGCCGCCGACCACAATCTGGGGGAGGAGTTGGCGGCAGGGCGCAGCGCGCCGCTGCCTGGCGCTGTGCGGCGGGTGGTGGAGCTCATCGACGGCGCCCCCGAGGTGCTGCTCACGGCCGCCGACCTGGCTCGTCACGCCGGTGTGGGAGTCCGTCGACTCGAGCAGGGCTTCCGTGAGAGCCTCGGCACGACACCGAGCGCCTATCACCATAAGGTGCGACTCGAACGCGCGCGGGCCGATCTGCTCGAACCGGCGACAGGGGAGACAGTGACTTCGGTCATGTACCGATGGGGCTTCTCCAATCACGCGCGCTTCGCGGCGAACTATCGCGCTCGTTTCGGGGAGAATCCCGCAGAGACCTTGAGGCGTTCACTCGGCGCCTGAGCGCTGCACGGCTCGGGTCACCTTTCGCAATCCGGCCGCCCGCGCTTCGGCACGCGGCTGTCGTGCTCTGCGGGGTGAAATCTATCGTCGTCATACCCGCCCGGTCGCACCCCGCGATCGGCCCCGCTCCCGAAAGGCTCGGATCGATGACGATTCTCCGACACGACGTCTCAGCGCCCTCCGTCGAACAGCTCGACGAACTCGACCTGTACCGCCCGCACTTCGACGAGGAACTCGTCGCCAGAGCCACGGCACTGGTCCCGCTGATCCGGGAGCATGCCGCAGAGAGTTCGGCCAACCAAGCAGTATCGCCGGTCGTGATGAAGGCTCTCGAAGACGCCGAACTGCTCAACCTCTTCGTGCCGAGGCGCTTCGGTGGGCACGAGGCCACCATGCGCACCTCGATGGAGGTGCTCGCCGAGATCGCCCGGGGCGACGGCTCCACCGCCTGGGCGGCGTCGCTGCTCAACGTGTGCACCTGGTTCGCCACCACCTTCTCGGTCGAGGCGCAGAACGATGTCTTCGGAAGCAACCCGCACGCGAAGGTCGCGGGCATCTTCACCCCGGGAAGCTCGATGACCCGGGTGGAGGGCGGCTACCTGGTGAGCGGCCGCTGGCCGTACTCCTCGGGCTCGTTCGCCGCCGACTGGGCTGCTCTCGGCATCGCGATGGACGTCGCCGACGGGGAAGACCCTCGCGCACTCGCCCTGTTCTCGCGCGACCAGTTCACAATCGAACCCACCTGGTTCGTCACCGGGATGAAGGGGTCGGGATCGGACACCATCGTGCTCGAGAACCAATTCGTGCCAGACCACCGCGTGCAACGTTTCGTCGACATGCGCGAGGCACACTACCTCACGCCCTTCGCCGACACGGAGCGCAACGCGAACATGGCGTTCATCCCCGTCGCGGCCCTCGTGCTCATCTCACCGCAACTCGGGCTCGCCCGCCACGCCCTGGAGCTCACCGTGCAGAAGCTGCCCGAGAAGCCCGTCGCCTACACGCGGTACACGCAGGCCAAGAATTCGCCGGCACACCAGTTCGGCGTCGCGGCTGCGGCGACGAAGTTCCGGCTGGCCGAGCTGCTGGCCGGCGAGGCCGCCGACATCATCGACCTGAACGCCGTGCTGCGGCAGTTGCCCGACCAGGCTACGCGGGCGCGCATCCGTAACGACACCGGCATCGTCGCCGAGCTCGTGAAAGACGGGATCGACGCCCTCGTCACGGCGAACGGAGCAGGTTCCTTCGCCGAGGCGAACGTCTTCTCCCGCATCTGGCGCGACGCCGAGATCGCAGGCCGGCACGCCTACGTGAGCCCGGAGGTCGGCAAGGAGGTCTACGGCCGGGTACTCCTTGGAGCCGACGACGCCCTCACGATGGACATCTGACGATGGTGCACGAGTATGCACTCCTCACGGTGGCCGTTGACGACGTCGACGCCTTCGAGGCTTCGCATCCCGCTGCCTCGAGCATCCTTCTCTCGTCGCCGGGATGCCGGTCGGTCGAGTTTCAGCGAAGCATCGACGAACCTGGTATCTACCTCATGAAGGTCGGGTGGGACAGGGTCGAAGACCACCTCGACACCTTCGCGTCGAGCGCGGCGGCGATCGAACTCAGCGAGGTGATCGGGCGCTACTTCAGCTCACCGCCCACTGTCGCGCACTTCGAACGGTAGGCGGCACGGATGTATCGCACGTATGACGGCATTGCAGCCATCGCTCTCGAAGGGGCGCCGGGACACCTGCTCGACCTGGTGTCGATCGCCGGCCTCGAGCAGGATCTTCGGACGGCCGACGCCGATTCAGAGGTCACGGGGATCCTCATCGAGGGCGGCCCCGAGATGTTCTGCGGTGGACTCGACCTCGCATCGATCAGGTCGCCGGAGGACTCCGTCGAGCTCGCAGCGGCGCTCGCGGACCTGCTGCGCGTGATGCCCCGTCTCAGCAAACCCGTCGCCGCATCCGCAGAAGGGGATGCGCTCGCCTCCGGTGCCTCTCTGCTGTGCTGCACCGACTACGCGGCCTGTCGATCGGGGATCTCGATCGGGACGGTCGAGGCGGGGAAGGGCATCTGGCCGATGGTGGCCCAAGTTCCACTGCTCCACAGGGTCGGCGCACGAGCCGCCATGGAGAACCTCGCCAGCGGCATCCCCTTCCCTGCCGAGCGGGCGCGGGAGCTGGGGCTCGTCAACATCGTCACCGACGATCCCCGCGCCGCCGCGGTCGCCTGGCTTCGGGCCGCTTCGCGTGGAGGCGAGGCGGCGCGCCGAGGGCGTCCACTGGCGTACCACCTCGCCGATCTCGACTACGACAGGGCGCTGGACACAGCGCTCACTCACTTCAGCAGCATGTTCCGGAAGGACCACACAACATGACCACGACCGACCATGACGACACGCCCGGCATCGCAGATGGCCGTCTCGTCGACGAGCTCTCGACGAGCACGCTGTTGAGTGCCGAGGAGTTCAAGGCCGCATTCCGCAATCATCCCGCGGGGGTCGCCGTGATCACCGCCGACCCGGGAGACGGGCCCGTCGCGCTCACCGCGACGTCGGTCTTCTCGGTGAGCGCGACGCCCCCGCTGTTGGTGTTCTCGGTGTCGGAGCTCTCCTCGGCGGCGCCCGCGATCACGCGATCGACCTCGGTCGTGGTGCACCTTCTCGGCGCCGACCAGCTCGGTCTCGCGCGACTGTGCGCCACGAGCGGCGTCGACCGGTTCGCCGGCGGCTGGGCCTGGGAACGGCTGGGCACGGGCGAGCCCCGCTTCCTCGCAGCGCCCGACTGGATCCGGGGCACGGTCGTCACCACGCTGCAGGCGGGAACCTCGACCCTCGTCGTCGTCAACGCCACTCACTCCTCGGGCTCGGCGGACGAGAGCGATCGAACGGATGGGCGTGGCGCGCGCCCGCTCGTCTACCACAACCGCACCTGGCACGAGTTGAGCGAGCGCTCTGCGGTGTGAGCCGAGGGAGGGTCGACCACGCGCCGGGACCGTGCGAAGCGGGGCAGGATGGGGTCATGAGCGAGAACGGGCCCGTCTTCAGCATCGACCGGATGGACGTGGGGCCGGACGACCTGGCGGCCCAGCTCCCCGTCAGGGCGCGGCTGCTGCGGGTCATCGCGGGCCCCGATCGGCCCGACTACTGCCTGGCGGTCGCGGAGCAGCCCATCCGTCACCGCACCTCGCTCGAGCAGCTGCGGGCCGCGGGGGTCGACCCGGCGAAGGCCGACCCGCAGATGATCAGGGTGCACGACGACGGGTCGGTCGACCTGCTCGTGTTCGGGCTCGTGCTCGCCGCACGCCTGCAGGGCGAGCAGCTCCACGCCGGGAGGCGCGACCTCGCCACCGGGCTCGCCTACGTCGTCGACAACACCCTCCTGAAGGATGCGACCCTCGACCTCCGCAAAGCCCTGTACGTCGCCGTCGTCGACATCACCGACCGCTCCGCGGAGTGAGGTGGGGTGCGCGTCGACTAGGGTTCAGGCGTGGTGCTCAAGGCGATCGACTCGTTCCTGCCCCGCATCGAGGGCGCGGCGATTCCTCGTGGGGCCGCGGCCGACGTCGTGTTCGAGGCGATGTGCGCGGCGCTCGTCTCCGGCGAGTTGGGGCCCGGCATGACCGTGCACGACGCGACAATCGCCGAGCACCTCGGCATCTCGCGCACCCCGGTGCGCGAAGCGATCCAGAGGCTCCGGATGCTCGGTGTCATCGAGTCGGCAGCGAACCGGCACACACGAATCGTCGATGTGTCGCCGGTGCGCACCGAGCAGGCCCTGCACACGTGGACGGGTCTGTTCCAGGTGCTCTGCGAAGAGGTGATCCCTCGCGCAGACGCCGGCATCGTCGCGTCGCTCGTCGAGCAGCACGCGGCCTTCGGGGCAGCGCGTGCTGCAGCCGACGACATCGGCATGGCGCGCACGAACTTCGCGTTCTACGCCGTGCCTCTCCCGCTGTCGCGCAACCCGGTGCTGGTCGACGCCCTTCGTCGCGTCGTGTTCGTCATCAGGCTGGGCGGGCTGAGTCTTCCCGACCACATCGACGTCGACACGGTCGAGAGGGCGCAGCTCGGCGTGGTGGAGGCGTTCCGGCAGGGCGATCCCGCGCCGGCCGCGGCGGCCATGCTGGCGTTGCGGCACCTTCGGATCCCGCGCGAGGAGACCCGATCGGGGGGTTGACCCGGGCGGAACCAGCACCAATATACTGGTGCTCCTTCCGGCCCCGACCTTGGAGACCCAATGCCCGCATCCGTCGTCACCGCACCGCGAGCGCGAGGCATCGCCCGTCTGCGTCACCTGCTCGCCCTGGGGGCGGCCGTCGCACTCGTGGGCGCCGGGTTCGCCGTTCCGTCATCGGCAGTCGCCCGCGAGAGCGCCGCCGATGAGAGCGTCGCCGACGGATGCTCCTTCGAGACCGGGTTCTGCCAGGTCGACGGGCAGCCGGGGTCGTCGCACGAGGTCGCCGTCCCCACCGGTGTGAGCCGCATCACCGCCCTCGTCATCGGCGGAGCGGGGGGTGCGAACAGCTCGGGGCAGCCCGGCGGCCAGGGCGGGTTGACCATGGCGACCTTCGAGGTGAGTGCGGGTCAGACGCTCGACGTCATCATCGGCGGCGCCGCCTCGGGCGCGGCACCGGGCGTCGGCTTCACCTCGGGCGGGAAGGGCGGCCGCTCGGTCGCCACCCCCGACTTCATGCCGACCGGTGGCGGGGGCGGAGGGTCGAGTGCGGTGCTCGACGGCACGTCGGGCGAGGTGATAGCGGTCGCGGGAGGCGGTGGCGGTGCCGGAGGCGACGCTCTCGGTGGAGGTGCGCCGGGCGGCAGCGGGGGAGACGGCGGGCAGCCCGCCTCCTCGGGCGGCAACGGCTCCCCGACGGGCACCTCGAGCGACGGAGCCCAGGGTGGCGACGGCGGAGGAGCGGGGCAGCCCGACGGTGAGGACAACACGACGGTCTCGATCGCCCCGACTCCCGGAGCGGGCGGGGGCGGGTACGCCGACGGCGGCAGCGGCGGCGGCGGATCGAGCGGGTTCACGGGCACACCCGACGGCACCGAGGACTACGCCTCCGCGGGCGGCGGCGGGGGCGGCCAGTCGTACGTCGCGCCCTCGGTCGTGACCTGGCGCTTCCTCGCCTCCGGGCCGTGGAACGCGGCCGGCGACGGAACCGTGCTCCTCTACACCTCGTCCGGATCCGTCTTCACCTGCGCCAGCGGCACCCAAGACGACGTGCTGCCCGACGCGGCCACCGGTGTGATGGTGGTCGCCGCAGGAGGCGCGGGCGAGTCGACCGAGGACAACGGTCAGGGCGGGGCCGGCGCGCTCGTCACGGGTCAGTTCGCGGTTGCGGGCGGCACGCAGCTGAAGGTGGTCGTCGGATGCGCGGGCGACCACGGCGGGTACGGATGGTCGTCGGGAGGGGCCGGCGGAAGCGCGCACGACCTGACCAAGACCGGTGGGCGAGGGGGTGGATCCTCCGCGGTGGTCCCGGGGAACTCGGCTCCGAGCATCGGGGCGGGCGGGGGTGGCGGCGCCGGCGGCCCCATCTTCGACGCGGTCTGCAACTGCTCGGGCGGCAACGGGGGTGTCGGCATCGGCACGCCGGTGGCCGGAGGCATCGGCGAGGCCGGCGCGGGCGGTCAAGGCGGGGGCCTGTTCGGTGGCGACGGAGGTGCGGGGGGCTTCTCCGACGGCGCCTCGGGTGACGACGGTCAGAATGGCGAGTTCCTGAAGGCCCCCGGCGGCGGGGGTGGGGGCGGCATCGTCAGCGGCGGCAGCTTCGGCCGCCGCGGCGGCGAGAGCTCGGCCGGCGGCGGCGGGGGAGCGGGGTCGTCGTACGCGGTCGACGGGGCGATCTTCCTGACGGGCGGCACCCTCGACCCGACGGTGTTCGACGACGGCGTGGTGCTCATCATTCCGGTGGTGCCTCCGCAGCTCTCCACGACGTTGACGATCGACCAGCCCGTCCTCAACGCGACGGGAGCGAAGCCTGACGTGAGCGTCGGGGTGACCTGCACGGTGGCCGGCGACGTCGTCACCTCAGAGCAGCTGCGCTTCGCGGGGGAGCAGCGCACGCTGACGGTGAGCGGGATCGACCGTGGCGCAGAGTGCACGGCGCGCATCCTCGAGCCGGCGGATGCCGGGGCGGCAGACCCGGTCGTCACCGTGATGGACGCGGACAAGCGCATCTCGCTCAGCTACGACGCGTCGAAGGCGAACGCCGGTGGAGGGGGAGGCGCCGCCGGCGCCGGCGCGGGGTCGTCTCGCCTCGCCGACACGGGCGCATCCCCGGCGAACGCCGTCGGGTTGGTCGCACTGCTCCTTGCCGCAGGTGTGGGAGCGCTCGTCGGGAGGCGACGGTTCGCGCGAATGGGCCGGTAAGACGTCGGCACGGCCCCCGCGGCCCTACTCCCGTGAGGGCGACCGGCAAGCCCCTTGCCGGTCGCGAGGGGAGGCCTAGCGTGGGGCGCATGGAGAAGACAAAGATCCGCTGGAACGACGAAGCACGCGCGAAGATCCTCGACGATGCCGACCGGGTGCTGCAGGAGGCCGTCGAGGCGACCGCCGCCTCCCACGCCGACGCCTCGCCGGACGAGGTGTACGCCGAGCTCAACCGCCACCTGAAAGACCGCTTCATCGACTACGAGCCCGGCCCCGACGTGCGCAAGTACGCCGACGCCATCGTGGCGGGTGACATCGGCTGACGACTGTCGCTCCGGGGCGGCACCACGCCAGGATGACAGCATGACCTTCTGCAGCACGCGCCTTCGACGAGGGCGCGCGGCGGGCATGGTGGGGGCCGCGGGCATCGGCATCGTGCTGGCTCTGACCGGATGCACGTCGGCAGACCCCGCGCCGGAGGTCGTCATCGACCTGCTGCAGGAGGACTGGCGCCATGTTCCCGGGGTTGTGGAAGGTGTCGACGGCCTGAGCGTCGCCGCGACGGGGCGACGCATCGTCGAGCAGGACGGCGGGGGTGGGCAGCCGAACCCGCCGGTCGATCTGGCGGGAACACATCTGGTGGCCAGCGGCGACTTCACGATCAGCACGACCTTCGAGAAGGTCATCGCCGATGCAACTCTTGCCGTGTACGACGAACCGCCGGTGATCGCCGACGAGTTCCGCATCGAGCCGCCTGGCGTGCAGCTCACGCTGCGCGGCGACGACCTCGGGGTCGCGGTCTTCGACGGTTCGGTGCAGCGGGAGGTGACCGACCCCGAGCCGGCGACCGAGGAGCACGTGACGCTCTCCGAACCCGGGGCGGAACTCGCCGTGCACCGTTCCGGTGATCGGCTCGAGGTGGCGAGCGGCGGCGAGACCGTCGCATCCGTCTCGGCGGCCGGCGTCTTCGACTCGGGCCAGCTGTGGCTCGGGCTGTCGAGCGACGACGGGTCTTTCACAGTCAGCTCGCTCACCGCCGCGGCGACCGGTGGCGCATCCCTCTCCGCAGCAGGGTCCGTCGCCGCCGACGCGAGCCCGTCGGCCGACGGGCTGCAGGCTCTCGCGACCCAGGCTCGCCCGGGGTTCCTCGTCGGCGCGGCGGTCGCCCTCGGCCCGCTCGCCTCCGACGCGGAGTACGCGAGCGCGTTCGTCGGGAACTTCGGCGCGCTCACCCCCGAGAATGTGATGAAGCCGCAGGCGTTGTCGCCGCGGCAGGGCGAGTACCTCTTCGAGGAGGCCGATGCCGTGCTCGACCTCGCGGAGAGCAAGGGGATCGCGGTGCACGGCCACACCATCGCCTTCTCGGAGGCCATGCCCCGCTGGATGCAGGACCTGCCGGTCGACTCCGAAGGGGAGCGCGAGGCGAGCTCCGCGATCCTGCTCGACTACGTCGACACCGTCGTCACCCACTTCGCGGGCCGGCTGCACTCCCTCGACGTCGTCAACGAACCGTTCGACGTCGACCAGGGAACGCAGCTGCAGGAGAACATCTGGTTCCGCGTCTTCGGGCCGGGCTACCCGGCGGTCGTCTCGAGGGCCGTTCACGACGCCGACCCCGGGGTGCTGCAGTTCATCAACGAGAACGGCGCCGACGTGCCCGGGCCCCGACAAGACGCCCTGCTCGAGCTCGCCCTCGACACGAACCGGCAGGGCGGGCACATCGACGGGGTGGGCCTCCAAGCGCACGTCTACGACCTCGACACCGACGCCATCTCCGCCGACGACCTCACCACGACACTCGAGACGTTCGGAGATGCCGGCCTGGTGGTGCGGATCTCGGAGAACGACGTTCCGGGCAGCGACGGCCTCGACGCCCAGGCGGAGCAGTACGCGACGGCGCTGAGCACCTGCCTCCGCTCGGAGACCTGCGTGTCGTACACGACCTGGGGGGTCGACGATCGGTACGACGTCTTCCTCGACGGCGACGGCGCCCTGCAGCACGGGCACGACCTCCTCTTCGACGAGGGCGAGCCGACGCCCGCGTACGACGCGCTGCGCGAGGTGCTCGCGGGCTTCGGCGGCTGAGGCCGGCGGACAACTGCTCGGCCCGGTGTCGTCGGCGGTGTACGAGAAGCGGCCGGGTGTGAAGGTCGCCCGCTGCGGCGCGTCGTCGATGCGCTGGCCGCTGACGTCGATGGCGCGGATGCGATCATCGCCGCCCCGATCTCCGGCAGATCGGTCTCGACCCACCGCGAGCAGGAGCACCCCCGGCAACGCCCGTCACGACGATCCTCCGCCGCGACCAGCGCCGCTCAGGCCGTCGCCGGAGTCTGCGCACGTGTGCTGTCGGTCGTGCCCGTCATGGTCGCCCCCTGTCCACGCGATGCTCAAGTGTGACCCTGTGCGCCGCCCCCGCATCCGTGGCACCGTCCAGCTCGGCGTCGGGCCGGCGCCGCGGTACCGATCGACGCGCGAGGGCCGCGCGGTAAGGTGCTGGGGTGAGTGGACGAGGTGGCCGCCGGGTGGTGACGAGGCCGTGACCGGGGGAGCTGCATGGATGCGCGGGCTCCGGCCCGAAGGCGCCGTCGACTCGCTGCTGCGGGAGTCGGCCGCCACCCCGGCCGAGCTGAGCGCGGCGATCGAGGCGCTCGGCCCCGTGGTCGCCGCCTGGGCCATCGAGACCGCGGTGCGTGTGGTCGGCGACGTGCACCGGTCGTCGCCGGAGATGTCGACGATGGCGACCGGGCTCGAGCGGCAGGGCTGTGAGGAGTGCCTGCTCTCGTCGCTGGTCGCGCTGCACGAGGAGACCCCGCCGGCACGGGTGACGGCGCCGCCGGGAGCGGTGGCGAACGCGCGGGTCGCGGTGCGGCAGGGCGTGAACGTGGGCGCGGTGCTGAGAACGGTGTGGGCGTCGCACACCCGGGTGCTCGACGCGCTGCTCTCGGCGCTCGAGGAGGCCGAGACCGACGAGCTCGTCGCCGACGTGCGCGCCCTGAACACGCGCATGTTCGACTACGCGAACGCGTACATCCGTGATCTCAGCGACGCCTACGACGACGAGCGGCGACTGTGGAACGGCCGCAGCGCGGTTCTGCGCCGATCGGTGCTGGAGTCGCTCGCGGCGGGCGACGCGCCGCCGCGCGACGCCGAGGCGGTGCTGGGGCTGCCCCTCTCGGGCACCCACGTGATCGCGCTCGCCTGGGCCAGCGTCACGACCTTCGTTCCCGACCGCGACACCGAGATGCACCGGCTGCTCGCCGAGATCGCCGTCGCCACGGGCGCCCGCGACTTCGTGGCGATCGGTCTGGGCGAGGTCACCGCGCTGTGGTGGCGGTACCCCGGCGCGGTCGACCGCGACGTGGTGGAGACCATGCGCCGGGTGCCGCGGCCCAGCTGGCTGCGGCTCGCGGTGGGTCCGCCGGGCAGCGGGGCGGCGGGGGTGCGCGTGGGCGTGCTCACCGCCCGGGGCCTGCACCGCCTCGCCGGAGACGCGGGCGGTCGCGGCTTCTGGAGCTCGTACTCCGACGGGCTCGGGGCGCTGCTCGCCGTCGACCGCGAGGCCGCTGAGCGGTTCGCGCAGACCGAGATCGGGCCGCTGCTCGGAACGGATGCGCGCAGCCGCGAACTCCGCGAGACGCTCCGGCTCTACCTCCGTTCCCATCGCAGCCGCTCCGCCGTCGCGACCGCGCTGACGGTGGCACCCAACACCGTCGCGGCCCGTGTGCAGCGGGCGAGGGACCTGCTCGCGAGCGACCTCGACGAGCGGTGGCTGGAGGTTCTGGTGGCGCTCGAGATCGCCTCGCTCGGGGAGTGACGGGCGCTCGGGTGCGGTGGGCGTCAGGCGTTCCGGGCAGACCGGCGTGACGCCCGATTCTGCGCTCTGAACGCCGAAAAACGACGGGATCGTAGTGTCGGAGCGCTGGTGCGCCGTCGGCGGCCGGGTGAGGATCATTCGCACGGACGGCCCTCATCGAGGAGGGCGCTCGTCCGAGCTGCGAAAGGACTCCCATGGCGCTGTGGCCGACCGACAACAAGTTCCTCAACGGACCCTTCGCCCCATGGGCCGAGGAGTCGGAGGCCTTCGACCTGCCCGTGATCGGAGAGCTCCCCGCCGATCTCTCCGGCGCCCTGTTCCGCATCTCGTCGAACCCGCGCTTCGAGCCCCGCAACACCGACCGGTACCACTGGTGGGAGGGCGACGGCATGGTGTGCGGCGTCTACGTGCGCGACGGCAAGGTGGCCTACCGCACCCGGTGGGTCGAGACCGATTCGATGAAGGTCGAGGTCGACCAGGGGGAGGCCGTGTACAGCGGTTTCGTCAGCGGCGGCACTCCCGGCCGCCTCCCCGCCGGGGCGCCGCCGGCGAAGAACGTCGCCAACACCAACGTGGGCATCTTCGACGACAAGCTGCTGGTGTACTACGAGGGCGGTCTGCCGCACGAGCTGCACCCGGAGACCCTGGCCACCAAGGGTGCCTACGACTTCCAGGGCGGCATCGACACCCTCTGCACGGCGCACTACAAGATCGACCGGCTCACCGGCGACATGCTCTTCTTCGCCGCCAAGGGCCCCACCATCACCTGGTACCGCGCCGACGTCTCCACCGGCCAGATCGTCGAGAGCCACATCATCGACGTCGGACTGCCCGTGCTCATGCACGACTTCGTGGTGAGCGACAACTACGCGATTTTCTTCGTCACGCCGTCGCTGTTCCGCCTCGACCTCATCATGCAGGGCCGCCCCGGCGTGATCTGGGACGAGAGCGTGCTGCCCCACGGCACGCAGATCGTGATGATGCACCGCCGCACCAAGAAGGTGACCTGGTACGAGGCGAACGGGGTCTTCGGCCCCACGCACTTCTACAACGCCTACGAGATCGGCGACGAGGTCGTCATCGACCTGCACCGCATCCCCCGACTCGGGAACCCCGCCTCGGGCAACACCCCGCTGTCGTCGCACGAGTGGTTCCCGCCCGCCCTGCCGTGGCAGTGGAGGGTCAACGTGAAGACGGGTGCGGTGAGTGACCGGATGATCAGCGGCATCGCGGGGGAGTTCCCGAAGATCAACGACGCCTATGTGGGCGCCGAGCACCGCTTCGGCTACTTCGTGACGACCAGGTCGCTCGACCGGCAGACGATGAGCGACGGCCTCGCCAAGCACGATCACCTGCTCGACTCGACGGTGGTCGTGGAGGGCGTCGATGGTCTGACGAACCCCAGCGAACCGGTCTTCGTGGCGCGGGAGGGCGGAGTCGCCGAAGACGACGGGTACATCCTGTCGATCTGGTGGAACCCCTCGACCGAGCTCAGCGAGCTGCTGGTGCACGACGCCGTGCGCATGACGCGCGAGCCCCTGGCTCGGGTTCCGCTCCCGGTGCGGGTTCCGTTCGGCTTCCACGGCAGCTGGGCGGGCCGCGACGTGCTGGAGAGCGCGATCGCCGCCCAGTGAGCCGGATGCGCCTGTTGACCCACTCATGGACGGTCGCTATAGTCTCGTTTAGCAAGACATAAGTCCTGTAAAACAAGACACACGAATGGCGGGGGCAATGGTGCCCACTTCTTCTGAACCGATCCTCTCGGTGAGCGGCCTGACCCGGCGCTTCGGCGGCGTCACGGCGGTGGACGACCTGAGCTTCGCCATCTCGCCCGGCGAGAAGCTCGCGGTCATCGGCCCGAACGGCGCCGGGAAGAGCACTCTGCTCAAGCTGATCGCCGGTCAGGACAAGCCCACGCGGGGCAGCATCGAGCTGCGCGGCCAGGGCCGCACCGACGGCAAGCCCGCGCACGTGCTGGCCCGCTCGGGCATCGCCCTCGCCCGTCAGGTGCCGAAGCCGCTCGGCTCCCTGACGGTCGAGGCGAACATCCGCGTGGGCCTCACCGCCGGCGCCTCGAGACGGAGCGGTTCGGCCGGCGAGCGGCTCGACGACATCCTCGAGCAGACCGGACTGCACACCAAGCGCTCGCGCCTGGCGAGCCAGCTGCCGCTGCTCGACCTGAAGCGACTCGAGGTGGCACGTGCCCTGTCGTCAGACCCGGTGCTCCTGCTGCTCGACGAGGTGAGCGCGGGCCTCACCGAGGGCGAGCTCGACGACGCGATCGCGCTCATCGCGCGCATCCACGAGCGCGGTACGTCGCTCATGATCGTGGAGCACGTGCAGAAGGTCGTGCACTCGCTCGCCGACCGGGTGCTCGTGCTCAACTGGGGGTCGCTGATCGCCGAGGGCACTCCCGCGGAGGTGACCGCCGACGAGGAGGTGGGCCGCATCTACCTCGGCTCGGGCCGCCAGGCCCCGACCGAGGGGCTGTCGGTGCGTGAACGCGGTGAGCACGCCCCGCGCGAAGGCGCCCGGCTCGAGCTGGCCGGTGTGAGCGCCCACCGGGCGGGCATCACCGCGCTCGACGGCGCGTCGATCGTCATCGAACCGGGGGAGATCGTCACGGTGCTCGGTGCCAACGGCGCCGGCAAGACGTCGCTCACCCAGGCCATCAGCGGCCTGCTCCCCGCCTCGGCCGGGTCGATCCGGTGGAACGGGGAGGACATCACCGCGGTGCCCGCCCACCGCCGGGCTCGGCTCGGCATCGCCCACTGCCAGGAGGGTCGCAAGCTCTTCCCCGGCCTCACGGTCGCCGAGAATCTCGAGCTGGGAGCCTTCGGGACCGACCGTGCGGAACGCCGGCGTCGGCTGGAGACGGTGTACGAGATCTTCCCGGTGGTGAGAGACCGTCGGCGCCAGATCGCGACCACCATGTCGGGCGGGCAGCAGCAGATGGTGGCCATCGGGCGGGCGTTGATGTCGGCGCCCCGGCTGCTGCTGTGCGACGAGGTGACCCTGGGGCTCTCACCCCGCGTCGCCGACGAGATCTACGAGGCCCTCGGCCGCATCGCGGCGACGGCGACGAGCATGCTGCTCGTCGAGCAGGACACCGAGCGCAGTCTCTCCGTCTCCGCCCACGCCTATGTGCTCTCCCGCGGCGCCGTCGTCTACGACGGCGCCCCCAGCGGACTGTCGAAGTCCGTTCTCCACCAGGCCTATCTGGGCCTGTAGCACCCACAGCTGCCGTGCACCACGGCGACCCGAGAGGAATGAACGAATGAAACGAACGATGTCGGCAGTGTCGGCGGTATCGGTCCTCGCCCTGCTGCTCGCGGGATGCAGCGGCGCCGGCGGCGACGGTGGAGGCTCCGGTGACGGTGACACCATCACGATCGGTGCGAGCATCCCGCTGACGGGGTCGCTCGCCGGGTTCGGCCCCCTCATCCAGGACGGCTACCAGGATGCGGTCGACCAGGTGAACGCGGCAGGCGGCATCGAGATCGACGGCACCGCGCACCAGGTCGAGCTCGTCGTGCAGGACAACAAGTCCGATTCGACGACCGCGGGCGATCAGGCCAGGAGCCTCATCCTCGAGAACGGCGCCGTCGCGCTCCTCGGCTCGGTGAGCCCGCCCCTGAACATCCCCATGTCGAACGTCGCGGAGGTGGAGCAGGTGCCCTTCGTCACCTCGCTCACCCCCACGCGTGCCTGGCGCGCGGGCAACGAGAGCGGCTGGACCTACGCCTGGGACATGTTCTTCGACGAGGAGACCATGACCGACCTGCAGTTCACCACCTCCGACCTGGTCGCCACCAACAAGAAGGTCGCGTTGTTCACCGACAACGAGGAGGACGGCATCACCATGGGTGCGCTGTGGGAGGCCAAGGCCCCGACGTTCGGGTATGAGATCGTGTCGCACTCCGAGTTCCCGGTGGGCACCTCCGACTTCTCCTCCTTCATCAACGACGCCAAGGCCGCGGGGGCCGAGGTGGTCATCGCGCAGATGACCCCGCCCGACGCGTTCGCCCTGTGGAAGCAGATGAAGGCGCTCCAGTTCGATCCGCAGGTCGCCTTCTGCGAGAAGTGCGCCGCGACCGCGGCCTTCCAGAAGGAACTCGGCGAGACGGCGGAAGGCACGACCTCGACGAACTTCTACGAGACCTCCGAGCATCCTGACGCCGTTCGGCTGACCGAGAAGTTCGGCGCCCAGCTCGGGCAGAACGTCGACCTCTCGACCCTCATCATCTCCCAGAGCGCCGCGCAGGTGCTGCTCGACGCCATCGCCGCGGCGGGGTCGACCGACGGCAGCGCCATCAACGAGGCGATCGGTGCCACCGACAAGGAGTACGCGGTGGGCGACATCTCGTTCAGCGACGAGAACGTCGCCGACATCACCCCCGTGTCGTCGCAGTGGCAGGGTGACCAGATGGTGCAGGTGAACCCCCAGGGGGCGAACTCCGGCACCCTCGAAGCGCCCGTCGCCGGCCTGAAGTAACGACCGGATGCGAAGGGGGCGACGATCATGATCGACGGCGGAGTGATCATCAGCGGACTGCTCATCGGCGGCCTGTACGCCATCGTGGCGCTCGGACTGTCGCTGGTGTTCGGCGTGATGCGCCTGGTGAACCTCGCCCACGGCGAGCTCATCGTGATGGGGGCGTACGGCGCCTCACTGCTGGTCACCGTCCTGGGCTGGGATCCGCTCGTGTCGATGCTGGTCGTCGCCCCCGTCGTGGCCGCGATCGCCTACCCGGTGCAGCGCTACCTGCTCACCGGGCTGCTGCGCCGAGGGCTCGAGCCGCCGTTGGTGGCGACCTTCGGCATCTCGCTGCTGGTCAGCTCGGCCCTCGTCATCGCCTTCAGCGGCAACGCGAGGTCGATGCCGGCCGCGTACGCCCTCGACGGCGTGCAGCTCTTCGGACAGACGGTGCGGGTCTCCGACGTCATCGCCTTCGTGATCGGGGTGGTGCTCGTCGTCGCCACGCATCTCGCGATGACCAGGACGCGGTTCGGCACGGTGCTGCGAGCCGCCGCCGTCGACCCGGCCACCGCCGGCACGATGGCGATCGACGTCAAGCACGTGTACGCCATCACCTTCGCGGCGGCGGCCGGCTTCGCCGCCGTCGCCGGCGTGCTCATCGGCATCGGTTACTCCTTCACCCCGAGCACCGGCACCTCCTACATCCTGATCGGCTTCACGGTGGTCGTGCTGGGAGGCACGGGCAGCGTGCTCGGCACCCTCTGGGGCGGCCTGGCCCTGGGTGTCATCCAGAGCGTCGGGAGCGCGGTGGTGGGCGGGCAGTACCGCGACTTCGTGATCTACGCCGCCTTCATCGTCATCCTGCTGCTGAAGCCGTTCACGCAGCGGATCGGCGACACCGTGAAGGGTGCCCGGGCAGAGCACCTCCGAGAGAAAGCAGTGCAGGGATGACCGCCGCCACCGTGTTCGACGCGATCGCCCGGCCCGCGGGTCGGCGCGCCATGATGTACCGCTCCATCGGCACCCTCGTCGTGCTGGCGACCGTGCTACTCGCGCTCTCGGGGGTGCTCGGCAAGCTGCAGCTCGATCTGCTGACGACCCTGCTGCTCTACATCGCGGCGGCCAGCGCCTGGAACATCATCGGCGGCTTCGCCGGCCAGTTCTCGTTGGCCAACTCGGCGTTCATCGGCACCGGCGCCTACGCCACCGTGCTCATCCTGCGCGACCTGGGGTGGGGCGTCGTGCCGGCCCTGCTCGCCTCGGCCGTCTGCGGGGCCGTGCTGGCGCTCGTCATGGGGGCGATCCTGTTCCGGCTGAGAGACGCCTACTTCACCATCGGCTCCATGGCCGTGGCGCTGGCGGCCCTGATCTGGATGTCGAACTGGGACGTCACCGGCGCGGCCACCGGCATCGCCGTGCCGATGTCGGAGGTGCCAGGACGGAGCACCCTCTATCTGCTCGCCGTCGTCGTCGCGGTGGTCGCCGTCGGGGTCTGCATCGCCGTCTACCACAGCGCGTTCGGGCTGCGGCTCATGGCGGTGCGGGACGACCAGGACGTCGCCGACAGCCTGGGGTTGTCGCCGGTGCGGCTGAAGCTCGCCGCCATCGGCCTCTCCGGCGCCATCACCGCAGCGGCCGGGGGCTGCATCGCGGTGCAGCAGATCACCATCGAACCGTTCTCGTCGTTCAGCATCAACTGGTCGATGACGTTCATCGTGATGGCCATCGTCGGGGGCCTCGGCCGGGTCTGGGGCCCGACCATCGGCGCCGTCATCATCTACTACGTCATCACGGTGCAGCTGAGGAACGTGCCGACCCTCAGCATCCTGATCGAGGGGGCGCTGCTGATCGTGCTCATCAAGGTGCTTCCCGGCGGCATCCTCGGCGGGGTCGGCCGGCTCGTCGCGGCCGTGGGCCGCCGCCTCGACGCACGTCGCCCGGCTTCGTCGGCTGACCCCGCGGCCGCCTCCGCCGCCCGCACCGAGAGCACCGAGAGCGCCGAGAGCAAGGAGCCGGTATGACCATCGAGATCCGGGCCGCCGTCGTCAGAGAACCCCGCGGCCCCTTCGTCACCGAGACGCTGCGCCTGCGCGCACCGGAGGCCGACGAGGTCGTGGTGCGTCTGGTCGCGAGCGGCGTGTGCCACACCGACGCCATCGTGCGCAACGGCCACTACCCGGTGCCCTTCCCGGTGGTGCTCGGCCACGAGGGCGCCGGCATCGTCGAAGCCGTCGGCCCCGACGTGCAGGGCCTCGCACCCGGCGACCACGTCATCCTGAGCTTCGTCTCGTGCGGCGTCTGCTCCACCTGCGCAGCGGGCCGGCCCGCGCTCTGCCAGTCGGCGTTCGAGCTCAACTTCCTCGGCTCCTGGCAGCAGGGCGCGCCGGCCGCGCACGACGTGAACGGCGACGAGATGGGAGCGGGGTTCTTCGGCCAGTCGAGCTTCGCCGACCATCTGCTCGCGCCGGCGTCGTGCGTGGTCAAGGTCGACGACGACCTCGACCTCACCCTGGCCGCGCCGCTCGGGTGCGGCATCCAGACCGGCGCCGGCGCCGTGCTGAACAGCCTCCGGCCCCCGGCGGGCTCCACCATCGCCGTGTTCGGTGCGGGGGCCGTGGGTCTGTCGGCGATCATGGCCGCGGTGATCGCCGGATGCTCGACGATCGTCGCCGTCGACCTGCAGGAGTCCCGCCTGCAGCTCGCGCTCGAACTCGGTGCGACGCACGTGGTCGACCCGACGGCGGCGCCCGTCGTCGAGACCGTGCGCGCACTGACGGGCGGCGGTGTCGAGTTCGCCCTCGACACGACCGGTAACCCCGCCGTCGTGCGGCAGGCGATCGAGTCTCTGCGCATCGCCGGCACCTTCGGGCTGATCGGCGCCTCGAAGACCGGCACCGAGGTGTCGCTCGACCTCACCCACATGCTGTTCGGGCGCACCTTCCGCGGCATCATCGAGGGCGACAGCGTGCCGCGGGAGTTCATCCCCGAGCTCATCCGGCACCATCGCTCGGGTCGGTTCCCCTTCGACCGGCTGGTGCAGCACTTCGCGCTCGACGAGCTCGAGGAGGCGGTGTCGGCGTCGGAGCGGGGCACGGTCGTCAAGCCGGTGATCAGGTTCTGAGGTGCCCGGGTCGGCTCCGGCGGTGCCGCACCGCCGCCGGTCAGGCGTCGTGCAGGGTCACCCGTTCGGAGAGGTGAGCCGCGGCACGCACGATGGCGTCGGTGATCGAGGGCACCGCCTCCTGGTCGATGCGCGACTGGATGAGCACCACGCTGAGGCCCGCCACCACCGTGCCCCCGCTCGAGAAGATGGGGGCGGCGATACCCATCGCCTCCTGGTCGACCTCGCCGCGCGTGACGGCGAATCCGTCGCTCCTGATGGCGGCGAGTCGCTCGACGATGGCGTCGGGGTCGACCAGGGTGGCGTCGGTGAACCGGGTGAGCGGCTGGGCGGCGAGCAGTTCGCGCACGCGCGCCTCGGGCAGCCAGGCCAGCAGCACCAGGGCGCTGGCGCCGGCGTTGATGTCGAGCAACGATCCCCGCTCGTACGACAGCCGCACGTACTGCCGCTGCGACTCCTCCCGCTCGAGGCACACGATCGAGTTGCCCGAGAGCCGGGTGAGCAGCACCGTCTGGTGCAGCTCCTCGGCGAGCTGCCGCATGGTGGGCAGGGCGAGTTCGGCCACTCCCTGGCTCCGGCGGGCGATGCGCGACAGCTGCAGGATCTTCACTCCGAGGCGGAACCCGCGGCCCGGGTCCTCCTCCAGGAACGACGCCGTCACGAGCGTCTGCAGATAGCGGTAGGCGGTCGACCGGGCGACACCGAGGGTCTCGGCGACGTCGACCGCGGTGATGATCAGGCGATCGTCGTCGAACATCTCGAGGATCGTCAGGGCACGGTCGGCGGTGCTGTTCCGCTCGCGGTAACCGCTCTCGTTCATTCCGCTCCCTCGCTTCGCGCCCACGAACCTCAGCGTAACCAGTCTGCCGGATACCGACTGCAGTCCTGTTTATCAGGTATAGTTTCCTGCATGCTAGGCAAAGACGTCGAGAACCACGCCGAGGGTCGCTCGTGATCCGCGAGGTCGAGACCTGCGACGTGCTCGTCGTCGGTGCCGGCCCGGTGGGCATGACGGCGGCGCTGCTGCTGGCAGCGCGGGGTGTCGGCGTCGTGCTCGCGGAGCGCAATCTGCACACGAGCAACGACCCCAAGGCCATCAGCCTCGACGACGAGTCACTGCGCTCCTACCAAGACGCGGGCATCGAGTCGCAGGTGATGTCGGTGATCGTGCCGGGCACCGGCACGAGATACTACGGTGCCGACGACCGGCCGTTGTTCCACGCCCGGTCGGCGGCGCCGTTCCGCAACGGGTTCCCCTTCAAGAACCCGTTCGCCCAGCCCGATCTCGAGCGCGTGCTGATGGGGGCCCTGCGGTACGACTCGAACGTGCGCGTGCTGCTCGGCGCTGCGCTCACGAGCATCCACCTCGACTCCGACGGCGTCGAGGCCACCACGGGAGGCGACTCCCCGCGCACCATCCGGGCGCGCTACCTGCTCGGCGCCGACGGCGGCCGCTCGACGGTGCGTTCGCTGCTCGGCTCGACGATGAGCGGTCGCAGTCACGACGACGTGTGGCTCGTCGTCGACACCACGGGAGACACCCGCACCGAGCGCTACGGCATGCACCACGCGTTGCCCGAGCGGCCGCATGTGATCGTGCCCGGGCTCGACGGGCGATGCCGGTACGAGTTCCGGCTCTTCCCGGGAGAGGGCGAGGCCGGCAAAGAACCCGAGTTCGAGCTCATCGAACGACTCGTCTCGCGCTACCGCACGATCACCCCCGACCAGGTCGAGCGCGCGGTGTCGTACCGCTTCCACGGCCTGAACGCCGACCACTACCGAGAGGGCCCGGTGTTCCTGCTGGGCGACGCGGCGCACATGATGCCGCCGTTCGCCGGGCAGGGGCTCAACTCGGGCCTCCGCGACGCCGCCAATCTGTGCTGGAAGATCGCCGAATGCCTCGCCGGCCGCCTCGCCGACTCCGCCCTCGACTCCTACGAGACCGAGCGCCGCCCTCACGCGGAGGCGGTCATCCGGAGTTCCGAGAGGCTCGGCCGGGTGGTGATGACGACCGACCGTCGCCTCGCCGAGTTCCGCGACACCGTCGTGCGGAACTCGCTGCACACCGAGGAGGGCCGCCGCTTCTTCGAGGAGATGCGCTACCGCCCCGTCGTGCGCTACACCGACGGTCTCGTCGATGGCGACCATCCGCTCGTGGGTACCCAGATCGGGCAGCCCCGGGTGTTCGACTTCTCGGTGCGGCGCACGGTGCCCTTCGACAGCATGGTGGGCTCGGGGTGGGCGCTCGTGGGGGTCGACGTCGACGCGGCGGCGTGGGACGCCGTGGCCCCGATAGCCCGCCGTCTGCACGCGCCGCTGATCAGCGTGCCCCTCGACGACACCATCGTCGTCGACGAGCGCGTGCACGTGGCGGTCGACCTCGACACACTGCTCTACCGCGAGTTCGCCCCCGCCCGCGGCTCGTTCGTCGTGCTGCGGCCCGACCACTTCGTCGCCGCGGTCTGGTCTCCCGACGCGCTCGACGACGCCGAGCACGCCCTCGAGCGGTGGGGTGTTCCCGCCGCCCTCACCCTCTCCGACCCCCTACCCGCCGCCTAGCGGAAAACGAGGCGCAGGCCGTGATCGATCGGCCCGCCGGAACAGAAAGGAATGTCCCGTGAGTGACGCGAACCGCATCACCCTGTCCCAGAGCGACACTGCCGGAACCCTGCGCAAGACAGCCGTCTCGCACATCGGCTTCCGGGTGCCCGACGTCGCCGCCGCCGAACGCTTCTACTCCCGCGTGCTGGGCATGAAGCGGCACGAGGAGCTGGCCGACGGCGCCGTGCGCCTCGGCTGGGGCTCCGGCCACCACGTCATCGACCTGTTCCCCGGCGAACAGGGACTCGTGCACTACGGCTTCGAGGTGCGCGACGAGGGCGGGATCGCCGGTATCAGGGAGCGTCTGACCGCCGCCGGCCACGAGGTCGCCGACCTCGACCCCTCGTACATCGACGCCGCGGCCGGTGAGCCCGTCGGCATCTCGTTCACCGACCCCGACGGCACCGAGGTGCACTTCCACTCCGAGGTCGAGCGGCAGGGCGAGAACGCGGCCGACCCCGGCCGCCGCCCGGTGAAGTTCCAGCACACCACGCTCACCACCACCGACGTGCCAGGGCTGGTCTCGTTCTATGTCGACACGGTCGGCTTCCGCATCTCCGACCAGCTCGCCGACGGCCGGTTCTGCTGGCTCCGCAGCGACAAGGACCACCACACGCTCGCCATCGTCGACACCGGTCGCGCGGGCGACATCGACCACTACTCCTACGACCTCGCGGAATGGGAGGACTTCAAGTCCTGGTGCGATCGCCTCTCCGAGCTCGACGTCGACGTGCAGTGGGGGCCGGGGCGCCACGGCCCCGGCAACAACCTGTTCGTCTTCTTCGACGACCCGGCGGGCAACCACATCGAGCTCTCCGCCGAGATGGAGAAGTTCTGGGACGACCGGGTGGCCTACGAGCCGCGACGTTGGGAGCCGATCCCGCACAGCGTGAACCTCTGGGGCGGCCAGACGCCGACCTGGCGCAAGACGAGCGAGGTGCGCATCTGATGGCCTACCTCAGCTACCTCGCCGACGGTGAACCGCACGTGGGCGTCGTCGACGGCGACGACATCATCCCGCTGGAGGGCGTGCGGGCCATCGGGCCGGGCACGGGAACCGACGAGCTGGCCGCGGCGACACGCCTGGAGCACCAGCGCGTCGCCCGGGCGGCCGTCGAGCTCCTGCCGTCGAGCCCCCGCCCCGGCAAGGTCTTCTGCGTGGGGCTCAACTACTCCTCGCACATCGAGGAGACCAAGCGCGATCTGCCCACCTACCCGGTGCTGTTCCCGAAGTTCGCGTCGAACCTCGTCGGCGCCGACGCGCCCATCGTCGCGCCGCCGGAGTCGACCCAGATCGACTACGAGGGCGAGCTCGCCGTCATCATCGGGCGGCCGGGGCGGCGCATCCGCCCTGAAGACGCCCTCGACCACGTGCTCGGCTACAGCGTGGCCAACGACGTGACCATGCGCGACTACCAGTACAAGACCCACCAGTGGACCCAAGGGAAGGCCTGGGACGCCTCGACGCCCCTCGGTCCGACCGTGATGACCCCCGACGAGGTCGACGTCTCGGCGGCGGGCATCCGCACGACCGTCAACGATCAGGTGGTGCAGGACTCCGACCTGTCGAAGCTCATCTTCGACATCCCGACCCTCATCGCGACCATCTCGGAGTTCACGGTGCTCGAACCGGGCGACGTCATCCTCACCGGCACCCCCGGGGGTGTCGGCTTCCGCCGCGACCCCCAGCTGTTCCTGCACCCGGGCGACCGGGTGAGCGTCGAGATCGACGGCGTGGGCCGCATCGACAGCCTCGTGGTTGCCGAGAGCTGACCGATGACCGCGTTGGGCGGCCGTTCGGCCTTCGTGACGGGGGGCGACAGCGGTATCGGATTGGGTATCGCCCGCGCCCTCGTGGCGGAGGGCGCACGGGTCGCGCTCTGCGGGCTGACCGACGACTCCGTGCGAGCGGCGGTCGCCGAGCTCTCGCGGAGCGGGGTGGCCCGGGGATTCGTGCTCGACGTGCGCGACCGCGAGGCATTCGAGTCCGTCGCTCGCGAGCTTGACGAGTCGCAGGGTGGCATCGACATCCTCGTCAACAACGCCGGCGTCGGCTTCTTGACCCCCACGATCGAGGCCGAATTCGAGCACTGGGACTGGGTGCTCGGCATCAACCTCACCGGCGTCTTCAACGGCGTGAAGACCTTCGTCCCTCGGATGCTCGCCTCCGGCCGTGAGGGCCATGTCGTGTCCACGGCCTCAGTAGGCGGCCTGCTGGGCACTCCAGGAGGCTTGTACGTGGCAGCGAAATTCGGGGTGGTGGGCCTGATGGAGGCCCTCCGCAACGAGCTCCACGGAACGAGGATCGGGGTGTCGGTGCTCGCGCCGGGAATCGTGCGCACGAACATCGCCGACGGCCCGAGGCCGCCCGGTGAGGTCGCGAGCGAGTCGCCGGGCGGAGCCTCGCTCGACGACCTCTACGTCGCTCCGATGGAACCTGACGACGTGGGTCGCGCGGTGGTCGCAGGGATCCTGAATGACGACCTCTACATCCTCACCCACGGCGAGCACCGTCCGTTCCTCGCGGAGCGGTTCGAGGCCATCCTCGCGTCGCTGCCGCCTGAACCCGCCGAAGACCGGCGCAGCGCGGTCGAGAGGATCGTGCTCGCCAGCCCGATCTACGCGGAGGCCAAGGCGCGCCGGGAGGGCCGATGACCCGGCCGGCAGGCACCGGAGAGCTCGCGGGAACGGTCAGTCTGATCACGGGCGCCGGAGCGGGCATCGGGCGGGCGGCAGCACTGCTGTTCGCCGAAGAGGGCGCGTCGGTGGTCATCGCCGATCGCGACGCCGACGCGGCGGAGGCGGTCGCGAACGAGATCGCGGCCGCAGGTGGAACGGCGATCGGCCTCCGGGTCGACGTGACCGACGAGGCCAGCGTGCGTGAGGTAGTGGGCGCCACCGTCGCACGATTCGGGCGGCTCGACTCCGCGTTCAACAATGCCGGCATCGCTCCCCCGGGGAGCGGGGTCGAGCAGATCGACACCGCCGACTGGGATCTCGTGCAGGGCGTCAATCTGCGCGGGGTGTGGCTGTGCCTGAAGTACGAGCTCGAGCAGATGATTCCTCGCGGCCGCGGGTCGATCGTGAACAACGCCTCCGTGGCGGGCGTCGTGGGTGCCCCGGGCTCGGCCGGGTACTCGGCGGCCAAGCACGGGGTGATCGGTCTGAGTCGCACGGCGGCGGCCGAACACGGCCGCCACGGGGTGCGCGTCAACGCCATCGCACCCGGACTCACGGGCACCGAGATGGTGCGCCGGCTGATGGCCGACGGTGTCATCGATGCGGCGACGGCGGCGTCGAGGATGCCACTCGGCCGGATCGCCGAGCCCCGCGAGATCGCGGAAGCCGCTCTGTGGCTTGCCTCATCGCGGTCGAGTTTCGTCACGGGGAGCGTGCTCGCCGTCGACGGGGGCGAGACTGCACTCTGAAACAGCCGGCTGCGGCCGGCAGGAACCGAACTTCACGTCAGTGTCGACACGAACGGAGCAACGCAATGACAGCAACCGGCGGGGAACTCGTCATCAGAACGCTGGAACGCGCCAGCGTCGACGTGGCGTTCGGCATCAACGGCGCGCACGTCGACAGCATCTACCAGGCCGCGCTCGACCGGTCGTTCCGCATCGTCGACACCCGCAACGAGATGAACGCCGGGCACGCGGCCGAGGGGTACGCCCGGGCCGGACATCGCCTGGGCGTCGCGCTGCTCACCGCGGGGGGCGGCTTCACGAACGCGGTCACCTCGATCGCCAACGCCCACCTCGACCGCACCCCGGTGCTCTACATCGCCGCTTCAGGGCCGCTCGGCGTCGATGAGACGAATACGCTGCAGGCCGGGATCGACCAGGTCGCCATCGCTACGCCGATCACGAAGTGGGCGCACCGCGTGACCCGGGTCGAGCTCCTCCCGCGCCTCATCGCACAGGCCATCCGCATCGCCACACACGGCCCGCGCGGGCCGGTGCTGCTCGACATCCCCTGGGACGTGCTGACCGCCACGGTCGACGACGCTCTCGCCGACGGGGTGGAGGAGCTGGGCGCCCACGCTCTGACCGCCGCCCTGGGCGCGGATGCGGTCGAGCGCATCCTCGACGGACTCGCCGGAGCAGAGCGGCCGGTCTTCATCGCCGGTTCCGAACTCACCAGGGGTGACGGTGGTGCGGCTCTCCGCCGGCTCGCCGAGATCACCGGAACGCCGCTCTTCTCCGACACCGAGGCGCTCGGCGCCATCCGGGAGAGCCCGCTGTCGTTCGGTCTGTTGCAGGGACTGTTCGGCCTCGACGAAGCGGAACGACCCGACCGGGTGGTGCTCTTCGGGCTGCGGTTCGGGCTCGCAACAGCGCACGGCTCGGGCATTCTCATTCCCCGCGACGCCGCCGTGGTGCAGATCGACAGCGACGCCCGCGAGCTCGGCCGACTGCAGCCGATCGAACTCGGTGCCGTGGGCGACCCTGCTGCCGCCGCCGAGGAACTCGCTCGAGCCGCCCTCACCTGGGCGGCGGGTTGGCCGGATCGCTCGCGGTGGCAGGAGCGCCTGCGCGAGCTCGTCGACGGTCGCTTCGAGAGCGTGACGGCCCAGGCGGTGCGTGACGACCGCATCCACCCCATGGATGCGGTGACGGCCATCGCGGAGACCGTGCCCGCCGGATCGGTGGTCGTCGCCGACGGTGCACTGACCTATCTCTGGCTGTCGGAGACCATCTCGCGCGCACCCGTCGCCGACTACCTCTGCCACGGCTACCTGGGATCGATGGGGGTCGGGGTGGGAACGGCCCTCGGGGCCCAGGCTGCCGATGTCACCCGCCCGGTGGTGCTGGTGACCGGTGACGGGGCGGTCGGCTACAGTCTCGGCGAATTCGATTCGATGGTGCGGGCCGGGCTACCGGTCGTGGTGGTGGTGCTGAACAATCGCGCCTGGGGCGCCACGCTTCACGCGCAGGAACTCATACTGGGACCGGATCGTGTGGTGAACAATCGCCTCGAGAACGGTTCCTACAGCGGGGTGGCACGTGCTCTTGGAGCCGACAGCATCGATGTCAGCGACATCGCCGACCTCGCGCCCACTCTGCGGGAAGCGCTCGCTTCCGGCAGGCCCACCTGCATCGAGGTGCACGTCAGCCTCGCTCCGGTGCCGCCGGAGGAGAACGTCATCATGGGCGGCAAGCCGTTCTGACACGGAAGGAGACAGCATGCTCTTCGATTTCGGACAGCCGACGGACGGTGTCATTCAGCTGGCGTTCGTCGTTCCCGACCTCGAGCAGGCCATGGCGGAGTACTCCGCACGTCTGTCGATCGGGCCGTGGACAGTGTTCCGCGACTTCGCAGGTCACGACCCGCGGTATCACGGCGAACCGACCGAGGCCGTCGCGCACGTCGCGCTCGGCTTCGGGGGTCACCTGCAGTACGAGCTCATCCAGCCGGCCGATGACCTGCCCTCCGTGCACCGCGACGTCATCGCGGACCGCGGCTACGGCTTCCACCACTTCGGCGTCGCGACCACGACCTTCGACGCTTCGGTGGCGGAGTACGTCGCGCGCGGCTACCCCGTGGTGTTCAGCGCCTCGGTCGACCCTCAGTCGCGCGTCGCCTATTTCGACACTCGCGACGTGCTGCCCGGCATGACCGAGCTGATCGAGGCGAGCGAGTCGACCGAGCGGGCCTTCACCCGGATGTTCGCGGCATCCGCCAGCCGTCAGCTCTCCGTCTGAACACCGAGGTAGCTGCCGCGCAGCTCGTCGAGGGAGGCGGAGATCTGTGCGGCGGTTCCCTCGCGCACGATGCGCCCGCGTGACATGACGTAGGCCCGATCGGCGATCCCGAGGGCGAGGCGCACGTGTTGCTCCACCATCAGCACCGAGCATCCGGTGTCGGCGACGATGCGGCGGAAGACGGGGAGGATCGACTCCACGACGATCGGCGCGAGCCCGAGGCTCATCTCGTCGACGATCAGAAGGGCCGGACGAAGTGCGAGGGCGCGGGCCAAGGCGAGCATCTGCTGCTCGCCGCCCGAGAGCACCGTGGCCTTGCGGTCGAGGATGTCACCGAGCTTCGGGAAGTACTCGAGCACGCGGGCGATGTCCTCAGGGTCGCGCGACGCGACCCTGAGGTTCTCCCCGACGGTGAGGGCACCGAACAGCGACCTGTCCTCCGGCACGTGCACGATGCCCATGCGGGTGAGCGCGTCGGGGCTCTTCTTCAGCAGGTCCTGCTGCTGGAACTGCACCGAGCCCCTCATCAGCGGGATCAGTCCCGAGATGGCGAGCAGGGTCGTCGTCTTGCCGGCGCCATTGGGGCCGAGCAGACACACGATCTCTCCTCGTCGCACGGTGAGATCGACACCATGGGTGACGGGTGTGCCGCCGTACCCGACGCTCACCGAGTCGAGACGGAGGAGCTCGGCGTCTGAGTCGAGCACCGCCGGGCCGGCGGCGGGGGGAGTGGCGGGGGTGGCGTTCATGCTTCGGCCTTCTCGTCGTCGGAGGTGCTTCCCAGGTATGCCTTGATCACCGCGGGGTCGGCGGCGATCTCGGCCGGCGTGCCCTGCGCGATCTGCCGGCCGAAATCGAGCACGTAGATGCGGTCGCAGACCTCGAGCACGAGGTTCATGTCGTGGTCGACCAGGAGCACCGAGATGCCATCGGCGGCGAGGCCGCGCAGTTGCCGTCCGAGCTCGGCGCCCTCGGCGTCGTCGAGGCCCGCTCCGGGCTCGTCCATGAGCACCAGAGCCGGAGCCGCGATGACGGCACGGGCGACCCCGACGAGCACCCGTTGACCGTGGGAGAGCTCGCCCGGGAGGCGGTCACCGAGCTCGGCGATGCCGAGCCGCTCGAGCACCGGTTCGACCTCGGCCCGGTGGCCTCGACCGCGCAGGCGCTCCGAGAGCGGCGTGTGCGCCGCGGCCACCCTGACGTTCTCGATCACCGTGAGGTCTTCGAACAGGCTCACCGACTGCCAGGTGCGGCTGAGACCCAACCTGCTGCGGCGGTGGGCTCGCTGGCCACTGAGCTCGTGACCGTTCAGGGTGACCGAACCCGTCATGGGCGCGAAGCCCGAGACGGCATCGATGAACGAGGTCTTCCCGGCGCCGTTCGGGCCGATCAGGCCGACGATCTCACCTCTGTCGACATGCAGGTCGACGTCACTCACGGCCTTCACGCCGCCGTACGCGACGGACAGCTTCGAGCTGACCAGAACGCTGCTCTCCGGCATCTCAGGCACCCACTCTCACGGCGGGAGCGGCCGCCGGGGCCGCCCGCAGTCTGCGCTTCGCCGACCGGCGCGCGAACTTGTCGCGGAAGAAGCCTGCGATGCCGTCGGGGTTTCCCACCACCGTGGCGAGCACCGCCACCCCGGCGATCAGGGTCTGGAAGGCGGAGTCGATGTTGAGCAGGTTGGTGATGGTGTACATCATCACTCCCTGAGTCACGAGGAGCCCCCCGATCACCGCACCCGAGACCGTGGTGATGCCGCCCAGATAGGCGATGGCGAGAAACGAGATGGCGGTGAACTCGTCGAAGCGCGTTGCTGTGACCAGCCCGAAGTTGTAGCCGTAGAGGGTTCCCGCGATGCCGGCGATGAGACCCGCGATGCCGAAGGCGAGGAGCTTGGTGGTCACCACGCTCACCCCGGCTGCGGCGGCTGCCGCCTCGTTCGCTCGCACGGCGAGCATCCGGGCCCCGAGTGAGCTGCGTCGCACGGTCACGACGAACAGGGCGACCAGGCACGCCACGATGAGGATGAACAGGGCGAAACCAGGGGTGGGTACGCTCGAGCCCATGTTCCAGAACGAGTCGGTGGTGCCGAGCTTGATGCCGAGGAACTCGGGTGCAGGCACGCTCGCGGCTGTGGTTCCGCCGCCCCACTCGGGATTGCGGAACCACAGGCTCTGAATGGCGACGGCCCCGGCGAGGGTGACGACCGCGAGTTGCATACCGCGCATCCGGAGTGCCGGGAGGGCGACCAGCAGGCTCACGGCGGCCGCAACCAGTACGGCGAGCACAGCGCCGAAGGGAAAGCCGATGCCCGCGTTGAGAGCGAGCTTCGACACCACGAAGCCGGCGATGCCCGCGATGGCCATCTGGCCGAGCGTGACCTGACCTAGGTACCCGGTGATCACGACGATCGACATGCAGACGATGGCGCCGATGAGGCTCGTGATGAGGGCCTGTCGCCAGCCGTAGGGCGCGAACGTGATGATGGCCATGCCCAGCACGATCGCGACGGAGAAGCGGATGAGGAGCTTCCGCGGCCGCGGTGCCCGAGGCAGCCGCGGTTGCGCTTCGGTAAGTCGGTCGGGCAGGTTGCGGCCGCGCACGAACAGCACGACGGCGATGATGAGGAACGGGAGCACCTCTTTGACACCGGGCAGTGGTGCGTTGTTGACGGTCGGGAACCAGTCGAATCCCTGGGCGAAGGTGATCAGTGCCTGCGCCATGCCGATGCCGATCCCGGCGAGCGCTGCGACCCAGAACGAGCTGAAGCCGGCGAGCAGCACCGCGCTGAGCGCAGACACGATGAACAGGCTCATCGCGGTGGGCTGGAGGCCGATGAGGGGGCTGACCAGCACGCCGATGAGACCGGTGATGACGGAAGCGACGACCCAGTTGATGGCTTCGAGCTTGCCGGGGTTGACCCCCAGCAGGAGCGCGCCCTTGCGGTTGTCTGCAGCGGCACGGGTCTTGATGCCGAAGGAGGTGCGGCGGTAGACGAAGGTCAGGGCGGCAGCGGCGATGAGTGCCAGGGCAAGGATGATCACGCGGTCAAGCGGCAGGGAGAGCCCGCCGATGGCGAGCGGCGTCTGGGGAAGTAGGGGCGAGACGACGCGGGTGTCCGAACCGAAGGCGAGAACCACCAGCGACTGCAGCACGAGCAGAACGCCCGAGGAGGCCACGACCTTCGCCAGTGCGCCGGCGTTGCGGAGTGGACGGTAGACGAGGAGGTACTGCAGATAGCCGAGCGCCGCAGCGATCCCCAAGCAGATCAGGACGGCAAGCCAGCCGTTGATGCCCGACCCGTCGCTGGTGAGCGGGATCTCGACCCCGATGAACAGCCGGCCGCGGCTGGTCAGGTCCCAGTACGCGTAGGCGATGAACGCCGCAGTCGCACCGGCGGCGAAGTTGATGACCCCGGACGCGCGGAAGGTCAAGACCAGGCTCAGCGCCATCGTGGCGATCAGCGCGCCCGCGCCGAGGCTGAGGAGAAGAAAGGTGAGGATTTCCACGAGTCACTCGATTCCGGGGCGTGCGGCGGGTGTCGCCGCACGCCCCTGGGGGTCGTCGGTCAGCTGGAGGGGCCGGTCACTGACCGGTCAGGGCTAGGTCGCCGACGTCGAGGCCCTTGCCGTCGGTGGGGTCGACCCACTTTCCGTCGCCCTCGTAGTTGACCGGGAAGGCGGCGGTCGTGCAGAGGCTCTGCGCACCCTGGTCGGCGTACTGACCGCACTCGATCGTGGGCGGGCCGACGAACACCGGCCCGGTGAAGTCGTGCACTGCCTTGCGGATCGCCTCGACCGAGAGGTTGTCATACCCGACCTCGTTGAGCGCCCGCACCTGGCTGACGAACATCTGGAAGGTGCCGTTGGCCCCGCCGGCCCGATTGGCGTCGGGCGAGTAGGCATCCATGACCGCGTTGTAGAGCTGCACGTCGTCGTCTTCGACTCCGATAGGACTCTTCAGGGGCTGGATGTAGGTCCACTTCGGGTAGTCGCCGAGCGCGTCGGAGACGGAGGAATCCTGGCAGAACCCGAAAGTCTCCACCGGAGCCGTGACGCCCAGCTGCTGCAGCGCCTCGGCGAAGGGCACACAGGCCGTCGTCGCACCGCTCATCACCACCGCATCCGCGGTCTGAGCGCCGGACGCGGCGAGGGCGCTCGCCCACTCCGAGGTGTTCGTCGCGGGCACCGAGGTGATGTCCATGTCGAACTGGGGGCCGAGCCCGGTGATGACCTGAGCTGCGGCCGCGGCCCCGGGGTCGGTGCCGTCGTAGACGACCGCGATCTTCTTGGCCTTCAGGTACTCGTCGGCGTAGACGATCACGCCGGGGCCGGTCGCATAGGCGGCGGCCTCGTAGAAGGCGACGCCGGCCTGGTCGAGATCGATCGGGTTGAAGGTTCCCTGACCGACGACGTTCTTCGACTCGCCGAGGGTCGTGTAGATCGGCCCGGTGCCCAATACCGTCATGCCGAGCTGCACGGTGAGGATGTCGGGGTCGTTGGCGAAGTCCTGAGCGCACTTCTGCGCATCCTCTTCGCCCTGCACGATGTTGCACTGAACGAGCTCGACCGGGTGGCCGCCGACGCCACCGAGCTGTTCGTTGATGAAGCGCACCGCCACCTGGGCTGCGTTGGTCGACTCGGGGAAGGAGGGCACTCCTCCGTCGACATTGATGAAGCCGATCTTCACCGGGTCGAGCGAGGTGTCCGCTGCGCCGGCGCTGCCGCCGGTGTACTCCACGCCGAGCGCGATCTGATCGGCGGTGAACGCCGAGGAGTCGACGGGGGTGGCGGCTGAGGTGGAGCCGCCGTCGCCTGCCGAGCCGGTGCAACCGCTGAGGGCGACTGCCAGAGCGAGGGTCGAGGCGACGACGACTGGGGTGGTTCGTCGCAGAGGGGTCTTCATGAGCGGGTCTCCTTGATGGCTTCGTTGACATCGACCTCTGGCGGTGACCGCCGTCGGAACCATTGTCCTGAATATCAGGCCACGGGTCTTGTTTCTTGAAGAATACGACCGGTGTCCTGCTTCGTCAAGAGCTCGAAGACCTCAGGTGACGCGCATGACGGGATGCGTATGGCAGTACGAGTCGTCGCGATCGACGGGCTGCCCCGAGAAGACGCGCATCATCGTCTCGTCGTCCTGGGTTGCCCACACTTCGGTGGTGATCATGACGAGGGGGCCTGAGTCGATCTGGAGCGTGTACCTCGCCCAGAGGTGCACCACCCCGGCGGAGCGAACCAGGTTCCAGTCCGCTCCGCCGGGGAGAATCACGCCGCTCAAGAGAGGGCGCGAGGTTCGCGGGGGGCTAGAACGGGTACGGTGCGATCTCCGAGCGCACCGTGAGCCACTGCGTCTCGGTGAAGGCCTCGATGTTGGCCTCCGCGCCGCCGAAGCGCGATCCGGTTCCCGAGTCTCCGGCACCGCCGAACGGGGCGTTCGCCTCGTCGGCGACGGTCTGCTCGTTGATGTGGATCTTGCCCGAGTCGATCCGGTCGGCGAGCGTCATCGCCTGCCCGACGTCGCCCAGGATGCTGAGCGAGAGCGCGAACGGGCTGCGGCTGACGATGTCGACGGCTTCGTCGAGGGTGCTGAACGGGATGACCGGGGCGACCGGCCCGAAGATCTCCTCCGACCAGGCCTCCATCTCCGGGGTGAGCCCCGAGAGCACGGTCGGCTTGTAGAACAGCCCCTCGTGGGTTCCGCCGGCGGCGAGCGTGCCGCCCTGAGCGACCGTGCGCTGCACGATGCCGTCGATGCGCTCGAGCTGACGGGAGTCGATGATCGGCCCGAGTGCCACCTGGCCCGACGCCGGGTCGCCGACCGGGAGGTGCGAGGCCTTCTCGGCCAGCAGTGCGACGTACTCCTCGTAGAGCGACTCGTGCACCAGGTGCCGCCCCGTCGTCATGCAGATCTGCCCCTGGTGCAACCACGACCCGAAGGCGCCGGCCGAGGCGGCCTTGGCGACGTCGGCGCCGGGCAGCACGATCATCGCGTTGTTGCCGCCGAGCTCCAGGTGCGCCCGCTTGAGGTGGCGGGCCGCCGACTCGCCCACCTTGCGGCCCGCCGGTGTCGACCCGGTGAACGAGATCACCCGCACCTCGGGGGCCTCGATGAGGGCGGCGCCGACATCGGCTCCGCCGGGGAGCAGCTGGAGCACACCGGCCGGGAGCCCGGCCTCCTCGAAGATGCGCGCGATGATGACGCCGCCCGAGACGGTGGTGCGGGGGTCGGGCTTCAGCAGCACGGCGTTGCCGAGCGCGAGCGCGGGGGCCACCGACCTGATCGAGAGCACGAGGGGGAAGTTGAAGGGGGAGATGACCGCGACGACGCCGGCCGGCCGGCGCCGGGAGATCGACCAGTGGTCGACGTTCGAGGGCAGCACCTGCCCGTGCGGGTGTGAGGGCAGGGCCGACGCCTCGAAGCACTCCTCGGCCGCGCTCGCCGCCTCGATCCCCGCCTTGGCCGGGATGCTCCCGGCTTCGCGGATGACCCAGTCGATCACCTCGTCGGCGTGCTTCTGGAACAGGATCCCGGCTCGGCGCAGCACCGCGGCGCGCTCCGAAGGGATCGTCGCCGCCCACTCCTTCTGCGCCTCGGCGGCCGATCGCGCGGCGTCGGCGACGTCTCGCGGGTCGGCGAGACCGACCTCGGCGAGGGTGCTGCCCGATGCGGGTTCGACGACGCTCTGGGTTCCGCCCCCGCCCCCGTGCCACTCGCCCGTGAAGATGGAGCCCTTCCAGTCGTGCTCGGTGAGAAGAGACATCGTATTCCTCCTTGAATGTGTGATGTGTGGTTTCAGATTGTTTTGTTTATCAGGATTCTAGTCTCGAAAAATCGGACTCCTCGAGTGTGCAGCGATATCTCAGCGAGCGAGCGGCCAGCCGGTGTAGGCCTCGGCGAGGTAGGTCCTGCCCGCCTCCGACTCGATCACCGTGCGGAGTTCGCCGATCTGCCGTCGACGGTCGAAGTCGGTGTCCTGCGGGCTGACGTGCAGCATGCTCGTCATCCACCAGGAGAAGTGCTGGGCCTTCCAGATGCGCTGCAGGGCACGATCGGCGTAGCCGTCGACGAGCCGCTCGTCGCCCTCGGTCAGGAGTGCGCGGAGTGCGTCGGCCAGCAGCACCACGTCGGCGATCGCGAGGTTCATGCCCTTGGCCCCCGTCGGCGGCACCGTGTGCGCCGCGTCGCCCACCAGGGCGACCCGGCCCTTGCGCAGTTCGTGGGCGACGAAGCTGCGGAAGCGCAGCACATCGCGCTGGATGATCGGCCCCTCGTGCAACTCCGTGCCGGGCACCCGGGCCTGCAGGGTGTCCCAGATCTCGGCGTCGCTCGGCGCTGTCGGGTCGGCGAGCGGATCGCACTGGAAGTACATGCGCTGCACCTCGGGGCTGCGCTGACTGATGAGCGCGAACCCCTCGTCGGCGTTGCTGTAGATGAGCTCGGCCGAGCTCGGCGGCGCCTCGCACAGGATGCCGAACCAGGCGAACGGGTACTCACGGAAGTATCCGCCGGTCTGCGAACCCGTCACGGTGGCCCGCACGACACTGCGCGAGCCGTCGGCACCGACGACGAAGTCGGCCTCCAGGCGCAGCTCCTCGCCGTCGGCCGATGTCACCAGCACGGCCGGATGCTCGGGGTCGGAGACATCGACGCCGTGCGCCGTCACGCCGAGCCGCAGGTCCTGGCCCGCTGCGATGCGCAGGGCCAGCAGGTCTTTCAGCACCTCGTGCTGCGGGTACAGCCACACGCTGCGGCCGACCAGGGAGGGGAAGTCGATGCGGTGCCCCTCGGTGCCGAAGCGGAGCTCGATGCCGTCGTGCCGGTGCCCGACGGTGTCGACTCGGGTGTCGGGGTCGAGCGACTTCAGCAGATCGACCGTGCCCTGCTCGAGGATGCCCGCCCGGATGGTCGACTCGATCTCGTCGCGCGAGCGGCCGTCGACGATGACGGAGTCGATGCCGGCGTCGGCGAGCAGCTGCGACAGGATCAGGCCCGCGGGGCCCGCGCCCACGATGGCGACTCGGGTGCGGATGGTTCGGGGCATGGCGTCTCCTTCGACGATCGGTGGCGCCATTGTGCGAGGGGGGAGGGCGGTTCGGGCACCTCATTCCCGATCATCGGGAATCGCCGTCAGGATCGGTAGCCGAGTGCTCGGCCGATGTCGCGAGCCGCCCGATGGAGCTCGACAACCGCGAAGTCGGGTTCCGCCTCGCGGGGCAGCACCACCGACAGCGCCGCGACGACCTGGCCGGTCTCGTCGCGCACGGGAACCGCGATGCCGGTCGACACCTCCTCGATGTACCCGGGCGCGATGGCGTGGCCGAGACTGCGCACCTCGGCGAGCTTGCGCCGCACCGCCTCGGGGTCGGAGAGCGTCGCCCTGGTGAGGGGCGACAGACGCGAGGAGAGCAGACGCTCCTGCAGCTCGGCGGGCCCGAAGGCGAGCAGCACGAGACCCGAGCTCGAGGCGTGCAGCGGCAGCCGGCCGGCCACCCGGGTGATGTTCGAGCCCGACTGCGGGCTGCTCAGCCGCTCGAGGAAGAGGGCCTCGTCTTGCTCGAGGATGGCCAGCTGGGTGTGCTCGCGCACCCGGGACTGCACGCGCTCCATGAACGGCATGGCTGCCTGACGCAGCCGCAGCGCGTGCGACGACCGCGTGGCGAGCTCCCACAGGTGCATGCCGACGCGGATGCGGCGGTCGTCGTCGCGATCGAGCACGCCGTTCTCGACCAGCTCGGAGACGATGCGGTGCGCCGACGAGCTCGGCAGCCCGGCGCGACGCCCGATCTCGGAGGCGGTCTGCACCGTGCGCGTCGGCGTGAAGGTCTCCAGGATGCGCACCAGGCGTTCGGTCGCACTGTCGCCGGTCGAGGAATTGGCCATGGTCGATGATCGCACTCCGCCGGGCTGGATTCCCATTCATCGAGAGAACCCGACCACCGTGATCGCGCGTGCCCGACCATGGGATCACGCACTCCCAGGCGTCGAAGGAGACACCGTGAACGCACCCCACGCCGCGGCTCGGCCGAGCGCGCCGACAGCGCCCGAGCTGTCGTCGCAGCACGAGATCAGCTGCGAGATCGTCGAACGGCAGGAGCAGCTGGCCCGCCTCGAGCGAGCCGGAGAAGCCGTGCCCACGACCGCGTACGACTTCGCTCCCTACCGTTCCAGCATCCTGCGCCACCCGACGAAGAGCCCGAAGCTCGTCGACCCCGAGACGATCGAGCTGTTCTCGCCCGCCTTCGGGCAGCGCGACGTTGCCCCCATCGAGTCCGACCTCACCCTGCAGCACGCGGGCGAACCGCTCGGTGAGCGGCTCACCGTGCGCGGCCGGGTCACCGACTCGTGGGGCCGGCCCGTGCGCGGCCAGCTGGTGGAGATCTGGCAGGCCAACTCCGCCGGCCGCTACATCCACCAGCGCGACCAGCACCCGGCGCCGCTCGACCCGAACTTCACCGGAGCCGGCCGCGCCATCACCGACGACGCGGGCGAGTACCTCTTCACCACGATCAAGCCGGGCCCCTACCCGTGGAAGAACCACGTCAACGCCTGGCGCCCCGCGCACATCCACTTCTCGGTCTTCGGCAGCTCGTTCACCCACCGGCTGGTCACCCAGATGTACTTCCCCGGCGACCCCCTGTTCGCCCTCGACCCCATCTTCAACACCATCTGGCGGGAGAAAGACCGGGAGAGCCTGATCGGAGTGTACGATCACGAGCTCACCTCGCCAGAATGGGCGACGGGCTACCGCTTCGACATCGTCGTCGACGGCCCCGACGCCACCTGGTTCGAGAACGAGAACGAGAGCGAGTGATCATGGCAGTGCCTCCACGCACCCTGCGGGCGACCCCGGGCCAGACCGTCGGCCCCTTCTTCGCCTACGGGGTGGGATACGACAGGATGCACCAGGTGGCGCACCCCCACGCGCCCGGAACCGTGCTGCTCGGCGGAACGGTCTACGACGGTGCCGGCGACCCGGTTCCCGACGCCTTCGTCGAGATCTTCGGGGCCGACTCCGACGGCCGGGTGCCGCACTCCCGCGGCGCCTTCCGACGTGACGACCACACCTTCACCGGCTTCGGCCGAGCCTTCACCGATGGGGAGGGGCACTTCGAGTTCTTCACGCGGGAGCCCGGGTCGGTGGGCAAGGGTGCGCCCTTCTTCGCAGCGGTCGTCTACGCCAGGGGCCTCGCCCACAAGCTGCACACCCGCATCTACCTCCCGTTGGGCGACGAGGCGCTCGCCGCCGATCCGTTCCTGTCCTCCCTGACCGCCGAGGAGCGCTCGACGCTCATCGCGGAACGCGCCGACGGCGGCGGGCTGCATCACGACGTCAGGCTGCAGGGCGAGCGGGAGACGGTGTTCCTTGCCTTCTGACGCCTTCGACAGTGCACTCCTCTCGCCGGTCGCCGCAGGGCACGACGAGCTGGTGAGCGACGCCGCCGTGCTCGAGGCGCTGGTGACCGCCGAGGCAGCGCTGGTGCGCGCCTGGGCGGCGGCCGGGGCGCTGCCGGCGAGCGACGCCGAGCAGATCGTCGCGGCCTGGGGCCGCGGCGGGACCGAGCGGTCGGGCGTGGCGGGTGTCGATGTCGCAGAGCTCGCCCGGGAGGCGGTCGCCGGAGGCAACCCGGTGATCCCGCTCGTTCAGCGGCTGCGACGGAGTGTCGCCCCCGAGCATCGCACCTGGGTGCATCGGGGTGCCACCAGCCAAGACGTGCTCGACACGGCAGTGATGCTCCTCGCTCGGCGGGCCGTCGAACAGGTGGCGCGGGAGCTCGAGACCGTCGATGCGGCCTTGACCGCGCTCGCCGATCGGCACCGTCACGTCGTAGCGGTCGGCCGCACTCTCGGCCAGCACGCGGTGCCGGTGACCGTCGGTCTTCGTGCCGCTAGGTGGGGGAGCGCTCTCCGGCGTGCGCGCTTGCGGCTCCGATCGCTGACCCTCCCCGCCCAGCTCGGTGGCGCCGCGGGCACCCGCGCGGCCTTCGTCGAACTCGGCGGCGACCGCGCCGAGAAGCTGCCCGCCCGGTTCGCCGAGCTGCTCGGCCTCGACGACGCCGGCCCGGTCTGGCACACCGACCGGTGGCCGGTCACCGAGCTCGCCGACGCACTGACCGGGGTGACGGATGCGCTCGGCAAGTTCGGCGGCGACGTCGTCACCCTCTCCCGCCCCGAACTAGGCGAACTGACGTTCGGGCAGGGCGGCGGGTCGTCGGCCATGCCGCAGAAGAGCAACCCGGTGCAGGCGGTGCTCATCCGGTCGGCTGCGCTGCGCGCACCTCAGCTCGCCGCGACGCTCCACCTGTGCGCCGCGCTCGCCGAAGACGAACGCCCGGCGGGTGCCTGGCACGCCGAATGGCCGACCCTCCGTGAGCTGCTGCGCCTCGCGCTCGGCGCCGCCGCGCACGCCGCGGCGCTCGCCGGCGCCGTGCGCGTCGACACCGAGGCGGTGACGCGCAATCTCCGGCTCTCGGGCGGCCTCGTGCTCGCGGAGCGCCTCTCCGTCGTGCTCACCCCCGTCATCGGTGCCGACCGTGTCGCCGCCGTCGTCACCGAGGCGGCAGCGGGCGGAGACCTCCGCGCGCTCCTCCTCGCACTGCCCGAGGCCGCAGGGCTCGACATCGACGACCTGCTCGACCCCCGTTCCTATCTCGGCGATGCCGACTCCCAGATCGACGCCTTCACGAAGGAGCGACTCTCGTGACCCTTCCCGCGCTCGCCCTCCGCGACCTGGGCGGAGCATCCGATCTGCCGTTGCTGGTGCTCGGGCCCTCGCTCGGCACCTCGACAATCCTCTGGGAGACCACGGCGCCCCTGCTCCGCGACCGCTTCCACCTCGTCGCCTGGGATCTCCCGGGGCACGGCGACTCGGTTCCCGCGGCGTCGCCGTTCACCGTCGCCGAGCTCGCCGACGCGGTCGCCGCGGCCGTCGACGGCCCCTTTTTCTACGCGGGCGTCTCGCTGGGCGGAGCGACCGGGCTCGAGCTGCTGCTGCGGCACGCCGATCGGGTTCGGGCCGCGGCCATCATCGCCTCGGGCGCCCAGCTCGGCGATCCGGCCGGGTGGCACGACCGGGCCGCGCAGGTGCGGTCGCAGAGCACCTCGAGCGTGATCGTGGCGTCGGCCGGGCGATGGTTCGCGCCGGAGTCGGTGGCCCGGCATCCCGATCTCACGGGCCGGCTGCTGCACGCCCTGCAAGACGCCGACGACGAGTCGTACGCCCTCTGCTGCGAGGCTCTCGCCGCCTACGACGTGCGCGACCGGCTCGGCCGGGTCGCCGCCCCGGTGATGGCCGTGTGGGGTCGTCACGACGGGGTGGCGCCGGAGGCGAAAGCGGCGGAGATCGCCGCGGGGGTGACCCACGGCCGCATCGCGGTCATCGAGGGTGCCGCCCACCTGCCCCCGGCGGAGCAGCCCGAGGCGACCGCCGCGATCATCGCCGACTTCGTCGGCCGGGCGACGGAAGGGACGGTCTCATGAGTCGACCAGGCGGCGAAGGGCACAGCGACGCCGAACGGTGGGAGCAGGGGATGGCCGTGCGCAGGGCCGTGCTCTCCGACGAGCACGTCGACCGGGCCACGGCGGCCACCACCGAGCTGACCGCCGACTGGCAGGACTTCATCACCCGCACCGCGTGGGGCGACGTGTGGTCGCGACCGGGTCTGGATCGCCGCTCCCGCTCGATCGCGGTGCTCACCTCGCTAATCGCGCACGGTCACGAGGAGGAACTCGCGATGCACCTGCGGGCGGCGGTGCGCAACGGCCTCACGGTCGCCGAGATCGGCGAGGTCATCCTCCAGTCGGCCATCTACTCGGGAGTACCCGCTGCCAACGTGGCGTTCCGGATCGCCTCTCGAGTCTTCAGCCAGTCGTCCTGATTGTCGCGTACGGAGTCCTGTTTTGCAGGTATCCGGCGCGATATTTCGATAACATGGGTGCATGGACCGAACCCTCTTCACCGCCGAAGCCGTCCGCCCCGAGGTCGCTGCGTTCAACGCCGCAGTCGCGGAGAAGTTCGGCCATCTGCCCGGCATCTTCGAGATCGGGCTCGAGGCCGCCCGCAGTGGCGACTTCATGCCCACGCCGCCCCCGTCCCCCCGATCCCGCGACCTCGAGATCGGTAGCGGGCTGTCGCTCCACGTGGTGCCGAGCGCCGAACCGAAAGGCGTGCTGCTGCACATCCACGGCGGAGGTTTCGTACTGGGCGGTGCCTCGCAGCAAGACCCCATGCTGGAGCGCATCGCCGGCGCCGCCGGCCTCACCTGCGTGAGCGTCGAGTACCGACTCGCTCCCGAGCATCCGTACCCCGCCGCGTGGGACGACTGCGAACGCGCGGCCCGCTGGCTGATCGAGAATGCGGCTCGGGAATTCGGCAGCGACACCCTGGTGATCGCCGGGGAGTCGGCCGGGGCCCTGCTCTCGGTGGCGACGCTGCTCCGCCTGCGCGAGCGCGGCCTCGCCGAGGCGTTCCGGGGGGCCGCCCTCAGCTTCGGCGTCTACGACTCGACGATGACCCCCAGTCAGACCCTGGCACAGACGGGTGTGCTCAAAGCACGCGACATCGCCCGGCTGGTCGACTCGTACGCGCCCGACGCGAGCCTGCGCCGCACGCCCGACCTGTCGCCGCTGTACGGCGACCTGCGCGGCCTTCCGCCCGCTCTGTTCACCGTGGGGACCCTCGACGCCATGCTCGATGACTCCCTCTTCCTGCACGACCGATGGCTCGCGGCCGGTGGTGAGGCCGAACTCGCCCTCTACCCGGGTGCCGACCACGCCTTCACGGAAGGGCCGCATCCGCTGGCCGCCGAGGCGAACGCCCGCATCGACGCCTTCCTTGCCGAGCGGGTGGCCGCGGCCTGACCGGCTGAACCGCAGACGACGATGCCCCGGTGCGCAGCTGCACACCGGGGCATCGTGTCGAGCCGAGTCGGTCTCTAAGCCACGGCCGGAACCCGCAGCGCGACCTGGCGGAAGGCGCCCTGGTGGAAGACCAGGGGCGAGACTGTGCCTTCGGCCGACATGGCCTCGACCTCGCCGAGGACGAGGAGGTGGTCGCCGGCATCCCCCACCGAATAGAGGGAGCACTCGATCCACGCGACTGCCCCGTCGAGCAGCGGCAGGCCCGAGTCGGACCGCCGGTGGGCGACGTCGACGAACTTGTCGTCGACGCGGCTGGCGAACTGCTTGCCGAGGTGCTCCTGGTCGTCGGCCAGCACGTTCACGCAGAAGCGGCCTGCGGCGGCGATGCTCGGCCAGCTGGTCGAGCGGCGGTCGGGGAAGAACCCGATGAGCGGCGGGTCGAGCGAGACCGAGGTGAAGGTGCCGACGGTCATGCCGACGGCCTTGCCCTCGGGCGTGATCGCCGTCACGACGCAGACGCCGGTGGGGTAGTGGCCCATGATGGTGCGGAAAATCTGGGGGTCGATAGGCATCGTTGCGGTCCTTTCCCGAGAACTGGATAGCTCTTTTATACGCAAATTGTCACAATAAGGCAATAGCCGCTTTTATAGCGTCGCGACGGAGACGGATGATGGGGGCGATCCCCCCGTCGGTGAAGACCACGGAGTCAGCGCGTTCGACGGCAGCCGCCACGCGTCGACCGACCGAGGCGGGGTCGGCTGCCTGGGAGAGCATCGCGCGCGCCATCGACTGGCGCTCCGCCATCTCGTCGTCGCTGCCGCGCACGCCGCTCGCGCTGAAGGCGGCCGGCCGCATCGTCTCATGGTCGTGGATGTTGGTGTTCACGCCGGCGGGGCACAGGGTGGTGACGCCGATGCCCTCCGGGGCCAGCTCGGCCCGGAGGCAGTCCATCACGGCGACTACGCCGTACTTCGCGGCGGAGTAGATTCCGCCGTCACCTGCGACCATCAGCCCGCCGGCCGACGAGGTGGCGACGACGCTCCCGCCCCGGCCCTGCGCGCGCAGGAGGGGCAGCACGATCTCGATGCCGTTCGTCACGCCGTCGAGATTCACCGCGGTCAGCCAGGTCCAATCGGCGGGGGTGCTCTGCAGGATGGTTCCCAGAACGCCGATCCCGGCGTTCAGGCAGAGCACGTCGATGCTGCCGAAGCGCTCGACCGTCGCGGCCGCGCCGTCACGCCAGGCCGTCTTGTCGGTCACGTCGAGGCGGAGGGCCATCGCGCGCCGTCCGTGCGGACGCAGTCGCTCCATCGCCTCGGCGATGTGGTCGTCGCGCACGTCGGCGATCGCCACATTCATGCCGCGGTCGAGGAGTGCTTCGGCGATGCCGAGCCCGATCCCGCTCGCGCCACCCGTGACGATCGCCGTTCTGCCGGGGGTCAGGACGTCGGATGCGGGGGCGGGCTCGTCGACGAACGCCCGGTCGGGGCTCGCCGGTGTGGTGGAGGGGCCGTCTGCGACGGCGTCGCGGAGCTCCGCCCGGTAGACCTCACCCATCGGTCCGAGTGGAGGGAGCGCGAGATCGGACGGGGTGGCGGCGAGCCCCTCGAGCCACGGGTCGAACACCGCGGCGATGTGGGCGGCCGTGGTCGACGGCGGCAGTGTGTAGAACGCGCCCGTCTCGAGCGCCTCGCCGATGCGCTCTGCGATGGAACGGGCGTCGTCGTCGGGCCCGGTCAAGACCAGGCACGCTGCCACGCCGGTGCCGAGGAGCTCTGCCCGGAGGCCCTCGGTGAGCCCTATGAGGCTGCGGCCGAGCACGGAGTCGGCGGCTCGCCCCGGGTCGGCGATCAGGCTCGCCAGCGGGAGCACGACGACGACCCGCCCGCCGCCCTCACGCGTCAAAAGCGTGGGAACCACCCCGCGAAGGGCGGTGAAGACGCGGCGGAGCGGCGCCTGCACCGCCGACTCCCAGTCGACGGTTGCGGCGGCGCCAGCCCGCTGAGGCGCCACGGCGACCACCAGAGCCGAGGAGGACTGAGCCTCGGCGGGGAGGGTTGCTGCGAGCGAGCCCGGATCGTCGGCTGCGGCGTCGATCTCATGGCGGGAGAGGGAGTGGATGCCGGCGCCGCGACGGGCCAGCTCCGTGCCGATCTCGGTCGCACCCGTCGGTTCGACGAAAATCAGGGCAGATGTATAAACGTCATTGATTGTCACAATTTGACAGTGTAGTGTCGCATTCCAGCGTTCGGAAGGAGCGCACACGATCATCGCCGATCACGAGGAGAAGACAATGCACGTAGGTTATGCGACCGGATTCCAGCACCAGAGTGCGGAGTCGGTCAACGACACCCGATTCATCAAGCAGGATCTCGAGATGGCCATCGAGGCCGAAGAGCTCGGCTTCGAGTCGATCTGGGTGACCGAGCACCACTTCTCGAACTACTCGATCTCGCCCTCTCCGCTGCAGACGCTCGCCTACCTCGCCGGGCGCACGAAGTCGGTCAAGCTCGGCACCCAGGTGATCGTGCTCCCCTGGAACGACCCGGTGCGCGTGGCCGAGCAGGCGCTCTGGCTCGACAACGTCACCGAGGGGCGGCTGGTGCTCGGCTTCGGTCGCGGCCTCGGCAAGATGGAGTACGACGGGTTGCGCGTCGACATCAACCAGACCAGGCAGCTCTACCGCGAGTACGCCGAGATGATCATCAACGCGCTCGAGACCGGTGTGATCGAAGGCGGCGAGATCACCCAGCAGCCCCGGCGCGAACTCCGCCCCCGTCCCTTCCGCAGCTTCGAGGGCCGGGTCTTCGGCTCGGCCGGATCGCCGGAGTCGGTGCGCACCGTCGCCGAGCTCGGCATGGGCATCATGATCATCAACCCCGAGCCCCGCGCGAACCTGGGCGTCGACACCGACACCTACAACCAGGTCTGGGCCGAGACCCACGGCGACACCCGCATCGCCCCCGCCCCGATGCTCTCCGGCACGATCTTCGTCGACGAGAGCAGCGACCGGGCTCAGGAGCTGTCGCGCCAGTACCACCGTGTGAACTTCCGCGCCGCGGTGAACAACTACGGCATGGCCGACGAGAGCTTCGGCACCACCAAGGGCAACGAGTTCTACAAGAAGATGCGCATCGAGCCCTCGAAGATCGACGAGATGGCCGAGGTCACGGCCGGTGTGATGCCCGCGGGCAACCCGACCGAGGTGCTCGAGCAGCTCGAGCGCATCAACAACGACCTCAACCTGCAGGGCTTCTTCCCGCACTTCCACTTCGGCGGCATGCCGCGCGAGGAGGCGGAGCGCAACATGCGCCTGTTCGCCGAGAAGTGCCTGCCCGAGCTGAAGAGCTGGCCGTCGGAGAGTACCCTCGATGGTGCGACCCGTACGCTCCAGACCGTCTGAGACCGTGAAAGACCTCGCCGGCAAGACGGCATTCGTCACGGGTGGCGCCAGCGGGATCGGCTTCGGCATCGTCGAAGCCCTCCTCGCGCGTGGCGTGAAGGTGATGATCGCCGATCTCCGAGCCGACCACCTGGCCGAGGCGCGGGCGCGCCTCGGCCACCACCCCGACGTGCTCACCCTCGCGGTGGACGTGATCGACCGCGACGCGATGCACGACGCCGCGCAACGCATGCTCGACCTCTTCGGGGGCTGCGACATCCTGGTCAACAACGCCGGTGTCGGGGCGAACCCCTCGGTCGACTCGGTCACCTACGCCGACTGGGAGTGGGTGCTCTCGGTCAACCTGTGGGGGCCCATCAACGGTGTGATGGAGTTCCTTCCCCTGATGCTCCGCCGAGGTGAAGGGCACATCGTCACCACCTCGTCGATGGCTGGCCTGCTCCCCACCGCCGACAACTACATCTACGCCGCGTCGAAGTTCGCGGTGCGCGGGATGAGCGACTCGCTGCGGCTGTCGCTCGCCCCGCGGGGCATCGGTGTGTCGGTGCTCTACCCCGGTCTCACCCAGAGCCGCATCCTGCAGTCGGAGGACAACAGGCATCCGCGCTTCAAGTCCGGTGCCGCCCAGCCGCCGCCGAACGGCGGGCCGGTCGCTCCACCGAAAGACTCCGGGATGCACCCGCGCGAGGTGGGCGAAGCCGTTGTGGAGGGCATCATCCACAACCGCGGGTACATCATCAGCCACTCCGAGTTCCGCGACGAGCTGGCGGAGCACTTCGAGTCGATCCTCGCGGCCTCCCCGCCACCCCAGGAGATCGATCCGGGTCGGCTGATGCTCGAGAACGCACGCCGCGCGCAGACCGCCGCGGCCCTGGAAGCCGTCGACGCCCTCACCCGCGGCGGCGCTGAACGGAGTTGATCCCGATGACTTCATCATCCGGTGTCACGGACGACATCACGCTGGCGCCGCCGGAGAGCCTGGAGCCGACCGAGGCCCTGGCGCCGCCGGAGCCGGAGCTCACGCCCGCGGCCCTCGTCGCCCGAGCGCGCGAGCTGCGTGGGCTCCTGCGCGAGCGTCAGGCCGAGACCGAGGCGGCCGGCAACATCTCCGAGGCCACCAACGACCTGCTCGTCTCGTCGGGCTTCTACCGCGTCATCCAGCCCCGCGCCTTCGGCGGCTACGGCTTCGACCTGCCCACCTACGTGCGGCTGGCCGCCGAGGTCGCCCGGGGCTGCCCTGAGACCGCGTGGGTGCTCTCCCTCGTGCTCGGTCACGTGCACCAGCTCGCGACCTTCCCGCTGGAGGCGCAGCGCGAGGCCTACGGGGGGCACGGAGAGTTCCGTGCCCCCGAGGTCGCCGCTCCGCAGGGGCGCGGAGTGGTGGTTCCGGGCGGGTACCGGGTGACCGGAGCCTGGGACTACGCCTCGGGAAGTGCGCACGCCACCCACATCCTGCTCGCCTTCGTGGTGCCCGACGGTGCTGCCGGGGGCGGTGGACTGCGGATGGGGTTGTTCGACCGCGACGACTACGAGATCGTGCACAACTGGGACGTCATCGGCATGCAGGGCACGGGGTCGAACCGCGTCGTGGTCGACGACGTCTTCGTGCCCGACCACCGCACGAAGGCGTTCCCCGTGGTCTCGCCGACGCTCGACCGGGCCGTGTACGACGACAGCCCCGTCTTCTACGGCCCCTCGCGCCCGTTCGTCGTGATGGAGTCGGCCGCCGTCATCGTGGGGGCGGCCGAGGGGGCGCTCGACCTCTACGAGGAGACCTTCCTCGCGCGGAAGTCAGGGCCCTCGGGGGCGCCCCGCGACGAGCTCGCCGAGTACCAGCTCAACTTCGGTCGCTGCCGCGCCCTCGTCGACACCGCCCGCGCGGCACTGCTGCAGACCGCCGCCGACTACATGGAGGTCGCCGAGACGACCCGTCGCACGGGTGTTCCCTGTTCTGACGACGACGCCCGGCGGTTGACCCTGGTCGTGCTGCAGAGCATCCATCTCGCGAACGATGCGGTCGACATCATCTTCCGCACCGTCGGCTCGTCGGCGTCGAAACGCGACTCGATGCTCGGGCGCTACTGGCGCAACGTCGGGGTGCTGCGCGGGCACCTCGCCCACCAGTCCGACAGCGCCGCACTGAACTACGGGCGCACGCACTTCGGCCACCCCGCCGTGGGCATCTCGTGACAGGGCGCGAAGAACTGCTCCAGCGGTTGTTCGACTACCTCGGCGCCGTCGCCTCGGGCTCGCCCGAGGCGCTCGGCCTCGCCGAGGGCTTCCGCTCCACCGAGAACGGTGCCGCGACGGCACCGGGCACCGGGCTGTGGGCGCAGCGCCCTCGCTTCGAGGGCATCCAGGGTTTCGCCGACCCCGAGACCGGCGAGGCCGTCTGCATGGGGGTGGCGTTCGTCGGCGGTGAGCCGCGCCCGTTCGCGCAGCGCATCCGCGTGGTCGACGGCGAGCTCCTCGAGGCGGAGGCGATCGTCAGTACCGACGGCAACGGCCATTTCGCCGAGGTGGAGCAGCTGCTGAAGCCCGACATCCTCTACAGCGCGGTGGTGCCCCGGGCTCGGCGCTCCGATCGCGACGGTCTGCGCGAGGCCGCCGACCGCTATTGGGAGGGTCTGGAGCAGAGTGACGGCAGCATCCCTCGGTTCAACTATCGCTGCGACAAGTACGACAACGGCGCGAAGACGACGAACACCCTGCGCACCCTGCTCTCGCCCGACGGCAAGGTGCACACTCCCGCGTCGGCCCTGAACGACACCCGTGCCGCCCGACCGCGGGCCCGCGAACGTCGCTTCCCCGTGCTCGACACCGAGCTCGGAGTGGCGGCGAGCTTCGTCGTCGTCGATTTCCACCCGATCCCCGATCATCCGCGCCCCGACGCGGGCTCGATGTATATGCTGGGGGTTTTCAAGGTGGTGGACGGCGAGCTCCGCATCATCGACGAGGTTCGCGAGATCCTCCCTCTGGGCTCGACGACTCCGTGGTAGGGCGGCGCGCCAGCAGCAGATCGGACGAGCAGAGCAGGATGAGCACGACGAGTTCCGACCGGATGCTGTCGGTGATGGACCTGTTCACGCCCGAGAAACCGGAGTGGACGGTCGAGGAGGCCTGCGCGGTGCTCGGCCAGTCGGAGAGCACCGTGTACCGGTACTTCCGCAGCCTCAGCGCTGCCGGCCTGATCTTCAGCGTGCGCGCCGGGCGGTATCTGCTGGGGCCCGGCATCGTGCACTTCGATCGGCAGCTGCGCACCTCGGATCCGCTCATCCGGGCGACCGAGCCGGGCATCCTGGAGATCGCGGCGCAGTACTCCGAGCCCGGGATGCTGTTCATCAGCCGCATCCACCGCGACTACCTGATGACCATGCACGAGCACCGCCTCGGGTCGTCGCCCTTCCCCGAGGGCCCCTATGACCGCGGCAAGCTGGCTCCGCCCTTCGCCGGGGCGCCGGCGCTCGCCATCCACTCCTTCGCCGAGGTGCGCATGGTGCGCTCGATCTTCCGCGCGACCGGGGGGAGCGACGACGAGTGGCTCGAGATGAAGCGGGCGATGCGCGCGATCAGGGCGAACGGCTACGCGGCCGACGTCGGCGGGGAAGACGACGGCATCGTCTACGTGTCGGTGCCGCTGAAGAGGGCCGACTTCGGCATCGCCGGGAGCCTCACCATCGCCCTGTTCAGCCACGACGACGACGCCGCGGTCATCGAGCGGGCGGCCCGGCTGCTGACAGCCGCCGCCGACACGATCGCCCGCGAGGCCCTCAACTCCGCCTCGCGCTGACCCTCACAGGCCCGAGCCCTCGTCCCACCCGTTCCCCGACCCGTAGCTGAGCGGGATGAACACCGGCGCCTCGATCTCGTGGATCTGGCCGGAGTAGATCTTGAAGATCTCCAGCCACTGCGTCGAGAACGGCAGCGGGCTCGGAAGGCGGTCCACCCCCGGGTAGCCGACGAGCGGTGAAGCGCGCACATCGCCGTTCTGGATGAACAGCGGGAAGCAGGCCACCAGCCCCTTCTGCTCGTCGATGACGATCGGCCTCCTCGGCCACACCTTCTGCAGATCGGCGAAGAGGCCGGAGTCGATCTGATCGGCCGGAGACCGCACGCTCATCCCGTCCATGAGGATCTGCATCCTCGCCCGGTCGTCGGCGGGGGTGTTCTGAGGGAGCAGCAGCTGGGGCGGTGTCTCGTTGCCCGTGGTGCGCAGTCCTGTCTCGTGCCGCACGCAGTCGTCGGCGAAGGGAGCGCGGCCGCTGTCCTCGCTCGTCAGCGCGTCGAAGTAGGAGTCGGCGATCAGCTGCAGCTCGGTGCGATCGTTGCGGAGCTCGGCGGGCACGTCACGCCCGAGGGCCGGCCGCGGTGACGCGAGGTTCGGCCAGGCGGCGGGCTGGATGAGGTCGGTGAGCAGGTGCTCCGCCTCGATGAGCCGCTCGTTCCGGAACCGCAGCCGGATGCCGACCAGGAACGGTCGACCGCGCACGTCGGCGAGGCCACCGATCACCAGTTGATTCGAGACCGGGTCGATCACATCGACCCGGAAGTTCTCGGGTGCCGTCGTCAGCCCGCGCCACAGAATGCCCTCCCCGAACGGGATGGCGACGGTGTTCTCGGTCATCCGCGCGCCGGAGTCGCGGGCGACAGCGGCCGGCGAACCGTCGAGCAGGGCGGTGAGATACGCGTCGCCCTGCTGTCGCAGCCACTCCCGCGTCAACTCTTGACCCCGCCCGAGAAGCCCTGCATGAGGCGGCGTTGCGAGAAGATGAAGAAGATCATCACCGGGATGAAGGCGATGACGACGACCGCGAAGATCTTGTTCCACTCGGCGACCAGGTTGCCGACGTACTGGTACATCACGACCGGCAGCGTCGGGAAGTTCGATCCGCCGAGGAAGATCAGCGGCGTGAAGAAGTCGTTCCAGATCGCCACACCGGCGAGGATGGCGACGGTGCCGGTCACCGGGGCCATCAACGGCAGGACCGAGTGCCAGTAGGTGCGGAAGGGCCCCGCTCCGTCGATGGCCGCGGCCTCCTCGTAGTCGCGGGGGTGGCCGCGGAAGAACGAGGCATAGAGGAAGACGCACAGCGGCAGGAACATCCCCGAATAGATGAGGATCAGGCCGATCAGCGTGCCGGTCAACCCGAGGGCGCGGGCGCCGACGTACAGAGGAACGACGCCGAGCTGCGTCGGCAGGATGATGGCGACGAGGAAGAGATAGAACGAGGCCTTGGCCCAACGCCTCGTCGAGCGCACGATCACGTAGGCGCAGAACGACCCGAGCAGAATGACGATGGCGAGGCTGCCGACCGTGAGCACCACGCTGTTCACGAACCCGGCGACCACACTGTTGCGCCCGGTGGTGGTGAGCACCTCGACGAAGTTCGACCACTGGGGATCGGTCGGCAGGGCCAGCGGCGACGTGCTGCGGAACTCGTCGGTGGTTTTCATCGAGCCCACTAGCAGGATGTACAGCGGCAGGGCGAACACGGCGGTGACGAGGATCATGACGATTTCCCGCACGAAGGTCAGGGGAGTGTACGTGAACATCGGTGCTACCCTCCGGAGCGCTCTCGCGTGATGAATTGCTGGATGATCGCGAAGATGAGGATGATCACGGTCAGGATGAGCGACAGCGCGGCGCCGTAGCCGAAGTGGCCCTGTGTGAAGGCCTCCTGGTACACCAGGAGCGCCAGGTTCTTGCTCGAGCTCACCGGGCCGCCGCCCGTCATGGCGAGGATCGGGTCGAACAGGCGGAGGCCGAAAATGAGCGACAGCATGGTCGCCACCGTCACGGAGGGGCGCAGCGCCGGCAGCGTGACGTAGCGGAACCGCTGCCACAGGTTCGCCCGGTCGAGCGACGCAGCCTCCTCGAGCTCCGGCGGAACGCCGGCGAGGCCGGCGAGGAAGATCACCATCGAGATGCCGACCCCCTGCCAGACGATGACGACCACGACCGTCCAGATCGCCGTCTCGGGGTCGCCGAGCCAGGTGCGCTGGAGATCGGCGAGGCCGACCGCGGCCAGCACCTGGTTGAGCAGGCCGTCGTACTCGAAGATGAACTTCCAGACGTAGGAGACGGCGAGCGGGCTGAGCGCGATCGGCAGGAAGATGATCGCCCTGAGCACGTAGCGCGACTTCAGGCCGCGGTTGAGCGCGAGGGCGAAGAGGAGGCCGAGAACCGTCGTGCCGACCATCTGTGCGAGAGCGTAGAGCAGGGTGTTGCCGATCACTCCCACGACCGCGGGGTCTTGGAAGATGGCGACGAAGTTGTCGAACCCGACCAGATCGAACGAACCGATGCCGGTGTAGTCGGTGAAGGCGAAGAAGGTGCCGGCGAACGTCGCGGCGTACTGCACCAGCAGCACGGCGAGGATCGCTGGAGCCGCCCACCACCACCTCCCGAAGGAGAGGAGTGGGCGGCCCCGGCCTGACGCCGGCGACGTCGTTACTTGCTCCACGCCGCATCCATGTCGGCGAGCACCTGATCGACCGTCTTCTGACCGGTGAACAGCCCGGGCACATCCTCCTGCATGGCCGCCAGCACGCCGTTCGGCCAGGTGAGGCCGGGCTCGGAGATGACCTTGCCGTCGGCGACCAGCGACTTGATGGGCTCGTACACGCCCTCCAGCGAGTCGGCGTTCAGATCGCCCGCGGGCACCGTGCCGGTGATGTCGGCGATCTGCTGCAGGTTCTCGGGCTGGGCGAGCCACTCGAGGTAATCCTGGGCGACAGCGTTGTTCGCGTTCGCCGCGGCGGTCGAGAGGGTGAACTTCACGGAGTTGACGACCCTCACGTCGTCGGCGGTCTCGCCGGGGAAGGGGTACACCGAGGTGGTCTCGTTGGGGAGCAGGCCCGACAGGTCTTTCCAGATGTCGGCCTCGCCCGTCGTGAGCGAGAGCACCGAGGGTGTCTCGCCGGCGGCGACACCCGTCCAGAACTCGCCCTGGGCGGCCTCGGCTCCGTCTTGGTAGCAGCCCGCCTGATACATGTCGGACAGGGTCTGGATGGCGTAGCGCCAGCCCTCGGTGTCGGAGAAGGTGACGTCGCCGGCCGCGCGCTTGGCATCCCAGTCGGGGTCGTTCGCGTAGACCGAGCTCGCGGCGATCAGGATCGCCTGGCCGTCTGCGGTGAAGGAGGAGCCGAACTGGCCGAGCGTGAAGGCGTAGCCGTTCGACTTCGCCGTGGGGCAACTCTGCAGCATCTCCGAGACGGTCTGGGGCCACTCGACGCCGGCTTTCTCGAGGTTGCCGTCGAAGACCACCGCTGCCCTCGGGGCGTTGAACACGGGCATGCCGTACGCCTTGCCGTCGGAGCCGTAGGCCGCACTCTCGTCGGGGTTGATGAGGTCGGCTGCCGCCCCGCTCACCTCGCCGAGCAGACCGGCGTCGCCGAGGCTGACGAGTCCCTTCGGGCCGGTGCCCGGCTCGGTGAGGAAGAGGTCGGGGGCGTTGCCGCCCTGGAGCCTGGTGTTGATGGCCGAGTCGTAGCCGTCGATGTAGATCGGCTCGACCTCGACCTTGACGCCGGTCTCCTCGCTGTACTTCTCCGCCATCGTCTCCCACGGGGTGGTGGAGCCGGCCTTCGGGTAGGCGAACGTCAGGGTGACGTCGCTCCCTGTCGCGTCACCCCCGCCCGAGGGTTCGGCGGTGGAGCAGCCGGCCAGCATGAGAGCGGAGACCGCTCCGATGCCGATGACGAGCAGAGGGCGGCGGAACCGTTGACGCTGTGACATGTCTCTCCTGACAACATTGTCGAGCCTCGAGGGTACGAGGTGAGGTGGATGGGTGGTGGAGCGGGTCTTCCTGGTGGTGCGGGACGGGTGGTGCGGGACGGGTGGTGCGGGACTATACGGATCGGTAGATGTGCTTGACTTCCTGGAACTCGGCGAGGCCGCCGGGCCCGTTGAGGCGGCCGAGGCCGCTCTTCTTGTAGCCGCCCTCTTCGAACTGGTCGAAGATCTGCGCCCACGCGTTGGTCCAGACGGTGCCGGCCTCGATGGCCTGCGACACGCGCAGCGATCGGGCGCCGTCGCGTGTCCAGACGGAGGCCGCGAGGCCGTAGTCGGTCGCGTTGGCTCGGAACACCGCCTCCTCGTCGCTGTCGAAGGTCTCGAAGGTCGCGACCGGCCCGAACACCTCGTCCTGCACGAGGCGGGAGTCGAGATCGGTCACGCCGATCAGCGCGGGACGGTAGAAGGCGCCGCGCCCCTCGGTGGGGCCGCCCGCGAGGATGACCTCGCCTCCGCTCTCGCCGACCATCCGGCTCACCCGGTCGACCGAGGCGTGGTCGATCAGCGGGCCCATCTGGGTGTCGGGGTCGATGCCGGGCCCGACCTGCACGCTGCGGAGCGAGGTGGCGAGGCGTTCGCGGAGCTCGTCGGCGACAGAGGAGTGGGCGAGCACGCGGCTGCCCGTCATGCAGAACTGCCCGGCGAACGTCGTGACGGCCGCCGTGAGCGTCGGCACGACGGCGTCGAAGTCGGCGTCGTCGAAGACGATCATCGGCGTCTTGCCGCCGAGCTCGAGCGAGACACGCTTGAGCTGGGGGGCCGCGGCAGCCATGATCCGGGCGCCCACCGCCGAACTGCCGGTGTAGCTGATCACGCCCACCCGGCGGTCGGCGACCAGGGCCTTGGCACCCTCGTCGCCCGACTCGGTGAAGAAGTTGACGACGCCGGCGGGCAGCGACGCCGTCTCGGCGAACAGTCCGGCGATGAGGGCGTTGGTGAGCGCGGTCTGGGCGGGCATCTTCACGGCGACCGTGCATCCGGCGGCGAGTGCCGGAGCGATGGAGCGGATGGACAGGATGCCGGGCGAGTTCCACGGCACGATCACGCCGGCGACACCGATCGGCTCCCGCGACAGGATGGAGAAGCCCGACGGCGTCTCGGCGGCCGTGCCCAGGTCGGTGAGCGCCTGGCCGGCGAAGTAGCGCAGCTTCGGGGCGGCGATGCTGAGCTCGAACTGGGCCTGCGCGAGGGGCTTGCCGTTCTCGAGCGTGATGGCGCGGGCGATGCGGTCGAGGTTGCGCTCGAGCGTCAGCGACAGATCCCAGAGGGCGCGTGCGCGCTGTTCGCGGTCGGTGCGCCAGGAGGTCGTGGTGAACGCGGTGTGCGCCGCGGCGATCGCCTCGTTCGCGGCGTCGAGGCCGCCGTCGTGGAACTGCCCGAGCGTCTCGTCGGTCGCGGGATTGAGCGACTCCTCCAGGGGACCGATCTCGCGCCATTCCCCGTCGATGTACTGCCGGGCCGGCTCGGCGGTGAACGGGTTGAGGGGCATTTGAACTCCTGAGCGCTTAATCATCATTGATTATCACCATGTGGGATTGAAGGTGACTTAGCGATGATCATGCCGCCTCACCGGCTCGCAAGGCCAGCGTTACGACGACGAACTCTGCAGGCCCGACTGCGCTCACAACGCAGTACGACGAGTTCGGCGCGGAATGAGACCGCTGCCAGCCCTACAACCCCGAGCGGAACTCGATGATGACGTCGTCGGCGGTCGGGCTGATCCACGCGAAGAGCGAGAAGCGTGTCGTGTCGACGTCGCCGGTGTCGTCGGCGGTGTACGAGAAGCGGCCGGGCGTGAAGGTCGCCCGGAGGGGCGGCTCGGCGGCCACGCCGTCGACGTAGTCGACCTGGTACGTGGCGATGCCCTCCAGTGCGGGCAGCTCGGAGACGGCGACGTCTCGGGCGAAGTCGGCGCGCAGGCGGAGCGAGGTCGGGCAGTTCTCGCCCACCTCGGGCAGGGAGGCGAAGCACGAGGCGATGAACGCCTCGGCCTCCTCCGTCACCTGCGTCTCGAGCGCCTCCGTCGCCGAGTACAGAAGGGCACCGTCCACAGCGTCGCCGAAGACGTCCGACGACGAGCTCACGGCGGTGCCGCCCGCGACGATCAGCTCGAGGTCGTCGGCCGTGACGAACTCGCTCTGAGCGGCCGCCAGTGTGTAGACACCGGGGTAGAGCAGCGTCGCCCGCTGCGGCGCGTCGTCGATGCGCGGGCCGCTGACGTCGACGGGGGCGGATGCGATGGTCGCCGCCCCGATCTCCGGCAGGTTGGTCTCGACCCGCAGCGGCACGAGGAGCGGGTCGATCACCCGCCACCGCGGGAAGCCGTACCAGGTGTCGGCGAGGCGCTCGACCCGCAGGGTGGCTCGGCTGTCGACCCCGGCGACGCTGTACTGCGCGTCGATGTCTACCATGTCGCCTACCGCGACGCCGGCGTCGTCGCCGTCCGTTCGCAGCTCACCCACGACGAGTCGCTCGGTCGATGCGGCAGAAGCCGTCTCGATGACCTCGCTGTCGAGCACGACGTGGTCACCCGCATCCCTGGGCGCCTCGCTCGCTGTACACGATCCAGGCCACCACCGCGAGCAGGAGCACACCCCCGACCACGCTCGTCACGACGATCCTCTGTCGCGACCAGGGCCGCCCGGTGGATGCCGGCGCCTGCGTGCTCTCCGCCGTGCCCGCCATCGTCGCCCCGTCCCTCGCGATGCTCAAGTCTGGCGCGAGGGGCGGCTCCCCGCATCGGCCGGTGATGCCGGGCCTGGGTGGTGAGACCGGTCAGCTGAGGGTGCGCACGAGCTTGCGGTTCACGAACTCGCGGATGCCGTCGCGGCCGAGTTCGCGACCGAAGCCGGAGCGCTTGACCCCGCCGAAGGGGATGTCGGCACGTTCCGCGCCGACGGCGTTGACGAACACCATGCCGACGTCGAGGCCGCGCGCCACCCGCTCGGCCTGCTCCGCGTCGCGCGTGTAGACGTACGAGCCGAGGCCGTAGGGGGTGTCGTTGGCGATGCGCACGGCGTCGTCTTCGGAGGCGGCGCGGAACAGCATGGCGGCCGGGCCGAACAGTTCTTCGCGGTACGCCTCCGAGTCGCGCGGCACGTCGAGCAGCACCACGGGTGCGGCGAAGGTCCCGTTCGACGCGCCACCGCGGATCACGGTCGCGCCCTGCTCCTCCGCCTGGGACACCTGGTTCTCGAGTGTGCGCGCGGCCGAGACCGAGCTGAGGGGGCCGAGCACGGTTCCGGGAACCCGGGGGTCGGCGGGGTTCAGCTTCGAGACGGCGGCCACGAAGAGATCACGGAACTCGTCGAACAGCTCGTCGATCACGATGAAGCGCTTCGCGGCGTTGCACGCCTGGCCGGCGTTGGCGAACCGAGCGCTCACGGCCGCGTCGACGGTGGCCGGCAGGTCGTCGGTCGACAGCACGAGGAACGGGTCCGATCCGCCGAGCTCCAGCACGACCTTCTTGAGGTGACGCCCCGCGATCTCGGCCACTGCCGCACCGGCCCGCTCCGACCCGGTGAGCGAGACGCCCGCCACGGCGGGATGCGCGATGACGGCTGCGATCTGCCAGTGGTCGGCGTAGATGTTGCGGTAGGCCCCCTCGGGGAATCCTGCGTCGAGGAAGATGCGCTCGATGGCCGCCGACGACTCCGGGCACTGCTCCGCGTGCTTCAGCAGGATCGTGTTGCCGGCGACCAGGTTCGGGCCGGCGAAGCGGGCCACCTGATAGTAGGGGTAGTTCCAGGGCATGATGCCGAGCAGCACGCCGACCGGCGCCTGCTGGATGGTCGCTGCACCCGACCCCGCGGGAAGCTCGATGGTCTCGTCGGTCAGCATGGCCGGGCCCTGGTCGGCGTAGTACTCGTAGATCGTGGCGCTGAAGTCGACCTCGCCGAGTGCCTGATCGGTCGGCTTTCCCATCTCGCGGGTGATGATGCGGGCGAGTTCGTCGCGCCGTTCGCGGTGCAACTCGGCCACGCGCCGGAGGAGCGCGGCCCGGTCGGCCGGGGTCGTGGAGCCCGCCCACTCGCGCTGGACGGCCCGGCCGCCGGTGATGTGGGCCTCCAGTGTCTCGTCGTCGAGGAGCGGATACTCCGCCAGGGTCTGTCCGGTGCTGGGGTCGGTCACGGCGTACATCGCGGCTCCTTCGCGGTCAAGTTGGCCAATAATACAACATTATTGGGTGAGATCGCCCGCCGGGTGGTGAGGATGTGCCTCGTAGGATGAGGGTCGGGGCATGCACGCGAGGGAAAGGCGTCAGGATGGCGGATACAGCGGTCACCGACCTGGCCACGGATCGGCGGGAATCCATCCTCGCCGCCACCGTCCGCTGCATCGCGCGACAGGGGTACGACGCCGTCCGCCTCCGCGATGTCAGCAAGGAGGCCGGTGTCTCGGTCGGCCTGCTCCAGCACTACTTCGAGTCGCGCGACGAACTCGTCGACCAGGCCATCACTTTCGGCAACGACAAGCTCATCTCGCGATGGGACGACGCCTTCGCCGACCGCACGGCCCGCGACCGCATCGTCGCCTCCATCGGCAAGGTCGCGTTGCGCCCGGAGCTGCGCGAGGTGAGCGTGCTGTGGGTGGAGTTCGCGCGCGCCGCGATGCGCCACGACCACCTGCGCGATCGCTACCGCGCGGTCTACGACGCGTGGCATCGGCACTTCCTCGACATCCTCACGGCAGGCATCGCCGACGGCTCCTTCCGGCCCGCGCTCGATCCGAACGACGCTGTGCGCGCTCTGCTGGCGTATTTCGACGGCTACGAGCTCGAGGTCGCCACCGGTGTCGTCGAGGCCGACGTCGGCGCGTTCGAGGAGCGCACCGTGAACGTGGCGCTCGCGCTGTTCGGCGCGACCCGCTGACGCGGCGGGCCCACCCTGCCCGCCGGAGCATCCGGTTCACACCTCCGGAACTTGTTCTTGCGCTCGGCAATAATTTCATATTATGGTCGCTCCACAGCCGGTCAGACGACGACGAAGGAGCCGCACCGTGGGCAGCCCAGCACAGCGCAAGACCATCGTCTGCCCGTGCCAGGACGTGACACTCGGCGACATCCTCGACGCCGTCGAGCACGGCCACACGAACGTCGAGACGGTCAAGCGGGCGACCGCCGTGTTCATGGGTGCCTGCCAGGGCAAGACCTGTGCCCCTCACGTGGAAGCCCTCCTCTCCGAGCGGGGCGGGAGCGAGCAGGAGTACCGGCGGCCGTCGGCCCGGCTGCCCGTGCAGCCGGTGCTCCTCGGCATGCTCGCCGACCCCGGAGAGAACTGATGCTGCCGGGCGTCCACACGGGCGCGATCCGCAGCGGCTACGACGTCGTCATCGTCGGCGCCGGCATCCAAGGGCTCGCCCTCGCGCATGAACTCGCCAAGCGCGGCATCACCGACGTTCTGGTCATCGACCGCTCGTGGCCCGGGGGCGGAGCGAGCGGCCGCAACGGCGAACTGATCCGCTCGGCCTTCTCGTCGCCCGAGTGGTGCGGGCTGTTCGACCTGGCACTCGACAAGTGGCAGACCCTCAGCGCCGAACTCGACTACAACATCCTCTTCAATCGCGACGGCTACGCCGTGCTCGCCTCCACCGAGGAGCAGTGGGCCATGCTCCAGCGCGATCGTGCCTTCCAGCGGAGCATCGGGCTGCGCTCGGAACTCCTCGACGACGCGGATGCCCGGCGCCTCCTGCCCGCGGCGGCTCCCGAGATGGTGCGCGGAGCGCTCTACCAGCCGCACGGGGGGTTCGCCCACCACGACTCCGTGGTGGCGGGCTACCTCGAGCAGGCGGCTGCGCGGGGTGTCCACGTGGTCGGCGGACGGGAGGTCGTCGCCGTCGAGCGCTCCGGCTCACGCGCGACGGCGGTGGTGCTCGCAGACGGCACCCGCATCGGGTGCGGCGTGGTGGTGAACGCCGCGGGCGGGCACGCCCCCGATGTCGACAGGATGCTCGGCGTCGAGCTCGGAATCCTCTCGGCCCGACTCGAGATGATCGTCACGCAACCGATGAGGCCCTTCCTCGGCCCCGCGGTCGCGGCACTCGACCTGCTCGGTTACTGCCACCAGACGATGCGGGGTGAGTTCGTCGGCGGCACCGAGCTCGCTCACGTCGACCAGACCACGAGCCTCCGTGGCACCTGGGCCATGGTGCGCGACATGGCGACGAAGTTCACCCGCCTCTTCCCGTCGCTGGCCGGGGTGCGACTGCTGCGTCACTGGGCGGGCACGGTGAGTCAGACTCCCGACCTGGCGCCCGCGCTCGGGCCGGTTCCGGAACTCGAGAACGTCGTGCTCTCGGTCGGCTGGGTCTACGGCTTCATGGGAGCGCCGGCCGCCGGCGAGCTTCTCGCCGCCTACATCGACACCGGTCGCGTCGACCCGCGGCTCGCCCCGTTCGGCATCGAGCGGGTGCGTGAGGGGCGCTGGATCGCCGAGGGCTCCCTCGTCGTGGAGACTGCAGCATGAGCGCCGACACCGTCGTCTTCACCTTCGAGGGCAAGCAGCTGACCGCCCGCCCCGGGGTGAGCATCGCCGCAGCGCTGGCGGCGCACGGCGTGCACACGCTCGGGCGCAGTGTGAAGTACCACCGCCCTCGCGGCTACACCTGCGGCTTCTCGGCCTGCGGCGACTGCCCGCTGACGGTGAACGGCCTCCCCGGTGTGGAGTCCTGCTCGCGAGAGGTCGCGCCGGGCGACGAGGTGTCGCGGGAGCTCGGCTGGCCGAGCGCCTCGTTCGATCTGCTCCGCGTGGCCGACCTGGTGGCTCGCTGGATTCCCGCCGGGTTCCAGTTCCGCCTGTTCACGCGGGCGCCTCGGCTCAGCCGCGCATCCGGACGCGTGCTCAAGAACCTCGCCGGGGGAGGCCGCTTTCCCACCGTCGCGGCGGCCCGTGCGTCGCAAGCCGTCGACGTGCGCCGTGTCGACGCCGACGTGGTCGTCGTCGGAGCCGGGGTCAGCGGGCTCCAGTCGGCTCGCGTCGCCGCGGCGGCCGGTCGATCGGTGGTGCTCGTCGAACGTCCCGCGCCGACCAGACGGGCCGAGGTGCGCACCGAGCCGGTGATCGGGATGGACGGCGCCGAGGTCACCCGTGCCGAAGCGCTCGGCGAACTGCGCGACGCGGTGGCCGCTGACACCCGCATCGGCCATGTGACGGGCACGGTGTTCGGCGTGATGGACGGTCTCGTGCTCGTCGACTCGGGCGCCACCCGATGGGAGATCACCCCGGGCCACCTGGTCGTGGCCACCGGGAGCTACGAGACCACCCCGCTGTTCCGGGGCAACGATCGGCCCGGCATCCATCTCGCCGACGGAGCCCTCAAGCTCCGGCGCGAGTCGGGTCGCCCCCTCGGCCGGCGGGTCGTCGTCGCCACCGACTCCGACCGCGGTCACGCCGTCGCCGCCGCGCTGCGGAACGCGGGAGACACCGTCGTGCGGGTGCTCGACACGCGCTCCACGCCGGGTGTCGAGGGCCGAGCCGACGGGCTCCGTTCGGGAACCGATGCCGAGTACGGCATCGAGCTCGCCGGCACCCGCGGCTGGGGGCGCGTCTCCGCCGTCGTGTATCGCCGCGAGAACGGCGATCGCGGTGTCGTGCGGGCCGACGCGCTCGTGCTCGCGTTCGCCCGCCGGCCCGCCGACGAGCTGGTGCTCCAGACGGAGTACCACGACGAGGAGGCGGTGGGCGCTCCGCCGCTGACCGTCGTGGGTTCGGCATCCGGCGCCGACCGGACAGACCTCCACCGCACCGCGACCCTCCTTCGGGACGCGCTCGCCGAGACATCGACTTCTCCCTCAGCACCATCCTCAGCACCACCCACATCCGCAATTCCCTTCCACCCCCGAAAGAAGTGAGGAACGCAATGATCCGCAGAAAGTTGCTCGGCACCATCGGCGCCGGAGTCGTGGCAGCGCTTGCGCTCGCCGGATGTGCGTCCGACGGCGGCGGCTCCACGGCCGCTCCGGATGCGCTCACCGTGGTGAGCTACGGCGGCGCCTACCAGGAAGCCCAGTCGGAAGCCTTCTTCAAGCCGTTCGCCGCCGACACCGGCATCACCGTCACCGAGGACAGCCCCACCGATTACGCCCAGCTGCGCACGATGGTGGAGAACGGGCGCCCGACCTGGGACCTCGCGCTCGTCGCGAACGACTTCGGCACCGCAGCCGACGCCGACTACCTCGAGCCGATCGACTACAGCAAGATCGACAAGTCGGCTCTCGTGGAGGGCGCGGCGCAGGAGTACCGCGTCGCCGCCGACATCGAGGCGAGCGTCATCGCCTACCGCTCCGACGCGTTCTCCACCCAGCCGACCACGTGGGCCGATCTGTTCGACACCGAGAAGTTCCCGGGCAAGCGCATCTTCAACAAGCTCTCCTCGGGCGGCGTGCTCGAGGCGGCACTGCTCGCCGACGGCGTCGCCCCCGACGAGCTGTACCCGCTCGACGTCGACCGCGCCCTGAAGAAGCTCGACACCATCAAGGACGACATCATCTGGTGGGACACCGCGGCGCAGTCGCAGCAGCTCCTCGAGTCGGGTGAGGGCGCGATCGGGCTGGTCTGGGTCGGGCGCGCGGTCGACGCGTCGAAGCAGACGCCGATCACCATCAACTGGGACACCTGGTTGCAGGTCGACGCCTACTGGGTCATCCCCAAGGGCGCGCCCGGCGCATCCGCTGCACAGGATCTGCTCGCCGCCGCGCTGCAGACCGGCCCTCAGCTCGCTTTCGCCGAGCTGTCGGACTACGGGCCCGTGAACGCGGAGGCCGCGAAAGACCCGGCGGTCACGGCGAACGAGAACCGCCCGACGAACCACCTCGACACCCGGGTGAGCGTCGACGACGACTGGTGGGGTGCGAACGCCGAAGACGTGGACAAGAAGTTCCAGGCATGGCTGGTCAGCTAGGCTCCCAGGCCCGCGCCACCCGGCTGGCAGGATGGATCCTCATCCTGCCGGCCGGGGCGTTCGCCGCGATCTTCTTCGTGGTGCCGCTGGTGCTGATGATCAGCACCAGCTTCCGTGACGGCACCGACACCTACGCGGAGGTGTTCACGTCTCCCGTCTACGGCACGGTGTTCGTGAACACGATCCGCACGGCGGTGCTGACCACCGTGTGCTGCGTGCTGATCGGCTATCCCTTCGCCTACGCGCTCACCCGCTCGGGCCCCCGCCTCCGGCTCGTGCTGCTGGCCGTCGTGCTGCTGCCGTTCTGGACCAGCCTGCTGGTGCGGAGCTTCGCCTGGGTGGGGCTGCTGCAGGACTCGGGGCTGCTCAACCAAGCCCTCGCCGCACTCGGCCTCACCAGCGAGCCCCTCGCGCTCATCCGCACCCCCGTCGGAGTGCTCATCGGCATGGTGCACGTGCTGCTGCCGTACATGGTGCTCCCGCTCATCGCCACGATGGGCCAGATCGACCCCTCGGCCCTTCGCGCCGCCTCCAGTCTCGGGGCGGGGCCGTGGCGCCGCTTCGTGCGCGTCTTCCTCCCGCTCAGCCTGCCCGGCGTGCTCTCGGGCGCCATCCTCGTCTTCGTGCTGTCGCTCGGCTTCTACATCACGCCGGCCCTGCTCGGCGGCGTCGACAGCACCATGATCGGCGAGACCATCGTCAACGAGGTCACCCGGTTCGGGCCCGTCACGGCAAGTGCGCTGGGCCTCGTGCTCCTGGCCGGTGTGCTCATCTCGCTCGCCCTCCTCCTGGGCGTGCGCTCGCTCCGCCGAAAGGAAGGACGGTCATGAGACGGCCGACCGTTCGACACGTGCTGCTCGGGGTGTTCGTCGCCGTCGTGAGCCTGTTCCTCGTGCTCCCGACCCTCATCATCATCCCGATGTCGTTCAACTCCTCGTCGACCCTCGGCGTCTTCAACGCCGGCTGGACCACGGAGTGGTACGAGAACCTCGTCACCGACCCCTCCTGGGGGAGGGCCGCGCTCACCAGCCTGCAGGTCGCGATCGGCACGACCCTCCTCTCCACGGCGCTCGGCACGGCCGCGGCCATGGGCATCCAGCGTCTGCCGGAGCGGGCGCGGCTGCTGCTGCTCGGGGTGCTGCTCAGCCCGCTCATCATCCCGCCGGTCATCATCGGCATCGGGCTCTACGTGCTGTACCTCAGGTGGTACCTCGACGGCACGATCCCCGGGTTGATCGCCGCGCACACCATCCTCAGCGTGCCGTTCGTCGTGGTGACGGTCTCGGCCAGCCTCAGCCAGGTCGATCCGGTCTACGAGCGAGCCGCCGCGAGCCTGGGTGCGCCGCCGTGGGTGCGGTTCCGGCGCGTGCTGCTGCCGATGATCGCACCCGGCGTGTTCGGCGGCGCCCTGTTCGCCTTCGTCAGCTCGTGGGACGAGGTCGTCATCTCGATCTTCGTCACCGACGCCACCACCCGCACCCTTCCGGTGCTGATGTGGAGCCAGATGCGCACGCAGGTCACGCCCACGCTGGCGGCGATCGGCGTGCTGCTCACCATCCTCTCGCTCATCGCGCTCGTCGCGACCCGCCGCCTCACCAAAGGACAGACCTCATGAGCAGTGCCGAGAAGCCCGCCCTCGAACTCCGCAACGTCACAAAGCGGTTCGGTGACTCCCTGGCCGTCGACGACGTGACCCTCACGCTCGAGCCGGGCACCTTCCTCACCATGCTCGGGCCCTCCGGTTCGGGGAAGACCACGACCCTCAACATCATCGCGGGGTTCCTCGACGCCGATTCGGGGAGCGTGACTCTCGGCGGCCGCGACCTCACCTCGCTAGCGCCCTACAAGCGGGACATCGGGGTGGTGTTCCAGAACTACGCGCTGTTCCCGCATCAGACGGCCCTGCAGAACGTCGCCTTCCCACTCGAGATGCGAGGTGTCTCCCGTCGTGAGGCGCGTGTCCGTGCGATGGGGGCGCTCGAGATGGTGGAACTCGGCAAGCGGGCAGACCGTCTTCCCAAGCAGCTCTCGGGCGGCCAGCAGCAGCGCGTCGCGCTCGCGCGCGCCATGGTGTTCGAACCCGACCTGCTGCTCATGGACGAGCCGCTCGGCGCCCTCGACAAGAAGCTGCGCGAGACCATGCAGATCGAGATCATGCGCCTCGGCCGGCAGACCGAGTCGACCATCGTCTACGTCACGCACGACCAGGAGGAGGCGCTCGTCATGAGCGACCAGATCGCGGTCTACAACGAGGGCCGCATCGTGCAGCTGGGTACGAGCGAAGACCTCTACGAGCGGCCGCGCGACCTGTTCGTCGCCGACTTCATCGGCGAGTCGGTGCGGCTGCCGTGCGTGCGGGAGGCCGACGGGTCGTTGCACGGCGACGGGTGGTCGTGCTCCCGGGCGGGGCAGGACTTCGCCGAGGGGCGGGACGCGGTGCTCGTCGTGCGGCCGGAGCGGATGCGGCTGCAGGCGGTCGGGGCGTCGGGAGCGGATGCGCGTGGCGGCACCGACGGCGCAGCCGGTGCGGTCGGCGCGGGCGTGCAGGGCACCGTCGTCGAGGCGATCTACGTCGGCAACGCCGTGAAGTACCTCATCTCCACCTCGGCCCGCCAGGAGATCGAGGTGCGGGTCGACCGGGCGCGGCCCACCGACCCGATCCGCCCGGGGGATGCCGTCGTGGTGAGCTGGGATCCGGATGACGCGACCGTGGTCTCCGGGCCGATCCCGGCGCCGCCGACCACCTCGGCGACCTCCCTGGTCGGGTCGCGATGACCGCGCTGCGGAACGGCGACTTCGGGTTCTGGATGGCGCACGAGTCGCTGCAGCCCCCGGCCTCCGGTCCGCTCCGCGAGAGCCTGGACACCGACGTCGCGATCGTCGGCGGCGGATACTCGGGGCTCTGGGCGGCGATCGCGATCAAGCGCCTCGATCCGACGCGGCGCGTCGTCGTGCTCGAAGCGACGGCTCTCGGCCGTGGCGCCTCGGGGCGGAACGGCGGATGGCTCTCGGCGAAGACCGTCGGCATGCGCGGTGTGCTCGCGAAGGGGAGCGGGCGGGAGGCGGTGAAGCTCGCCGATCGTCTGCTCGATCGGGCCATGCACGACACCGTGGCCCTCATGGAGTCGCACGGCATCGACATCGAGGCGGTGCACGGCGGCTGGCTGCAGATCGCCCGCTCGGCCTCCGAGGCGGCGAGACTCAGAGCATCGCTCGAGTCGTACCGGGCCTGGGGGGTCGACGAGACCCACCTGCGCTGGATCGACCGGCGCGAGCTCACCGCCGAGATCGACGTGTCCCGTGCCGTCGGGGCCCTCCGCTCGCCGGACTGCTACCGCATCAACCCGTTGAAGCTGCTCTACGGCCTCGCGACCATCGCCATCGGGGCCGGTGTCGAGCTGTACACCGACAGCCGGGCGACCGACATCACCGCCGGCAGCCTGCGAGTCGGGAGCTCGACGGTCTCGGCGCGCTCCGTCGTCATCGCCACCGAGGGGTACACGGCTCAGCAACCCGGCCGCGGGCGGGACGTCCTCCCGCTGAACAGCGCCATGATCGCGACCGCCCCTCTTCCTCCCGAGACCTGGCGGCAGATCGGCTGGGACTCGCGGGCCGGCATCTCCGGCGCCGCCCACACCTACTTCTACGGCCAGCGCACGAACGACGACCGCATCATCATCGGCGGGCGCGGCAAGCCCTACCGTTTCGGCTCGCGCACCGACCGCGACGGAGAGGTCGACGCGGCGACGGTCGCGGCCCTCGAGACGATGCTGGCCGAGCTCTTCCCCCACGCCGACGTGCGCGCCGAGTACGCCTGGTGCGGCGTGCTCGGAGTGCTGCGCGACTGGAGCCCGATCGTCGACGACCACGGCGACGGCGTCTACGAGGTCGGCGGCTACGCCGGCCAGGGCGTGACGGCCGCCAAGGTGGCCGGCGACACCGTGGCCGCGCTCATCACGGGGACGGATGCCCCGGAGCGCCGCATCCCGTGGATCCGCCGTCGCCCCCGCAAGTGGGAACCCGAGCCGCTGCGCTGGATCGGCGCCAACGGGCTCTACCGCGCCTACTCGGTCGCCGACTGGCACGAGGCCCGCACGGGCAGCGGCCGCACCTCCGTCATCGCCCGGCTCGCCGATCGCGTCGCGGGGCGCTGAGGCCGTTCACTCCTGCGCGGGAGACCGCCGCGACACGACGAGCACCCGGCCCGCCTCGTTGACGGCGACGAGGAGGAACGCGAGGCCGGTCGTGGTGGCGAGGGCGGCGTCGAGGTGCTCGCCCAGGTACTCGGCGCCGTAGCGGGTGCCGAGGGTGACGGCCCAGAGGAGCGCTCCGATCCATCCCGTTCGCATCTCGAAGGCCGGCAGGGGGCGCGGGCCCGAGCGGCCGCGGCGCTCCGCCCGACGCGCCGCACGGTGCTCCAGCGCCGCCCGGCTGCGCTCCGAGAGCGGGCGGAACCGTGCCACCCGCCCGGCGACCAGGCCGCAGGCGAGCGCGACGGCGACCGCCCCGGCGAGCAGCGCCCACTCGATCGGGGTGGCGGTCAGCAGGCCGGTGTTGAGCAGGCTGATCGCGCCGATCAGCCCGAAGATGGTGGGCACGCCCCATTCGCCGCGGGTCGAGAGCGGTGTCCAGCGCAGCTCCTTGTAGATGGAGTAGAGCACGTAGACGAGCGCGCCCAGTTCCTGCAGGCGGCCGGTGACCTCCAAGATCTCCAGAACCATCAGAGTCCACCTTCCCTGCCGTCGGCGGCGTCGTCGGCACGGTCGTGGACCTGGGCGATGCCGCGGATGACCGCCTCCAGCTGCCGGTCGAAGCGCCGGCCCGGCTCGGCGCGCTCGTACCCCGCGCGGGCCACGAGCGGAGCGTCGTCGCCCACCCGCGACCGCCGGGCCTCGGGGGAGTAGCGCTCAGGGTCGCCCGCCGACTGCAGGCGCTCCTGCTCCTCGATCACGAAGCCGGTGACGAACGCGGTGACGACCTCGACCGCGTCGAAGATCGCGGCGACCGGAATGCCGTCGTCGCTCCAGCGCCGGAACCAGGGCTCCTGGGCGCGCAGCACGGCGGGGTCGGTGATGAGGGTGCCGCTGAACGTGCGGGCACCGTCGCGGTGCAGCAGGTACTCGTCCCTCAGCGCGTGACCGTAGGCGGCGAGGTCGTGCAGCCAGTCGCCGTCCGGCGTCCGCTCGGTCAGTGCGGCGACGACCCGGCGCGTGATCTCGGTGCCCATCTCGTCGAGCAGGTGCTGCTTGCTCCTCACGTGGTAGTACAGCGCCGGCGCCTGCACTCCCAGCCGCGCGGCCACCGCACGAACCGTCACCGCCTGCGCACCGCCGTCGTCGAGCGCGGCCAGCGCCGCCTCGACGACCGCCTTCTGTGAGATCCGCTGTGCCACGCATCCATTTAACTTAGTTAGAAAGGACGCCGCAATGGTCCCCGCCCCGTCAGGCTGATCCTGATCCCGAGAGTGGTGCGAGAAGCACGGCGCCGACGAGGAGGGCGGTGCTGAGCGCAAGCGCGGCGCCGTCGCCGAGCACGGGGTCGCGGCGGCGGAGCGCCCGGCGTGCGGCAAGGGCGAGCAGCATCAGAGACGCGCCGAGGGCCCAGGGCATGAGGATCCACCATCCGGTAGTCCACGCGAGAGTCGCCACCGTCTCGCCGGCATCGAGGAGCGCCGGCGAGCCCGCCGGCTGTACCCAGAGGGCGTTGTGGAGGGCCAACGCGAGCATCGTCGCCGTGGCCAGGGCGACTGCCGCGACGCCCACCGCCGTCGGCCGTCGAGTCGAGGTCGCGTCGCTCACACCGGAACCCTAACGGGGTGCGGGTGGCGGCGTCGAGGGCTCGGTGAGGCCCCGGATGACCGCGGCGACCACGGTGCGACGCGTGTGGGCGGCGTCGGCGTCGACCGGGGCCAACCCGACGGCCCCGACGTGGGCGGCCACGACCGACTTCGCCAGTGCCGTGGGCGTGACGACGGGAGTGCGGCCGTGGGCGCGGGCGAAGGCGGCGAGTCTCTCGCCGAGCGCGCTCGCGACGTCGCCGCGGTCGATCGACATCGATTCGGCGAACTCGGGGTCGGCTGCTGCCTTGGCCAGGAGCACCGTGCGGAGGGAGAACCAGTCGCGGTCGGCCGGCAGGGTGTCGAGCAGGCGCCCCACCGCGTCGTCGAGCGTCAGATCGTCGTCGTCGGCGGTGGCTGCGGCCACCTCCTGGCCGAGGGCCTCGTGCAGCCGTGCCCACACGATCACCGACTGCTCTCGGTGCAGCGCGCAGTAGAGCTGATCGACCGTGGCGAAATTCGAGTAGAAGGCGCCCCGGGTGAAGCCCGCGCGGGAAGAGATCTCCTCGACGCTCTGGCCGATGGTTCCGCGCTCGTCGAAGAGGGCGGCGGCGGCATCGAGGAGGCGGCGCCGCGTCTGCGTTCTCCGCCGTCGGGGCGGTGGTTCGCCCACGCTCACGAACTCAGCTTAGATCCCGGGATGCGACCTCGCCTGATTTGGATACACTCTGTACTCAATGCATTCTGTATCAAAATCTCGACCGAAGTGTCGACCGACATTTCGTCGTCCCGCCGCCCGGGTGGTCGCACTCGCCGTGCTCGCCGCGCTCGTGGGGGGTGGGCTGGCGTGGGTGAACGGCTCGCCCTGGTGGGGGTGGGTCCTCGTCGGCGTGACCGTCGTGCTCGCCGGGGGTGCCGCAGGGGTGCTGCGCCCCCGCAGACGTGTCATCCAGGCGACCGCGTGGCTCGCCGCTCTCGGCGTCGTCGCAGGCACGGCGATCGTCGCAGCTCCCATCCCGGGCACACGCACCCTCGACGGCCCGCGCACCGCGCCGGTGGCGACCGCAGAGGGTGACGTCATCGGGGTGCGCGACGAGGTGACCGGCGTCGAGGCGTTCGCCGGAGTGCCCTACGCGGCCCCGCCGGTCGGCGACCTGAGATGGGAGCCGCCGAGCCCCGCTCCCCGGCGCAGTGCTGCGCTCGTGGCCGACGACTTCGGGCCCTCCGCGTTCCAGCCGGAGCCGAGCTTCGTGACCCGGGCCGCGACCCGGCTGCTCGACGTGCCCCTCGAGCAGACCCTGCTGGGCGGCTACGCCTCCGACGAAGACAGCCTCCGGCTCAACGTCTGGCGCCCGGCGGGCGCCTCGACGGCCGACCCCCGCCCCGTGCTCGTCTACCTGCACGGCGGCTCCTTCGCCTCAGGATCGGGCGCGCTACCGCTTTACGACGGTGCCGCGCTCGCCTCCCGCGGTGACATCGTCGTGGTGACGATCAACTACCGCCTGGGGGTCTTCGGGTTCCTGGCCGACGACGCGCTCGGCGACACGACAACAGGCAACCAGGGGCTCCTCGACCAGCTCGCCGCGCTCCGCTGGCTGCAGCGCAACATCGGCGCCTTCGGCGGTGATCCGGCCCGCGTGACCGTGGCGGGCGAGTCTGCCGGTTCGGGGAGCGCGTGCATCCTGGGCGTCTCACCGCTGGCCGCGGGCCTCCTCCACGGCATCATCGGTGAGAGCGGCGGATGCTTGGGCCCCGCGGGCGATCGCGAGGCGGGCGACCTCTACGACGACGCGTCGACGGCGCGGCAAGCCGCCCGCGACCTCAGCGCGGCGCTCGACGGCGCGACGCTGGACGAGATGAAGGCGATGCCCGCCGAGCGCATCGCCGCCGCGGCGAAGGAGCTCTCGCTGCACTGGTGGCCCACGGTCGACGGCCACGTGCTCCCCGACACCCCCACCGCCCTGTACGGCAGCGGCCGTCAGAACGACGTTCCGCTGCTGCTCGGAAGCAACGCCGACGAGACCTCCCTCGACCTCATCGCGGGGCTCGACACCGACCCCGACACGTACGAGCGGGAGATCCGCGACGCCTACGGCCCCGATGCCGACAGGTTCCTCGCGCTGTACCCCCGAGGTGACACCGAGAGCGTGGCCTCGTCGCGCATCCGCTCTTCGACGCACCAGTCGATGACCGCCCCGATGCGCGAGTGGGGTCTCGCGGCCACCGCGTCGGGGCGATCGCCGGCCTACACCTACTACTTCTCGCGCACGCCGCCCGTTCCCGGGCTCGAACGCTTCGGCGCGTACCACGGCGCCGAGATCGCCTACGCCTACGCCAACCTCGGCGTCGACGGCACGCCCGAACCCGCGGGGGTCGACGGCCGACTCGAGGAGGAGATGTCGCGGTACTGGATCGCCTTCGTCACGCACCTCGACCCGAACGCGTCGGGCCAGGCCCGCTGGCCGTCGATGCGCGACGAACCCCAGAGCGTGCTCGAGTTCGGCGACGTCACCTCGGTCGTCCCGCGCCCCGACGCGGAGGCCGTCGACTTCTGGCTGCAGCGCCGACCGTCGACGGCGGGGAAGACCGCCGGGGAGGAAGAATGAGCCCGTCGCCTTCGCCAGACCAGTCGATGGGTTCCGCCCTGCCTCGCCGTTCGCTGAGGGGCACGACAGTCGCCGTGACCGGCGGAACGGCCGGCAACGGTTTCTTCATCGCCGAAGGCCTGGCGCGGCTCGGCGCGGAAGTCGTCATCACCGGTCGGTCCCGCGAGCTGGGCGAGGCAGCTCGTGCACTGCTCCCGAGATCGGGTGCCCACCGCTTCGTGCGCGCGGATCTCGCCGATCCCGAGTCCATCGCCGAGGCGGCGGATCATCTGGGGCAGGCTGGGCGACTCGATGCCCTGGTGATGAATGCGGGCGTCGTCGCCGCCCCGCCGACCTTGAGGATCGGCCCGTTCGGGGTGGAATCGACGGTCGCCACCAACGTGCTCGGTCACGCCGACCTGCTCCGCAGGGTCATGCCGGTGCTCGACTCCTCGCCCGACGCGCGCGTGGTGAGTGTCGGCAGCATGCTGACCCGCCGCATCGGGTTCGACCGGGCCAACTGGCTGGCGCAGGAGTCGTACCGACCGCGGGTCGCCTACGCCATGTCGCGGCATGCCGCCGAGATCTACGGTTTCGAACTCGACCGGCGGCTCCGCGCGTCGGGATCGACGATCCGTTCCGTCGTGACGCATCCGGGCGGGGCCATCGATGCGCTCACCCCCGACCGGCCTGGAGTCCATGAGCGCTCGGTCGGCCTGCGCGGTGCGGCTCGCGTGCTCGGGCCCCTCTTCAGACGCCTGGTGCACGGGAAGGACGCCGCGTCGCATTCCGCGATCCTCGCGGTCGCGGCCGCCGATCTGCCGCCGGGGGCGTACATCGGCCCCTCCCGTGTCGCCAGTGGCGAGCCGATCCTGACGGAACCGGTACCGTCGAGCCGGGATGCCTCGCTGGGCGCCTGGCTCTGGGAGGAGATCTCGTCGCTGCTGCCGGAACTCTGACGATCGACCGGGCGACCGTCGGAGCCGGGCTCTAGACCGCCCAGCTCCGCCGGGCGCTCATGTCGACGTGGCGGTGCTCGATGCCGAGCAGAGCGGCCGCCGCCTTGATGTCGGCGGCGCGGTGCCCCACGCAGAGTGCCCAGTGATGGCCGATGCCGGTCTGTGACCACTCGTCGACCCACTCGCCGGGGTCGCCGCCGAAGTCGACGCGCGAGGTGGTGTTGCCGATCTCGAGCAGCGGTCCCGGCACGACGGTGCCCTCTGAGGTGATGAAGACGAACGATCCGTCGCGGTCCTGCCCGAGGCCGAAGGTGGTGACGGGGCCGGGCTGCACGTCGAACTCGACCGAGACGCCCCAGCCTCTCTTGCCGTGGTAGATGCCGAGGCCTCGCAGCAGCGGGTCGCGCGCCGAGACGGCGAGATGCGCGGGCCCGTCGTGCCCCATCTCCACGACGTCGTCGTGGAAGTTGATGGCCTGGATCTCGGTGAACGAGCCGCCCGAGCCGATCGCCTGCGCGGCGAGCATGGCGATCGAGGTGCGCAGCTCGTACTCGCCGGCCATCGGGATGCCTCGGGCAGTCAGGATCGACGATCCCAGGATCATCCCGGCGCCGAGCCGCTCGTGCTGCTCGCCCTGCAGACCCCGGTGGTAGTACGCCACGGAGTCGAGGTCGAAGTCGGCGACCAGCCGGTCGAGGGCCACCGAGACCCTGGCGCCCCAGTCGAAGTCCTCCTGGTTCACCGAGCCGTCGATCGTGAACAGGTCCCGCGCGAGCGCGACGCGGTCGGCGACCTGCGCATCCGTCACCTGGTCGACCCGCACGCGCAAGTCGTCGAACTCGAGCACCTCGACGTGCGAACCGAACTGGGTCTGCACGAGGGTGAGGTCGGTGGAGACGTCGAGCATGCCGGGGTAGAGGTGTCCCATCAGGCCGTGCCGCGCCGTACGGAGCCGTGCTCGCACGCCCGCGGCGTGCACCCACTGGTCGATGCGGGTCCAGGCCGACTCCTGGGTGAGGTGGCCTGAGACGGAGCGGAACGGGATGCCGGCGCGCGCGAAGACGTTCGCGACCTCGGGCACCGGGCACTGGCCGCAGTAGGCGAGCCACTTGCCGGTGTCGAAGTTCGCGTGGTCCATGGCCTCGGTCGGCTGCAGGTCGATCACCAGCACCGGCGTCTGCGACTTCTGGGCGATGGGCAGCACCATCGAGGAGGTGAGGTAGGTGGTGAGGAAGATCACGATGAGGTCGCAGTCGGCGACCCGCAGCTTCTCGGCGGCGACCTGCGCCTCCTGCGCATCCGAGACAAAGCCCACGTCGACGACCTCGGCGTCGAGCTCGTTGAAGCGGCCGGTGACGTAGGCCGACGACCTCCGCAGCTGGGGGAGCAGCTCCGGGAACTGGGGCCAGTAGGCGGCGAGGCCGCCTGCGACGAGGCCGATGCGGGTCTTGCGCCTGTGGAACGGTGTGAGGATGCTCATGGTTCTTCCTGGTGGGCGTGCTGAAGGGAGCCGGCGCTCGGGAGGGGCCGAGCGCCGGCCAGGAACGCTACGACTCAGAAGTCGTAGTCGTCGATGTTCTCTGCGTTGAACTTGGTGGGCGGGCCGACGATGATGATGCCGTCGCTGCCGACCGTCTTCTCGCCCAGGTCGCCGGCGGTGAAGGTGTCGCCCTCGGCGCCGGTGATGGTGCCGTCGCGCAGCGCCTGACCGGCGTAGGCGGCGACGTAGCCGAGCTGAGCCGGGTCCCAGAGCGCGAACTCGGTCACGGTGCCGTCTTTGATGAACTCGCGCATCTCGTTCGGGAGGCCGAGACCCGTGAGCGCCACCTTGCCCTTGTAGTCGGAGGTGGAGAGGTACTTCGCCGCGGCGGCGATACCGACCGTGGTGGGCGAGATGATGCCCTTGAGGTCCGGGTAGCTCTGCAGCAGACCCTGGGCCTCCTTGAACGACTTGTCGGCGTCGTCGTCGCCGTAGACCGTCGTCACGAGGTTGAGATCGGCGTAGTCGGGGTTCGACTTCAGCTCGTCCTCCATGAACGCGATCCACTCGTTCTGGTTGGTGGCGGTCGCCGTGGCCGACAGGATGGCGATGTCGCCGCCCGCGTCGCCGAGCTGCTCGTTGATCATCTCGAGCTGCACGAGCGCGACGTCTTTCGCCACCACCTGGCTCACGAACACGTCGCGGAAGTCGGGGTTGGTGTCGGAGTCGAACGCGACGATCTTCGCGCCGGCCTCGCGGGCCTGCTGCAGCGAGGGGCCGACGGCGTCGGGGTCATTGGCCGCGATGACGATGACGTTCGCGCCCTCCTGCGTCGCCTGCTCGATGAACGGCACCTGCGCACTGGCGCTGGCCTCCAGCGGGCCGAGGGTGGAGGCCTCGAACCCGATCTCGGCTGCGGCCGTGTCGCCGCCGCCGAGCACGACGTCGGTGTACGGGTTGTTCAGCTGCTTGGGCAGGAACACGATCGACCCCGCGTCGTCACCGCCCGCACCGTCGGTCGAGCCGGCGTCGTTCGACGAACCGGCGCATCCGGTCGCGACGAGGGCGACTGCCGCTGCGATGGCCGCCACCGATGCGAAGCGCCGCCCGGTGCGGGAGCGCGAGCTGCTGGACATGTGAAACAACTCCATTGTTCTTCCTTTCTGAGGGCACGCCTGGTGCACTAGGCGTCTGCGGTGCCGGAGGTGGACAACCTCTGGACTTCTCGGCGCACCCGGGCGAGCCGGACGCGCTCCCGGATCCGGCCGGTGAGGCTGGGCCCGACGACGGAGATCACGAGCAGGGCGCCCGTGACCATGACGAGGGTGGTCTCGGGCACCTTCGCCAGTCGCAGTGCGTAGGTGAGGGTGCCAATGAGCAGCACGCCGCCGACCACGCCGGGGATGGAACCCTTGCCGCCGAAGATGGAGACCCCGCCGAGCAGCACCGCCGCGATGACGCTGAGTTCGATGCCGGTCGCGTTGTCGGGGCCGGCGCTGGCGAAGCGGAGCGTCCAGTACACGCCCACGAGGGCGGAGACGGCTCCGGTGGCGACGAACAGCCAGAACTTCGCGTGACCGACCCGGATGCCCACGAAGGTCGCGGCGTCGGTGCTGTAGCCGAGGGCGAACAGGCCGCGGCCGAACGGGGTGAAGTGCAGCAGCACGCCGAAGAAGACGATGACCACCAGCACGAGCACCATCACCACCGGGATGCCGGTCGATCCGATCTTGGCGGTGGAGAGCGCGGTGAGCTCCGTGGGGAAGTTCGACACCTTCCCGTCGCCGATGACGACGAGCGCGAGCCCCCGGTAGAGCGCCAGCGTGCCGATGGTGACGGCCAGCGACGGCAGGCCGAGCGTGGTGATGAGAAACCCGTTGAAGGCTCCTGCGGCGACGCCGACGAGCAGGCACAGCAGGATGACGATGCCGATGTCGAGCCCGCTGTCGCGCCACAGCACACCCATCACGGCGCTGGTGAGACCGGCGGTGCTGGCCACCGAGAGGTCGATCTCGCCCGAGACGATGACGAGCGCCATCGGCATGGCGATGAGGATGATCGGCACGATCTGGATGAGCAGGAACCCCACCGTGAGGGTGCTGGCGAAGTTCTTCACCGAGATCATCGAGACCACGATCACGACGAGCAGCACGGCGAAGATGATGGCGTCGTTGCCGCGCAGCCAGCGCGGAAGGCCGCGCCGGGAGGGGGCCGCGGTGCCGGTGAGCGTCTCAGACATCGCGGGCCTCGCTTACTCGTAGCTTCCTGGTTCGTCGGATGCTCACCACGCGGTCGACGACGATCGCCGCGAGAATCAGCACGCCGACGATGGCCTGCTGCCAGAACTTGTCGACGCGCGTCGCGGTGAGGGAGCTCGTGATGGTCGACAGCAGCACCGCGCCGATCGCGGCGCCCACCACCGTTCCCGAGCCGCCGAAGATGGCGACGCCGCCCACCACCACGGCGGCGACGACGTCGAGTTCCAGCCCGGTGCCGGTGAGCGCGCCGACCGAGTTGTAGCGGGAGGTGTAGAGGATGCCGGCGAGGCCGGTGAGCGCACCGCAGGCGATGAACGCGGCCATCACCCGACGCGCCACGGGTATGCCGAAGAGCTTCGCGGCCCCGGGGTCGGAGCCGATCGCGTAGAGGTCGCGGCCGCCCCGGCGGAACGCCAGCACGACTGCCACGATTACCACTGCGGCGACCGCCATGATGGTGATGATCGGGAAGCCGAAGAAGGTGTCGACCGAGAGCTGGCCGAACGCCTTGGGGTTGTCGCCCGAGAAGTACTGCGTGCTGCCCGCCCAGGTGGAGAGGATGCCGCGATAGATGTACAGCGTGCCCAGGGTGATGACGAGCGCCGGCACCTTCGCCAGGGTCACCAGGAGTCCGTTGACGGCGCCGAGCACACCCCCGAAGACGATGCCGACCAGGAAGACGAGCGGGATGGGGATGCCGGGTGCGACGTCGAACAGCGTGCCGGTGCCGAAGGCCACGAGGCCCACGATCGACCCGATCGACAGGTCGACGTTGCGGGTGATGATCACCAGCGCCTGACCCACCGCCAGGATGATCATGATCGTGGCGTTCAGGAGGAGGTCTTTGACGCTCTGCGGCGAGAGGAACAGGGGGTTGAGCGCGAAGGTGACGAGCACCAGCACCACGAGTGCGGCGGCGACCGGGATCTCGCGCTGTCGGAGCACGGCCCTCATGCGGCGGCTCCCGACGTCGACGCGGTGGCGGCGTGCATCACGCGCTCCGCGGTGGCCTCCGCGCGGGAGAGCTCGGCGGTGATCCGTCCCTCGTGCATGACGAGCACGCGGTCGGCCATCCCGAGCACCTCGGGGAGTTCCGACGAGATCATGAGCACCGCGATTCCCCGGCCAGCCAGGTCGGAGAGCAGCCGGTGCACCTCGGCCTTGGTGCCGACGTCGATGCCTCGCGTCGGCTCGTCGACGATGATGAGTTTCGGCTCGGTGGCGAGCCACTTGGCGAGCACGACCTTCTGCTGGTTCCCGCCCGACAGGGTCGAGACCGGGAACTCCTGCGAGCCGGTCTTCACCTGCAGGCGCTTCGACCACTCCTCGGCGGCCCGGCGCTCGGCACGGCCGTCGATAAGCCCGAAGCGGGCGAGGGTCTTGCGGAGGGTGAGAGTGGCGTTCCTGGCCACCGAGAGGTCCATCACGAGCCCCTGCTTCCGGCGGTCTTCGGGCACCAGCCCGATTCCGGCGTCGATGGCCGCTTGGGGGCTGTGCGGGCGAAGCGGCGAGCCGTCGACGCTCACGCGGCCCGCGTCGTAGCGGTCGACGCCGAACACGGCCCGCACCACCTCGGTGCGGCCGGCGCCCACGAGACCGGCCAGCGCGACGATCTCACCCGAGCGCACCTCGAAGTCGATGTCGCGGAACACGCCGGCGCGGCAGAGGCCCTCGACCTTCAGCACCGCGGCGCCGATCTCGGCCTCGGTCTTCGGGAACAGCGCGTCGATGCTGCGGCCGACCATCTCGCGCACGATCTCGTCGACCGTGACGGCGGTGGTCTCGTGCGTCGAGATGTACCGGCCGTCGCGCATCACTGTGATGCGGTCGCAGAGGGCGAAGACCTCTTCGAAGCGGTGGGAGATGAACAGGATGCCCGCTCCGCGCTCGCGCAGGGAACGGGCGACCCCGAACAGACGGTCGACCTCGAGGCCCGAGAGGGCGGCGGTCGGCTCGTCCATCACCAGCACCCGGGCGTCGAGCGAGATGGCCTTGGCGATCTCGATGATCTGCTGGTCGGCGATCGAGAGGCCCTCGGCGACGCGGTCGGGGTCGATGGGGACGCCGAGGCGGGTGAACAGCTCCCGTGCCTGACGTCGCATCTCGGGGCGGGTGATCAGGCCCGCGCGGTTGCGGGGCTGGCGGCCGATGAAGATGTTCTCGGCGACGGTCAGGTCGGGGAAGAGCGTCGGTTCCTGGTAGATCACCGAGATGCCGGCCGCCTTGCTGTCGGCCGGGGTGCGGAAGCTCGCCTGCTCCCCGTTCACCAGGAACTCGCCGCCGTCGGGCTGGTGCACACCGGCGAGGATCTTCACCAGGGTCGACTTGCCGGCGCCGTTCTCGCCGACGAGCGCGTGGATCTCCCCGGGCCGGATGTCGATGCTGCCGTCGGCGAGCGCGACCACCGGGCCGAAGGTCTTGCTCGCGTGGCGCAGCGTGAGCGCCGACTCCGCGGCGGCGTCTGCGCTCACGGGCGTCGTGGGTGTCGTCATTGGCATGTCCCCGAGTCGTTCGGTGTCGATCTTTTAATCGATTAAATGCGAACATACACAGCGCCGCTCAACGCGTCAAGATCGACGATCGAGCGCGGGGACTACGGCGCAGACTCCCGCACGATGAGGCGCGGCGACAGGATGTCGGCGTGGTGCTGGTGGCCCGGCCCGTCGTGCAGCTCGGCCATGAGCAGTTCCACCGCGCGGGAGCCGAGGTCGGCCTTCGGCTGCGCCACGCTGGTGAGGGGGAGGGTTGACATCTCGGCGATGGCGAGGTCGCCGTAGCCGACGACCCGCGCATCGGCCGGGGTGCGGATGCCGGCTGTCGCGAGCCCGCGGATGACCCCGATCGCCAGCTGGTCGTTCGTGCAGAAGATCGACAGCGGGGCGCCGTCCTCCGCGATGCGCCGACCGATCTCCTCGCCCTCGGCGAGCACCATGTGCTCCGACTCGTACTCCACGAGCTGCGGTGCGAGCCCCACCGCCTCGAATGCCTGACGTGCCCCGGTGCGCCGGTCGTCGCACTGGGGGATGGAGCGGGGGCCGTTCACCAGCGTGATCCGCGGAGCGCCCGAGGCCAGCAGATGCGCGGTGGCGAGGGTTCCGCCCTGCACGTCGTCGATGGCGACCGAGCATCCGTCGTCGCTCGGCGCGATGCGGTCGACCAGCACCAGGCGGGTGCCGACCATCCGCAGCTGGTTCAGGCGCGAGGCGTCTGCGCTCATCGGCACCACCAGCGCGCCGGCGGCCCGCTGCTCGGCGAGCATCTCGAAGTGGCGGAGCTCCCGGTCGTGGTCTTCGTGGCTCGGGCACAGCGCGAGCGTGAAGCGGTGGCGGTCGGCGGCGTCGGCGACGGCGCTCGCGATGGCGGAGTAGAAGGGGTTGGCAACGTCGGGGATGACGAGGCCGAGCAGCCGGTTGGTGCCCTGCCGCAGGGTGGCGGCCGCCCGGTTCGGCACGAAGTCGAGTTCGGTGATCGCCCGGCGCACGCGCTCCTGCGTCTCGGCACTCACCATGTGCGGTCGGTTGATGACGTTCGACACGGTCGCCGCCGACACCCCGGCGACACGTGCAACCGCCGCCAGGCCGAGATCCCGATCGGGCTTCATGCGCTCATGGTATCCGCCGCATCGGTGCCCGCGGCCCGTGCCCCGCACATGGCAGGCTTGTCGGGTGCCCGCCTCGCCCCCGCCGTCGCCGTGGCGTGGGTTCGAACGCGGGGAGCGGCCCTACACGCGCATCGTCGTGGCGCTGTTCGCCGCCGGGTTCGCGACGTTCGCGCAGATCTTCGACGCGCAGGCGGTGCTGCCCGCGCTGGGGCGGGAGCTCGGCATCCCGGCGGCGAGCGCCGCGCTGACGGTGTCGGCGACGACCATCGGGCTCGCCCTCTCGGTGCTGCCGTGGGCGTCGGTGGCCGACCGCATCGGGCGGGTGGCGGCGATGCGCATCTCGCTGATGTCGGCGACGGCGCTCTCGCTGCTGGTGCCGCTCATGCCCACCTTCGAGTCGGTGCTCCTCCTTCGCGGGCTCACCGGGCTCGCGCTCGGAGCGGTGCCCGCCATCGCCGTCGCCTACCTCGCGGAGGAGCTGCACGGATCGTGGGTGGGGGTGGCCGCCGGCACCTACGTGGCGGGCAACACCATCGGCGGCATCGCTGGCCGCCTCGTGGCGGGCCCGCTGAGCGAGGTCGTGGGCTGGCGCACCGGACTCCTCACCGTCTCGGTGCTGGGCGCGGTCGCCGCGGCGCTCTTCCTCCTCATCGTGCCGAAGCCGCAGGGGTTCGTGCGCGTCGGGCCGACGGGGCCGCCGCTGCACACGCGCATCCTGTTCCAGCTCCGCGACCCGGTCATGCTCGCGCTCTACTCCATCGGGTTCCTGCTCATGGGCGCCTTCTCGGTGGTCTACAACTACCTCGGCTTCCGCCTCACCGGGCAGCCCTTCTTCGTCCCCGAGGCGCTGGTCAGCCTGCTCTTCGTCGCCTACCTCTCCGGCACCGTGGCCAGCCGAGTCTCCGGCAGTCTCGGCGGCCGCATCGGCTACCTGCGGGTCATGCTCGGCGGCATCGCCATCATGCTCCTCGGCCTCGCGATGCTGTTCGCCGACTCCCTGCCGCTCGTCATCGTCGGGCTCGTCGTGTTCACGATCGGATGCTTCAGCGCGCATCCGGTGGCCAGCGGCCTGAGCGGTCGGTGGGCTCAGCTGGGGCGCGGGCAGGCCACCGCCCTGTACCAGCTCTCGTGGCTCTCCGGCACGGCGTTCTTCGGGTGGGCCGTCGGCCTTGTGTACGACGGGGCGGGGTGGACGGCGACGCTCGCCACCGTCATCGGCATGTGCCTCCTCGCAGCGGCGCTCGCCGCCCTCGGCATCGGCCTCCTCGGCCGCCGGCGGTCGGCCATCTCAGGGGCTCTTTCGCAGCCTTAGCGAAATGAAGAGGGCCCCGCCGGTACGGCAGGGCCCTCGGATATCATGTGTCCGCGGGGGGAGGCCGAGGCCCGCGAGTCCCGCGACTCGTCCTCCTATTCTACACTCGGCAGATGCCCGCTGCCACCCCGCGCGATGACGTCGAGATACGCGCAACGCTCAGTGCACCGCGCTCCGAAACGTGCGGCCGCGGGGGGCGATCCTAGGCGGGCGGTGGATCTCTACGGGTGGAACGCTCGGGTTTCGGCGGCATTCATGCTCCCCGCGCACTTCGCCGAGATCTCGACCCGAAATGCTGCGGCCGACGTTCTCGAGCGCGTCTACGGCTCGCGATGGCCGTGGAACCCCACGTTCGAGGCCAGCCTGCCCAGCACCGGACTCTACAATCCGCGCCACGACCTTCAGAACACCCGCCGACGCAACCCCACGACGGGAAAAGTCATCGCCGAATTGAAGTTCGTGTTCTGGCAGAAGCTCTTCACCGGTCGCAACGACGTCCGTCTCTGGCGCCCGCACATCGCGGCGGCGTTTCCCTATGCGCCGAGAATCACGGCGTCGGATCTGCGGAACCGTATCTATCAAGACCTCGATGTCCTTCGACATCTGCGGAACCGTCTGGCCCACCACGAGCCCGTCTTCACTCGCGACCTCGCCGGCGATCTCGCACGCACGATCGACTTGATCGAGCTCCGCAGTCGAGACACGTCGAACTGGGTGAGAGCGATGGAAGACGTGACCTCCATCGTCGCCGACCGGCCGTAAGACAGACGATCACCGTGGGAAGAGACGCCCCGCGGGCGCGCCCGGGTCGGCGGCTTGGGTGGTGAGGCGGTGGGCGATGAGGGTGTGACCCGCGGGGTCGGGGTGGAGGCCGTCGGGGAGGTGGTGGTGCTCGTCGGTGCCGAGGAGGGTGAGGCCGTCGATGAGGTGGAGGGCGGGGTCGTCGGGTGCGCGCTGGACGGCCACCTGCTCGATCAGCGTTCGGGTGCGGGCGAGGGTGAGGGTGCCGTCGCCGGGGCGCACCTCTCGCGGAGTGCCGGTCGCCCGGCCGTCGGCGCCCGCGCGGATCGGGCCCGGGGTCGTCTCGACCGCGGGGCAGGCGATCGCGGTGACGAGGCCTATCGGGGTCGTGGGGTGGCCGTCGCGGAGGGTGTCGAGGAAGCCGTGGAGGGCTGGGACGAAGGTGCGCTCGCGCATCGCGTCGGCACCGACGATGTTGATGCCGAGCTCGAGGGTGATCGCGGCGGCCGGCGTCGCCGCGAGGGCCCGCGCCACGGAGGGGTCGAGCATCGCGTTGCCGCCGAACCCCAGATTGACGCCCGCCAGACCGAGCTCGGCGGCGACGAGCCGGGGCCACGTGCCGAGCGGGGTGCCGGCCGACGCGCCGTGACTGATGGAGCTGCCGTAGTGCAGCCACCGCGGGCGCTCGTCGGCAGGAGCAGCGAGCAGAGCGGATGCGGCACTCACGCTGTGCAGGACGACGCCCGCGTCCACGGGCAGCCAGACCTCGACGAGGCGCATCGCAGCGGCACTCATGGCGCCGCCTGTGCTGTCGGCATCGTCCCGGAGCGCGAGCACCACGCTGCTCCGCGCACCCCCGGGCTCCCGGAACAGCGACCGATCGTCGCGCTCCCTCACCAGCGCACCCCCGAGCACGTCGACCCGGTCGGTCTGGCGCCCGTCGACCACAGCCACGAACGGGGCGGCGTCGGGCGCACGGGTCGAGCCGCGCTGGGAGAGCCGCGTCACCGTCACCTCGAGCTCGACCGTGGGTGCCGCCGTGAGCATCCTGAGGTGCACGCCGGCGCAGAACTCGGCCATGAGGGCGAGCGCGGGAGGCGCGTACCGCCGCGCGGCGACGGGGAGTCGCCACGGGCGCACCCCGTCGGCCGACACCTCGACATCGAGCGCGCCGGCGACCGCGGCGGCGAGTGCCGATCCGGTGAGCACAGTGCTCGCGGTCACGGCAGCACGAGCCGCCCGTCGACGCGGCGGGGGATGCGCAACGGGTTGTCGTCGCGCAGGGCCTCCGGCAGCGAGTCGGCCGGCGCGCTCTGGTAGGCGATCGGGCGCAGGAAGCGGCGCACGGCGGTGGCACCCACCGAGGTGTGTCCCGAGGTGGTCGCGGGCCACGGGCCGCCGTGGTGCTGTGCCCAGGTCACGGCGACCCCCGTCGGCCAGCCCTCGAACAGCACCCGTCCGGCCAGGTTCTCGAGACGTGCGAGCACGGGCGCGACCTCCTCGCCGGGGGCGGCGTGCAGCGTCGCGGTGAGACTTCCCTCCAGCGCGTCGAGCGCCCGGCCGAGGTCGTCGCCCTGGGCGTCGCCCGTGTACCGCACGAGCACCGTGACCGGGCCGAACACCTCGGTGAGGATGTCGTGCTGCCGCTCAGCGAGGGTGGAGGCGTCGACCGCCAGGACGACCGGCCGCGCGCCGTTTTCCACGCCGCCCGCGACCACCGAGACCCCGTCGATCGCTGCCAGCCGCCGCACCCCCTCGTCGTACCCGGTCGCGATCGACGACGTGAGCAGCGCGGCGGGGGCGGCCCCGACATGCTCCGGCAGAGCTCGCTCCAACGCCGACCCCTGCGGCACGAACACCACCCCGGGTTTGGTGCAGAACTGCCCCGCGCCGAGCTGGAACGAGGCGGCGAGCTCTTCGGCGAGACGCGCCCCACCGGCGGCGTCGGCACCCGGCGTGACGACGACCGGGTTGAGGCTGCCGAGCTCCCCGAAGAAGGGAATGGGCGACGGCCGCCGCGCTGCACGATCGTGGAGGGCCCGCCCTCCGGCCAGCGACCCCGTGAACGCGACGGCCCGGATGGCCGGGTCGTCGACCAGCGCCAGTCCCGCCTCGTAGCCCTCCACGACGGCGAACACCCCCTCCGGTGCGCCTGCCGCGCGGAGCGCCCCGGTCACCAGCTCGCCCGTGCGCCGAGACAGCTCAGGATGCCCGGGGTGCGCCTTCACGATCACCGGGCAGCCCACCGCCAGCGCCGACGCGGTGTCGCCCCCGGCGACCGAGAACGCGAACGGGAAGTTGGAGGCCGCGAACACCGCCACCGGCCCGATGGGCCGCAGCAGCCGCCGGAGCTCGGGTCGCGGGGGAGTCGCCGACGGGACGGCGTGGTCGATGACGGCCTCGAGATAGGAGCCCTCGGCCACGACGTCGGCGAAGAGGCGCAGCTGGCCGCTGGTGCGGGCGACCTCTCCCGTCAACCGCGCGACGCCGAGCGAGGTCTCCGCGTCGGCGAGCTGCACGAGGTCGTCGACGTTCTCGTCGAGCACCTCGGCGACGGCGTGCAGCCAGCCGATGCGGGCGGCGGGCGACGCCGACGCCGTGACGGTGAAGCTGCGCTCGGCAGCGGAGGCGAGGCGCCGTACCTCCGCGGGGTTCGTGCTGGTGGTCGTGCTCATGCTGTCTCCTCACTCCGGAACCTGATGCCGAGCCCGAGTCGCGGGCCGCCGGTCGCCCATCCGCCGGCGATCTGCACCCCGCTCGGCTCGGCGAGTGCGCCGAGCTGCCCGAAGCCGGCGTCTTCGACGTCTTCGACCCACGGCGCCTCGGGCAGGGTGAACGCGAGCTGGGCCGAGAGCTCGGGCAGCAGGTGCGGTGCGAGCTCGACCTCCCGCGAGCGCGCGAGGGAGGCGATCTCGAGGAACGGGGTGACGCCCCCCACCCGCACGATGTTCGGCTGCACGACGTCGACGGCGCCCGCGTCGATGTAGTCGCGGAAGCGATACCGCGTGTGCAGGTTCTCGCCGAGCGCGATCGGCACCGGGCTGCGGCGGCGCAGCTCGACGTGCCCGGCGAGGTCGTCGGCGCGCAGCGGCTCCTCGAGCCAGCGCACGTCGAACTCCGCGACGGCCTCGGCGGCCCGGGTCGCCGTGTCGAGGTTCCAGCGCTGGTTCGCGTCGATCATGAGCGCACGATCGGGCCCGAGCACCTCGCGCACCGCGGCGAGCCGGCGCAGGTCGTCGTCGAGCTCCGGTCGCCCGACCTTGATCTTCACGCCGGTGAACCCGGCCTCGACCCACCGTTTCACCTGCGCCACGAGCTCCTGGTCGGAGTAGTGCAGGTTCACGCCGCTGCCGTAGGCGGGCACCCGGTCGTGCCGGCGGCCGAGCAGATCGGGCAGCGAGAGGCTCTGGCGCCGCGCCCGAAGGTCCCACAGCGCGAGGTCGAGACCGGCGAGCGCGATGGTGGTGACGCCGCCCCCGCCGGCCTCATGGATGCGCTCCCAGCACTCCTGCCAGAGCGACGGCCTGATCTCGCGGCCGAGGGCGAAGGGGAGGATGTCGTCGTGCAGCAGGGCGAGAACGGCACGGCCGCCGATGGTGGGCGTCCAGGTGAAGCCGTGCCCCGCGCATCCGTCACTGTCGATCACGTCGACCGTGATGACCCGCACGTCGACGACGTCGGCACCCCACGGGCGGCGCAGCGGGATGGTAAGCAGGCGCGCCTCGGCCGAGGCGAGTCGCGGTGCGGTCACGCCACCAGCTCGCGTCCGCGGTCGAGCAGGGCGGCGAGGCGAGCGGTCTGCTCGCTCGTGGGGTCGACGAGGGGAGCCCGCACCGAGCCGACCGGCAGACCCCCGAGGCGCAGGCCGGTCTTGATGAGCGAGACGGCGAAGCCGGGGGTCTCGTCGCGCAGGCGCACCAGCGGCGAGTAGAAGCCGTCGAGCAGCGCCGCGGTGCGCTCGGAGTCGCCGTCGCGCAGGGCGACGTAGAAGGCCGTCGCGATGTCGGGCGCCATGGCGAAGACCGCGGAGGAGTAGAGGGGCACACCCACCGCGCGGTACGCCGCCTGGCTGAGTTCGGCCGTGAGCAGGCCGTTGAAGAACAGCACCTCGCGACCGCTCGCTGCCGCCACCCGCACGAACTGCTGAGCCACCGCGATGTCGCCGACTCCGTCTTTCACGCCCACCACCGACGGGATGCGCAGCAGCGCCTCGACCGACTCGGGAGTGAACGTCGCGGCACCGCGGTGGTAGACGATGAGGGGAAGCCCGGTCGCCGCGGCGATGGCCTCGACGTAGGCGACGAGGCCGCTCTGCGGGCCGCCCACGAGGTACGGCGGCATCACCAGGAGGCCGTCGGCGCCGAGCTGCTCGGCGCTCCGTGCGCAGGCCCGGGCGTGACCGAGGGGGCCACCCGTTCCTGCGACGACCGGCACGGCACCCGCGGCCGCCGCGACGGCAGCCGCCACCGCTGTCTCGTACTCGTCGTGGGCCAGGGCGTGGAACTCCCCGGTGCCACAGGCGGCGAACACCGCGGCGGCGCCGTCTGCCACCCGCCCGGCGACGTGCTGCCCGAGGAGCTCGGTGTCGACCCGGTCGCTCCCGTCGAAGGGGGTGACGGGGAAGAACAGCACTCCGTCGTTCATGGTGAGTTCAGGCATGTTCGACCTCCGAGATGGTACGGGGAGAGGGGGCGGCAGAGTGTTCGGGAGTGTGCAGCTCGGTGCGCCAGCTCCGTCGCGCGCGCCAGCCGAGCAGCTCCTCGGCGAGATGGCTGCTGAAGACCGCTCCGTCGGCGGCGATGGCGTACCCGCCGGCCGCCGGCACGTGCTGCGCCAGCGCGTCGGGGAGCGGTGCCGTCACGAGCGAGTCGTGGGCTCCGACGAAGAACGTCGTGCCGTTCGGCAGAGTCGCCGCCTGCTCGAGCCAGAGCCGCACGAAATCGCCGGCGTCGCGGGCGTCGACGTAGTTGAACAGGGCGACCGCCGACAGCGCCGGGTCGTCGAGCCGCTCACGAACGGTGTGGCCCTGCTGCGTCTGGGCGCCCTCCCATTCCTCGGGGGCGATGACGTAGCAGGGGCGGAACGCGCCGATCCGCAACCGGTCGCCGTCGCGCCGGGCCGCCATGGCGACGAGCTCCTCCACCGCGAGCTTCGAGAGGGCGTAGCTGTTCCAGGGGGCTCGCGGATGCTGTTCGTCGATGGGCAGGTAGGCCGGCTTCCAGCCGGTGGGCGAGCCGTAGCCGATCACGGTCGGGCTGCTCGCGATGAGCAGCGACGCCGCGCCCACGGAGAGGCTGGCCTCGAGCACCGTCCAGGCGAGGTCGGTGTTGGTGGCGAAGGTCGCGCGGTCGGGTTCGCTGAAGGGCACGGCCACCGCGGCCAGGTGCACGACGCCGTCGGGACGGATGCGCTCGAAGCACTCCGCCGCAGCTCCTTCTTCGGCGAGGTCGACGACGACCTGCTCGGCCGGCAGGCCCTCGACCGGCGCGCGGTCGAGGGAGAACACCTCGTGCCCGGCCTCGGCGAGGACGGCCACCACGCTCCGGCCGAGCCGGCCGGAGCCTCCGGTGACGATGATGCGGCTCATCGGGCCACCGCTTCGGGAGCCTGCGGAGCGAGTCGATCGAGCGCCTGGGCTCCCGCACCCAGATCGAGTTCGGCGATGCGCACCGCCTGCCCGGTCTCGAGCGAGCGGTTGCCCGCCAGCCCCACCACGACCGAGCGCACTCCTTCGAGCCACCCGGCCGTGCGGCCGAGCGGGTCGGGCTGCGCTCCGTCGAACACGTCACGCAGCAGCTGCGCGTCACCGCCACCGTGTCCGCCCTCGGCCACGGGGATCGGCACCTCACGGGCCGTGCCGAAGTGGTGCTGCACGAGCAGCCGGTCGCCCACCGGGCGCGCCGGGTCGTCGGTGACGAGGTCGGGCCGGGCGCTCGGGTCGACGACGGTGCGCCCGTCTTCGTCGACCAGCACGATGCCGCGCTCGACCACGCTCAGCTCGGCGCGGCCCTTCGTGCCGTTCACCGACACCGTGTACCCCTCCCACGGCGAGTGCGCGGTGAGCGAGTACGACATGCTCGCGCCCTGGTCGTAGTCGACCACCAGCGACAGGTTGTCCTCGATGGTGATGCCCTCGTCGAACACGTCGCGGTCGCGCAGGTAGCCGTCGAACGACTCCTGCTGCAGGTAGAGCCCCTCCCACACCGGGTCGGTGCGGAGGTCGAGGCTGAAGGCGTCGCGCAGGGGCGAGTCGCCGGTGCCGCGCGACGGCCGGGGCCCGAGCCCGCGTGCCGCGGCGTTCTCGGCGCCGTAGAACCGAAGGCCTCCGCTTGCGAACACCCTCGTGGGCGCTGCGGCGAGCCACCAGTTCACGAGGTCGAAGTGATGGCTCGACTTGTGGATGAGCAGGCCCCCCGAGCTCGCCTTGTCGCGGTGCCAGCGACGGAAGTAGTCGGCGCCGTGGGCGGTGTCGAGCATCCACTCGAAGTGCACGCTCGTGACCTCGCCGATCTCGCCGGAGGCGATGACGCGCTTCAGCTCGGTGTTGCGGGGCGAGTAGCGGTAGTTGAAGGTGATGGTCACGGTGCGACCCGTGCGCTCGACCGCCTCGGCGATGCGGCGCACCCCGTCTTCGGTGGTGGTGAGCGGCTTCTCGACGATGGCGTCGGCCCCCGCGTCGAGCGACTCGACGATGTAATCGGCGTGCGTGAAGTCGGGCGAGGTGATGATGACCCGGTCGATGCGGTGGGTGCGGATGGCCTCGGCCAGCGCATCCGGTTCGAACCGCACCGGGCTGCCGAGCTCGGGCCGCTGGGCGAGCGACCACTGCTGCCGGCCGGGGTTGGTGTCGGTCCAGGCCACCAGCTCGGCGACGTCGGAGTGCTGGCCGGCGATCGCGTCGAGGTACATCTGGGCCCGGGATCCGGTGCCCACGAGCGCGTAGCGGAGGCGGGTGGGGGTCTGCATCACTTGATTCCCGTCGTGGCGAAGCCCTTGATCAAGAAGCGCTGCCCGATGAGGAACGCGATGAACAGGGGGATGAGCGAGAGCACCGACATGGCGAACATCGACCCGAAGTCGGAACTCGACTGGGCGTCGATGAACCCCTTCAGCGCGACGGATGAGGGGAACAACTCCGGGAGTCGCAGGTAGATGAGCGGGCCGAAGAAGTCGCCCCAGGTCCAGATGAAGGTGAAGATCGCGGTGGTGGCGAGGGCGGGCACCATGAGCGGCAGGGTGACCTGCACGAAGGTGCGCAGGTGGCCGGCGCCGTCGATGCGCGCCGCCTCGAAGATCTCCTTCGGCAGGGCGCGGATGAACTGCACCATGAGGAAGACGAAGAAGGCGTCGGTGGCGAGGAACTTCGGCACGATGAGCGGCAGGAAGGTGTTCAGCCAGCCGAGCTCCTTGAAGATGGTGAACTGCGGGATCAGCACCACCTGGAACGGCAGCATGATGGTGGCGAGCATGAGCGCGAACAGCAGCGTGCGACCGCGGAAGTTGAGCCTGCCGAAGGCGTAGGCCGCCAGGGAGCACGACACCAGGTTGCCGATGATGGCGCCCGCCGCGATGATCGTCGAGTTCAGCAGCGACACCCCGAACGGCACCTGCAGGTCGTTCCAGCCGTTGACGTAGTTCTCGACCGTGAAGTTCGTGGTGAACAGCGTGAGGTCGCGGAAGATCTCGTCGTTCGGCTTGAAGCTCGACACCACGAGCCAGAGCAGCGGGTAGATCATCACGAGCGATGCCGCGATGAGGCCGATGTGCTTGAGCGTGGAGAGCACACGGCTGCGCGCGCGGTAGGAGGCGCTCGAGCGGGTGCTGCGGGCGGGCTTCTGCGGGGAGTCTCCCTCCGTGCCCGGGGCGGAGGCGGCCTCGGCGGCCGGCTTGGCGAGAAGGTTCTCAGTCGTCATAGAACACCCAGAATTTCGATAGCCAGAAGTTGACGGCGGTGAACACCGCGATCACGATGAGCAGGAACCAGGCCATCGCCGAGGCGTAGCCCATGTCGTATTCGAGGAAGCCGATCCGGTAGAGGAAGAGCGTGTAGAACATGGTCGAGTCGGCCGGCCCGCCCGTGCCCCCGGAGACCACGTAGGCCTGCGTGAAGGTCTGGAACGCGAAGATGATCTGCAGCACGAGGTTGAAGAAGATGATCGGCGTGAGCAGCGGCAGCGTGATGGTGAAGAAGCGGCGGATCTTGCCCGCCCCGTCGACCGACGCGGCCTCGTAGTACATCTCCGGGATCTGCCGGAGACCGGCGAGGAAGATCACCATCGGCGACCCGAAGGTCCAGATGTGCAGCACGATGATGGTGCCGAGGGCGAAGTCGGGGTGTCCGATCCAGCCGGGCCCGTCGACGCCGAAGATCGCGAGGAAGCCGTTAACCAGGCCGTCCTTGCCGAACACCTGGCGCCACAGGATGGCGATGGCGACCGAGCCGCCGAGAAGGCTCGGCAGGTAGAAGATCGATCGGTAGATCGGCAGTCCGCGCATGCCGCGGTCGAGCAGCAGCGCGAGGCCGAGCGCCACCGCGAGCTGGATCGGCACCGAGATGACCACGTAGGTGACCGTCACGCGGAAGGCGTTCCAGAACGCGGCGTCGCCGATCATGTCGGCGTAGTTGTCGAGCCCGGTGAACGCCGGGGGCTTCAGCAGCGGTGACTGGAGCAGGTTGTAGTCGGTGAACGACAGGTAGAGCGATGCCAGCATGGGGCCGACCGTGAACACCACGAGGCCGATCAGCCAGGGCAGCAGGAACAGGTAGGCCGCGAGCGTGTCGGGCTTCTTCTCCTTCGGCCCGTTGCGACCGCGCCGGGCGTTCAGCGCGATGGTGCGCAACTCGCCAAGACTGCTCACGTCGACCTCCTCGTTGAGTGGATGCGCTCCGACCCGGTCGTCGAGAAAGCGCTTTCACGATTATGACCGCCGATGCGGGTGACGTCAAATACCACTCCGCGGCGCTATCGTTTCTGGCATTGTCAGGTGGGAAGGAGGCCGACCGTGAGACGACGACCGGGTGCGACGACGATCGCTGAGGTGGCCGAGCGGGCCAACGTGTCTCAGGCGACCGTGTCGCGCGTCATGAACGGGCGGTTCCTCGGCGAGGAGGCGATCGCCGAGCGCGTTCGCGCGGTGGCGACCGAGCTCGCCTACTCGCCCAACCACCTCGCTCGCAGCCTCGCCCTCGGCCAGACCCGCGCCATCGCCTTCGTCGTGCCCGACCTCGCCAACCCGACCTTCCAGGCCATGCTCTCCAGTCTCAGCAAGGCCGCCGCCCGCAGCGGCTACCGCGTGCTGGTCGCCGATTCGGCCGAGTCGCCGGGCGACGAGCCGCTGCTGGTCGCCGAGATCCGCCGTCGCTGCGACGCCGTGGTGCTGTGCGCCCCGCGCATGTCCGACGAGGTGCTCGAAGAGCTCGCCGGCACGCTCCGGCCGCTCGTCGTCATCAACCGGCGCAACGACGCCGTCGAGGCGCCGTCGCTCTCGATCGACTACCGGGCGGGGGTGCGCGACCTCGCTCAGCACCTGTACGACCTCGGGCACCGGCGTCTGGTGTTCCTCGGCGGCCCCTCGGGCAGTGTGTCGAACGCCCATCGGCTCGAGGCGCTGAGCGACTTCGAGCGCGAGCATCCCGAGGTGTCGATCGAGCGGATGCCGGTCGGCGCCACCATCGAAGACGGCCTCGGCGCCGCATCGGCGGTGCGCGACTCGGGCGCCACCGCAGCGCTCGCCTTCAACGACCTCGTGGCCATCGGGCTCCTGAACGGGCTGCTCGCCCTCGGTCTCCGGGTGCCCGACGACATCTCGGTGACGGGGTTCGACGACATCCCGTTCGCGCGCTACACGACGCCCCCGCTCACGACGGCCTCGGTGCCGCACGAGGAGCTCGGCACCCAGGCCTGGCAGCGCATGGCGGCGCTGATCGAGGGCGGGCAGCCCGACTCGGACGTCGTCTTCCGGCCCCACATCGAGGTGCGCACCTCCACCGGTGCGGCGCCGACGACGATCCGATAACCGGCGTTGACATCGGCCCGACCACGATGCTAACTTCCGTGAAAGCGGTTTCTCGACCGCATTCCCTTCGACACGAACGAGGCGCAACGATGCGTAGAAGACGGCACATCACAGCCACAGCCGCCGCCGGATCCCTCCTGGTCGGCACTCTCCTCCTCTCAGGGTGCTCGGCGCCCTCGGGCGATTCGGCCGACGACGGCCCGGTGACGATCGAGATGTCGTGGTGGGGTGACGACAACCGTGCCGCGCTCTTCGCCGAGGTGATCGACAAGTTCGAGGCCGAGAACCCCGACATCACCGTGAAGCAGACGCCGGTCGGCGCCCCCGACGACCTGTTCAACCGGCTCGCCACCGACTTCGGCGGCGGCGGGCAGACGGCTCCCGACGTGTTCGCGCTCGGTGGCGCCAAGCCGCAGGAGTACGGCTCAGCCGGCGCGCTGCTCGATCTCGGCACGGTCGCCGACACCGTGCAGGTCGACAAGTACCCCGACTTCTCCACCACCGCGGCGACCGTCGACGGCACGCTCTACGGCCTGCCGACCGGCGGCAACGCGACGGCGGCCTTCGTGAACGTCGACCTCTTCGAGGCCGCCGGGGTGCCGGTGCCCGACGCCTCCTGGAGCTGGGACGACCTCATCGAGGCGGCGAACACCATCGGCAAGGCGGGCCTCACGACCGCGAGCGGTGCGCCGGTCTATGGACTCGACCTGCGCATCCAGGACATCATCGGCACCTACGCCGCGCAGCAGACTGAGACGGGCATCTACGACTTCGACGGCCAGCTCGCCGTCGACGCCGACGACATCGCCGGGCTCTACGAGAAGGAGGTCGAGCTTCAGAAGGGCGGCGGGCTCCCCGACCCGTCGATCATCACCGCCGGCTGGGCGCTGCCGCCGGACCAGCAGCTCTACACCCTCGGTCAGGCCGCGATCACCTTCGGCTACAGCAACCTCATCGGCACCTACGGCACGGCCGGCGAGACGCTCATCCTGCCGCCGCCGACCGACGGAGACACCGCGGGTGTGGCGCTGCTGCCGTCGGCGTTCTGGTCGATCAACGCGAACACCAAGCATCCGGAGGCGTCGGCGAAGCTCGTCGACTGGTTCCTCAACGAACCCGCTGCGGCTGAGCTCATCAAAGACACCCGCGGGCTCCCGTTCAACCCCGACACCCTCGCCGTGGTCACCCCGCTGCTCGACGCTCCCGGCCAGGCGGCCGCCGAGTACGTGCAGACCGTGCTCGACTCGGGCGTCGTCGCCCCGCCGCAGCCCGACGGTGGCGCCAACATGAACAAGTACTCGCAGGATGCGGAGACCGAGGTGCTGTTCGGCCGCCAGTCGCCGCAGCAGGCCGCGGAGACCTGGGTGAAGAACCTCTCGTCGGATCTCGACTGACGAGCATCCCCACCCCGAGCGTGGGCGGCCTCCGGGTCGCCCACGCTCTGCCGTGCCGCCCACCCGTGCTGCCCACCCGTGCTCGAGCCACTCTGCAGGAGGATGAACGCATGACCGCCCTCGACGACGCCCTCGATCGCCTGCGATCGGTCGACACCCTCGCGGCGGCGGGTCTCGACCCCGCGTCTCCGCTCGGCGAGGAGCTCGACGCCTCCGGTCTCGGGTTCGTCGCCCTCGGCGGGCCGCTCGAAGCGCGCTGGCACCAGGCGCTCGGCGAGCTGGGCGAGTGCGTACGGCAGCTCGACGGCGGGGCGCCCGTGCTCAACGAGGGCGGGGTGTACCCGGGCGCGTGGATCGAAAGCACGGGAACCATCAACGCCGAGCTGCTCGCCCGCTTCGCCCCCTCGATCGCCCGTGACACCCACCTGCTCTTCGCCGCCCACCAGCGCGACGACGGCATGATCCCGTACAAGGTGACCGCCGACGGCCCCGGGTTCAGCCAGATCCAGATCGTCACACCGCTCGCCCGCACGGTGTGGAACCAGTATCTCCTCGCCGGGCGCGACCCCGACTATCTCCGCACGATGTACGACGCGATGGTGCGCTTCGACGCCTGGCTGGCGCGCTACCGCGACACCCTGGGCACGGGCGGCGTCGAGGCGTTCTGCACCTTCGACACCGGGCACGATCTCTCGCCCCGGTTCTGGTTCGCACCCGACCGCGGCTTCGAAGCGGATGCGCGGCGCGTCGATCCCCTGCACCCCACCCTGCCGATGGTAGCGCCCGACCTCACGGCCAACGTGGCCTGTCAGCGCGGGTACCTGGCGCTCTTCGCCGAGGAGCTCGGGCTGCCCTCCGCCGAGGTGGAGGGCTGGCGGAGTGCCGCCGCGGCATCCGTCGAGGCTCTGCTGACCCAGTGCTTCGACGCCGACGACTCCTTCTTCTACGACCGCGATCGCAACGGCGTCGCCGTGCGGGTGCAGTCCGACGTGCTGCTGCGGGTTCTCGCCTGCGAGATCGGCGACTCAGCGCTGTTCGGCGAATCGCTCGAGCGGTACCTGCTCAACTCCCGCAAGTTCGGGGCGCACTACGGCTTCACTTCGCTGGCCCTCGACGACCCGCGGTTCGACCACGACTACGGGCGCAACTCCTGGGGCGGGCCCGTGAACTTCCTCAGTCTCATCCGCGCACCTCACGCCTTCGAGTACCACGGGCGGGTGGCTGAGCTGGCCTTCGCGTCGACCCCGGTGCTGGCTGCGGTGGCCGTCGCCGACCGCTTCCCGCAGTGCCTCGACCCGTGGACGGGGTCGCCGGGCTTCACCTCGGTGTACTCGCCGTCGATCCTCTGGTTTCTCGACACGGTGGAGCGGATGTCGGGCATCCTGCCCCGCCCCGAGGGCACACTGTGGTTCACGGGGCTGGCGCCGACCCGACTCGACCACGGCGCCGCATCCGTCGCCGTGGCGCACCGCCGTCGCGTCGACGGGGTGCTCGTGGAGTCGGCCTGCGACGACGCGCGCACGGTGGTGCTGCGCGACGGGGCGGAGTGGGCGACCTTCCCGCGAGGGTGGCGGCTCGTCACCGACCGCGCGGGCACGCCGCGCGCGGTGGTGGGGGTCGCGCCGCGCGCCGTCGCCGGAGAGCTCGTGCACGGCGGCGGGTCGCTGGCGCTGACGCTGGAGCCGAATGAGCGCGTGACGCTCGACGGCATGCGCGTGGCGGCGCGGGAGAGCGTCGGGTACACCCCGCCCCGCGCCGGCTGAGCGGCGCGGGCCGGCGCGCGCCCCCGCCGGCCGGCTACCGCTCGGCGAGGTGGCTGCGCAGCACCTCGGAGAGGCCCGTGCGCTCGACGCTGCGGTCGAAGCGGAACGAGCGGGCCAGCTCACGCGCGCGCTCGGGCGTGATCCCGGCGAACAGGTCGCCGAAGCGCTCCGCCAGGGGCTCGGCGAGCAGGATGTGGCGCACCAGCACCGCGATGTGCGGCTGGCGCCCCCACGGCCACGGCGCGTAGTCGGGGAAATCGGCGTCGAACACCGCGTCGATGGGATCGATGACCGACCGCACCCCCGCATCCGCCCCGCCCCAGGAATCGATGCCGAGTCGCGACTTCACCTCGACCGCGGGCGCGATGAGCTCGCGGTAGGGGCTGTCGGGGGCCGCGTAGACGAGGCCCTGCAGGCCGATGTCCTTGTACGTCCAGAGCGCCCAGCTCGCACCGTGGTCGCGGTAGATCTCGAGCTGGTCGCGCAGCAGCTGGTAGCGCCACGGGTCTTGCGAGCGGTCGGTGGAGTAGACCGGGCCGAACTCGCCGATCCAGATGGGGGTGCCGGTGCGGCGCATGTACTCGGTGCGGCGCAGGAACGTTTTCTCCACCACCCCGCGGTCGAAGTACTCGCCGCGGGTGGTGCCCGGGTACTCGGTGGCGCTCGTGATGCCGGGCAGGGCGTAGTCGTGAGCGGTGTAGACGGTGTTCGGCAGCGGCTCGGAGCGCCGCTCGAGGAAGGAGAAGTCGGTGGAGTACTTGTTGCCGTCGAGGAAGAGCACGTGCCGCGGGTCGACGGCGCGGATGGCCTTCTCGAGGCGGTCGTAGAACACCGGCAGCACCTCTCCGGTGGGGTCGGAGGGCTCGTTGATCGGGTTGTAGCCTGCTACCTCGGGCCGGTCTTTGAAGCGGTCGGCGAGGGCCTCCCAGAGGTGCACCACGCGGTCCTGGAAGTGCGGGTGGTTCCAGAACTCGGCGATGTGGGTGGGGTTGTCGCTGTGCCAGTGCTGGTTCTGCCGACCGGGCAGCGCGTGCAGGTCGAGGATCGAGTAGATGCCGTGGCGGGCGAGAAGCGTCACCACGCGGTCGAGCCGGGCGAAGCCCTCCTCCTTGAGCTCGAACGGGCGGGCGTCGTCTTCGAAGTGACGGTAGTTGAACGGGATGCGCACCGAGTTGAGGCCGAGCGAGGCCAGGTGGGCGGCATCCGCCTCGTCGAAGAAGTCGAGCAGGAACTCGTCGAAGAACGCGTCGTAGGCCTCCGGGCCCATCCGGTCGAGCAGCACGCGGCGGATGTTCTCCTCGTTGCCCGGGTAGCCGGTGATGAAGTTCTCCATGTTCATCCAGCCGCCGAGGCCGACGCCGGCCAGGCGCACGACCCGGCCGCTCTCGTCGACGAGGTCGCTTCCGTTCACGCGGATCCAGTCCAGGGTCATGTCTCTCCTTCTGATGGGACGCAGGCGTCGGGGTGATTCAGTGGTCGGCCGGGCGGAGGGCGACCGGCCGGGCGAGGCCGTTCACCTCGACCGTCGGCCAGTCGGGGTCGACCGTGAGTACGGTCACGGTGCGGTCACCGCATCCGTCGTCGTCGACGATGACGGTGTCTTCGACCTTGCGGCCGCGCACCGTGGGGTTCCAGGCGAAGGCCTGGCCCGACACCACGAGCTCGCGAGCTCCGGGGGTGGCGCGAGGGTCACGGCCCAGGTAGCCGGTCGGCCCGCCCTGGTGGTGCCCGAGCCAGGCGTCGGCGCCCAGGCCGTGGCGATCGTAGGAGACGGCGATGTCGCTCAGCACCTCGCCCAGAGCACGGCCCGGGCGGGTGGCGGCGAAGGCGTCGGCCTCGACGGCGAGCAGCGCCCTCTCGCGGGGGTCGAGGGCGGTGGCGGATGCGGCGCCGTCACCCGGCTGCCCGAAGTCGACCCAGCGGGTGAGGCTGGCGACGAGGCCGTGGCGGCGGGCGCCGAGGGCGAGCATCGCCCGGCTGCCGAGCGGCAAGTCGGTCGGCAGCGGGTGCCGGTGGTGCACGCGGCTCTCGCCGGCGACGAGCAGCACCACGGGCTCGGCACCCAGCGCCACCACCTCGGCGACGGCCCGGGCGGCGAGCTCACGCTCGGTCTCCGCGGGATGGGCGAGGTTCAGGATGCGCGTGGCGGCCCGGGCGAGATCGGCGCCCAACCGCGTGAACCGTCGACGCTCGAGAGGGAGCAGCGACGCTCTCGCCGCCCTCAGCTCGTCGGCGACGTCCACATCCACGTCGCGGAGGCGCTCGCCGGGCCCTTCTCCGGCCGGCAGCGGCGAGTGCCACGGCACGGGGGTGAACTCGATCCGGCCCCCTGCGTCGGTGAGCTCCTCGGCGGCGATCCGGTCGAGCTCGTGGGCGAAGGCGGCGACCTGGATGCGCCCGCTGCGGTGCACGGTGGCCGTGAAGACGGACGGCCCGCCGAGCGGCACCGTCACGCGGGCGCCGTCGAAGAACCAGGCGAGGTTCTCCGCGGAGGTGAGCTGCAGTGCGTCGGCGCCTCGGGCGTCGAGGAGGGCGGCGATGCGCTCGAACTTCGCCGGGCGGTCGGTGGTGGGGTCGTCGTCGATCGCAACCTCGGCTGTGGTGATGTCGGTCGTGCTCATGGAGTCGGCTCCTCGGCGTCGTAGGCCCGGAAGGCGGGGCGGGTGCGGAGATAGGCGGCGACGACGGCCCCGATGAGCACGGCGCCGAGGAGAGGGGGGAACCACAGGGCGCCGAGTGCGGCGAGGAACCCGGCGAACACGTCGCCGAGCCGCGGCCCCGCTGTCAGCACCAGCGTGAACAGGCCCTGCAGCCTGCCACGCATCGCATCCGGAGTCGCCGACTGCATCATCGTGGTGCGGAAGATGCCCGCCACGTTGTCGGCGGCGCCCGCGACGGCCAGCACGGCGCAGAGTGCGAGGAGGGCGCCGACGTCGACGGGTTCGGGGCCGTCGCCCGCATCCGACCGTGTGCCGAACATGAGCAGCAGCAGGCCGAGCGCGGCGACCGCGACGGCGAGAGCACTGGTGGCGAGCATGATCGCCCTGCCGTGCCGGCGCACCCCGCCGAGGGGGCCCGACAGTAGACCGCTGAGGATGACACCGACAGCGCCCGCGGCGGTGAGCATCCCCACCGTCCACGCCGAACCGCCCACGACGAGGGCGCCGACGGCGGGGAGGATGGCGTAGCTGCGGCCGAACGCGAAGGCCGCCACCTGCAGACCGATGGCGGTGCGGATGTTGCGCGCCGTGCGGAGGAAGCGCAGGCCGTCGACGATGGCGGCGAGACCGGGGCGCGTCGCTCCTGCCGGCACGATGGGGGGCAGCGAGACGATGCCCCAGAAGCCGATGACGAAGAGCACGACATCGATCGAGTACGTCCAGGCGAAGCCGACGGTCGCGACCAGCACGCCGGCCAGCGCGGGGCCGACGGCGCTCTGCACACCGGCGCTCACGCCGCTCAGGGCGGCGACGGCGGGGAGGAGCCGGCGTTCCACCAGGCGGGGGTGGATGGCGAAGCGGGCGGCGCCGACCAGCGCGCCGACGGTCGAGGAGAGGGTGGTGAAGACGTAGTAGGGCCAGGGCGTCTCGACGTTCGCCCACGCCAGGGCGGCGATGCCCACCGGCGCGATGAACGAGATCGAGGAGGCGACGATGAGCACCTTGCGGCGGTCGAACGCGTCGACCAGCGAACCCCCGAACACGCCCATCGCGACCATGGGCAGGAGCGCCAACCCGCCCACGAGGGCGACGGATGCGGTGGAACCGGTGAGCGTGTACACGTGGATGCCGATGGCCACGGCGGTGAGCTGCGTGCCGACCCCGCTGGCGATGCCGCTCACCCAGAAGCGCGCGTAGGCGGGGCTCTCGCGGAGCGGCGCGAGGTCGAGCAGCCACCCGCTGCGGCGCGGCGCGGCTTCGTCGAAAGACACTCGGTCGGCTCCTCACTGAAACACTCGGCGCCCTCAACCTATCCGAGAAACCGCTTTCACGCCATTCGGCACGGGCCTCGGCATCGCCTCCACCCGCCCCGCCACCCCTCGTTCAGGTGGCTGGAGCTGCGCACCGCCCGCTCGCTAGAGTTCACCCATGACGAGCCCCGAACCCCTCAGCCCCGGCCGCTACCGCGCGACCCTCATCCTGGGCCTGGTGCTCGCCATCGTGGCGTTCGTCATCGGGCTCGTCGTCGTGGTGCTGAACCTCAACCCGCTGTTCGGGTGGTTCTTCCTCGTCGTCGGTGCGGTAGTCGCCGTCATCGCCCTCCTGCAGCTGGTGCGGCAGAGCCGCCGCTGACTTCCGCCGCTGATCGGCTCGCCTGCGCCTGCTCGAGCGCACGGGCCGTGCCGGCGTCGGCGGGCAGGTGCACCAGGAGGCGCTCACCCTGCCCCGGTTGCAGCCACGTCGTCACGACCGTGAAGCTCAGCCGGCCCCACCGCGGGCTGTCGTAGACCTTCACGCTCGACCTCGGTGCGGCCACGTCGTGGCGCTCCCAGAGCTCGCGGAATCTCGCCGACCGCTCGCCGAGGGCGGTGACCAGGCGGGTCACCTTCGCCCGGTCGGCCCCCGGCGCGGTCTGCGAGCGGATGTGAGCGACCATCCTGCCGGTCACCGACTCCCAGTCGGGCATTCCGGCCCGCCAGGCCGCGTCGGTGAACGCGAGCCACATCGTGTTGCGCTCCTCGACCGGCAGCTCGTCGAGGTCGGTGATGAGGAAGCGGAAGGCGTCGTTGTAGGCCAGCAGGTCGTACGACGCGTTCTGCACGTACGCGGGCACCTCTCCCAGTCGTGCGAGCAGGTCGAGCACGGCGTCGTCGACAGCGGGGCGGGCGGTGTCGGTGACCGGGCGCGGCACCCCGGCGAGGTCGAACAGGTAGGCGCGCTCGTCGACGGTCAGGCCGAGCACACCGGCCACGGCCGAGAGCACGGAGGCCGAGGGATGGATGTCGCGGCCCTGCTCCAACCAGGTGTACCAGGTGACCCCCATCCCGGCGAGCTGCGCGACCTCCTCACGCCGCAGCCCGGGGGTTCGGCGCCGGCCGCCTGACGGCAGGCCGAGCTCGGCGGGGCTCACCCGCGCCCGGCGCGTGCGGAGGAAGGCGCCGAGCTCGCGACGGTCATCGTTCACAGCTCCAAGTCTGACGGATGCGGAACAGAGCAGGCAGGTAGTGCTGGTACCAGCATCACCACACTCTGGTACCAGCATCGAGGGTGGCCGAGCCTGGGACCATGACCTCACACACCGTCTCCTTCGCGCGGGAGTCGCGCGCGCATCCGTCGACCCTGTCGGGGTGGGGACTGGTCACGCTGCTGATCGGGCCGTTCCTCGCCAACCTCGACCTCTTCATCACGAACGTCGCCCTGCCGAGCCTGCGCGCCGACCTCGGCGCCTCGCCCGCGGCGCTCCAGTTCGTCGTCGCCGGTTACGCCCTCGCTTACGCGCTGCTGCTCGTGCCCGGGGGGCGGCTCGGCGACCACTTCGGCCGTCGCCGCGTCTTCGCGATCGGGCTGGCGCTGTTCACCCTCGCCTCGCTCGGTGCGGGTCTGGCGCCGACGGTGGAAGGGCTCATCGCCGCCCGCATCGTGCAGGGCGGCGCGGCGGCCCTGCTCGCCCCGCAGGCGCTCGCGACGGTGCAGTCGGTGCTCACCGGCCGGGCGCGGGCTGTGGCGATCAGCCGCTACGCGGTCGCGGGAGGTCTGGCGGCGGTGGCGGGCCAGCTCGTCGGAGGACTGCTGATTCAGGCTGACGTTCTCGGGCTCGGCTGGCGCCCGGTGTTCCTCGTCAACGTACCCTTTGGGCTCGTGGCGCTCGCGCTCCTCAGGCGCACGGTGCCCGAGACGCGGGCGCCCGCGGCGGCGGGGCTCGATCCGCTCGGAACGACCCTGCTCGGCGTGGTCCTGGTCGGCCTGCTCGTGCCGCTGACACTGGGCCCGGCCGCCGGGTGGCCGTGGTGGAGCGTCGCGCTGCTCCTCCTGGTCGCGCCGACCGTGGCGGCGCTCGCGTTCTGGGAGCTGCGCGAGGAGCGCCGGGGGAGGGCCGCCCTGCTGCCGCCGTCGCTCCTCCGCACGCGATCGATGCGTCGCGGGCTGCCCGTGGTGCTGGTGTTCTTCATCGCCTTCAGCGGGTTCCTGTTCGCGTTCGCCCTGGTGTCGCAGACCGTGCTCGGCCTCGGCCCGCTGCTCTCCGGCCTCGCCATCACGCCCACCACCGTGGTGTACGTGGCGACCTCCTTCGCCGTGCCCCGGCTCCTGCGCCGTTTCGGCCGCGGCGTGCTCGTGGCGGGCGGGCTGCTGCAGGCCGTCGGAGTCGCCGGGCTCGCGGTGGCGGTGGTGGTTGCGCCCGCCGATCCACCTCTCGGCGTCGTGCTCGTGGCCCTCGTCATGACCGGATGCGGTCAGGCTCTGAGCGTCGGCGCCCTGTTCCGCATCGTGCTGGCCGATGTGCCCGCCGCGCAGGGCGGCGTCGGCAGCGGCATGATGGTCGCCACGCAGCAGGCCGCGCTCGCGCTGGGTGTGGCGCTCCTGGGCTCCTTGCTCGGCTCGCTGCTGCCGGTCGACGCCGTGCTGGCGGTGGGGGTGCTGGGTGGGGTGCTCGTGGTGATGCAGGTGGGGGTCGCCGCGTCATCCGCTGTGCTGCCCCGGATGCGCGAGTGACGTCAGCGCGTCAGCCCCACCAGAACGCGCGGCCCGCCCCGACCCAGCGGGCGAAGCCGGTGGGGGAGGAGGCGAGCTGCGGGGGCAGGCTCTCGGAGGTGAACCAGTCGCTGACGGTGACCACGGGGATGCGCTCGGCCAGTGCCGCGAGGGTGTCGCCGAACACCTCCTGCGGGTCGTAGCGGGCGCGGAAGCTCTTGTCGATGCCGTGCACCGTGAGCAGCACTTCCTCGGGGCGGGGCCGCTCGAGCACCACGTGGTAGCTGATGTTGAACCGTCCGCCGCCCCCGCTCACGAGCACCTCGGCGAGGTTCGCGCGGAACCACCGCGCGCGCCCGCCGAGGCGGTAGAGGCGCAGGTTCGGGCCCGATCCCTCGACGTCGCGCGGGCGGAAGCGGAGCGTCGACCGCAGCGCGCGGTCGAGCTCGGCCATCGCGGCGTCGACGCGCTCGGGCGGGCCCGTGATCGCGACGGCCGGGGAGACCGTCATCCGGAGGTGTTCGAGCGCGGCCTGCGCGTCAGCCTGCGCGTCGGCGTGCGGGTCGACGCCGCTCGCGTCGAACGGATGCGCACTCACGTCGCCATCGTAACCACCCCGGCGATCACCTCGCCGTGAGCACCGCACTGCCGTAGGGCTCGAGCACGACCGTCTCCGCAGAGACCTCCACCGTCACGGTCTCGGCACCGTGGTTGACGAGGAACAGGACGTCGCCGCGTCGGCTCACCTCGACGGTCAACGGGAGCCCGGCGACGAGAGGCTGCACCCCTGCCGCTTCGAAGACGATGCGGCACAGGGCGTCGGTGCCGGCAGCGTCGGGCATGGTCGCGACGAAGTAGGCACGCCCCTTCCCCGACGCGCGCGAGGTCACGGCGGGCAGTCCGGCGGTGCGCCCGCTGGTGAAGGTGCCCAGCGCGGTGGCGCCGTCGAGCTCGAGCTGCTCTGCGAAGAGCGTTCCGTCGAAGGCCTCACCGCTGGCGAGGGTGACGCGGGCCGTGCGCTGTCCGGGTGCCGCGGGAGGAGCATCCGTCTGCAGCAGCGCCCCAAACTCCTCGAGACGCACGCCGAGCAGGGGGCCGAGCCGGGTGAGGAAGCCCCCCGGGCGGAAGCGGTCGCTCTCGTCGACGACGTCGCTGAACGTGGTGACAAGGAGATGGCCGCCGCCCTCGACGTAGCGTTCGAGGGAGGCCGCCCCGTCGTCGCTCAGCAGATAGAGCGCGGGTGCGAACACGCCGGCGTAGCCCGAGAGGTCGCTTTCGGCCCGCACGAAGTCGACGGTGACGTGCGCACGGTGCAGCGCCGCGTACCACTGCCGCACGAGCGGCAGGTAGTCGAAGGTGACGGGATGGTCGGGGTTCTCGATCGCCCACCAGCTGTGCCAGTCGAACACGATCGCCACCCGCGGATGCTCGTCGTCGGCCACCGTGTCGGGGTCGGGCAGCGCAGGCAGTGCGGCGAGAGACGCGCCGAGCTGCACCACCTCGCGCCAGATGCGGGTCGAGGTGCCGGCGTGCGGCAGCATCGCGCTGTGGAACTTCTCGGCGCCGGCCCGCGACTGCCGCCACTGGAAGAACAGGATGCCCGAGGCTCCCCGCGCGACGGCCTGCATCGAGGTGGCGGTCATCTGCCCGGGAGCCTTGGGGGCGTTGCTCGGCCGCCAGTTGAGGGCGCCGGTCGACTGCTCCATGAGGAGCCAGGGCACACCGGGCTTGAGCGAGCGCATCAGGTCTCTGGCCATGGCCGACTCCCGGAACGACTCGGGGTCGGCGGGGTCGGGGTAGCAGTCGTCGCTGATCACATCGACCTCTTGCGCCCAGGCCCAGTAGTCGGCGGGCTTGAACGCGCCCATGAAGTTGGTCGTGATCGGCTGGGTCGCCCCCGCCGCCCGGATGATGTCGCGTTCGGCGCGGTAGCACTCGAGCAGGGCATCGGAGGTGAAGCGCCGGAAGTCGAGCAGCTGACCCGGGTTGTGGCTGTAAGGAGCCCGCCGCGGGGGGAGGATCTGGGTGAACGAGCCGTAGCGCTGCGACCAGAAGTCGGTGCCCCACGCCTCGTTCACCGCGTCGATCAAGGAGTACCGGTCTCGCAGCCACTGCTGGAACGCATCCCGTGCCGAGTCGGAGAAGTCCTGATGCAGGTGGCAGCCGTACTCATTGTTCACGTGCCAGAGCTGCACGGCGGGGTGGTCGGCGTAGCGACCGGCCAGGGCCGTCACGAGCTCGGCGGCGAGCCGCCGGTACACCGGCGAGGTAGGGGCGTAGTGCTGCCGGCTGCCCGGGCCGACGACGTGACCGTCCACGTCGCGCGGCAGCATCTCGGGGTACTTCTCGTGAGCCCACGGGGGCGGCGAGGCGGTCGCCGTCGCCAGGTCGACCCCGATGCCGCCGTCGTGGAGGAGCTCCATCACCCGATCGAGCCACGCGAAGTCGAAGGCCCCCTCCTCGGGTTGGATGCGCGCCCAGGCGAAGACGCCCAGCGAGACGAGGTTGACCCCCGCCTCCCGCATCAGCCGCACGTCGTCGACCCAGGTCGCTTCGTCCCATTGCTCGGGGTAGTAGTCTCCGCCGTAGTACATCGTCGTGTCCTCACGCGCCGTCGGCGCCTTGGTGTCTCGGTCAGTTCTGGTGGATGCGGGTGCCCGGGGGCACCTCGATCCGGGCCTGCACGGTGGGCGGCAGGGTCAGGTCGAGCCGCACCCCGCCGTCGGGCATCCGCTCCCACGCGACCGACATGAAGCCGGCCGGGGAGTCGAAGGTGGTGGCGGCCGATCGCACGCCCTCCAGGAAGACGGGCGCGATCGTCACCCGCTGCCAGCCGATCGAGTCCATCGATTGCCGCAGGCCCGCCACGTCTCCGGTCAGCCAGTCGTCGATGACGCCCAGCATGAAGTGGTTCTGCGAGGCGACCCCGGTGCTGCCGTCGGGGCCTTGCCATGATTCGGTCAGCGCCGTCGCCCCGACCGCCACCTGGTAGCCGTACCCGGGAACATCCGTGCGCCGGATGATGCGGTCGAGAAGCTGCGCCTGCCCCGCCTCGGTCAGGGCGCGGATGAACGACGGCAGCGCGACCTCGCCGACGGTGATCGTCTCGCCGGCCGCCTCGATCGCCGCGAGGAGCCCGCGCATGGCCTTCTCGCGATCCGCCGCCGAGACGCGGCCGGCCGACCAGGCGAGGGCCCAGCTGCCCTGACTCCCCGAGCCCCAGGTCTTGGTCGAGGGGTCGAAGAACGCCCGCTCGAAACGAGCCCACACGGCATCGGCCCGGTCGGCGAAACGGCGCGCCGACGCCGCGTCGCCGATGAGCTCGGCGCACTGGGCCGCGCGGTCGAGCGCGAGCCCCCAGCCGTGCGTCGACACCATCGAGCGCGGGGTCGAGTCGTCGATCTCGATCCAGTCGCCCAGGCCGAAGTCGAGCAGGTCGTCGTGCGAACGGCTTTCGAGGTAGTCGAGGTAGCCCACCATGGCTCCGAACGCCTCGCGCACGACGGTGTCGTCGCCGTAGTGGCGATACAGCTGCCAGGGCAACTCGATCACGGCCCGGCCCCAGTTGGGGTCGCTGCGGAAGGCATCGAGGTCACCCTTGATCGGGTACTCGTCGAAGACCACGAGCTCGGGGGCGATGTTGGGGATCAACCCGTCGATGGTCTGCGACGCGACCATCTGGCGCACCATCTCGCCGAGATGGGCGCGGGCGTCGTACCCGCGCGCGATGACGTCGAAGCAGTAGTGCAGCTGCTCCAGCCAGCCGAGCTTCTCGCGGTGCGGGCAGTCGGTGAAGACGCTGTACATGTTGCTCTGCACGGCACGGTCGATGATCGTGTGCAGGCGGAGCAGGAACTCGTCGCTCGACGAGAAGCCGCCGACCCGTTCGTTGTCGACGCGCATCACCTCGAAGCTCACCGAGGAGTCGGGCTCGTGCGGCGTCAGCCCCGACACCTCGACGAACCGGCCGCCATGGTAGACGGTCTCGGGAGACCACTCGGTCTGGCCGGCGTCGGTCACCAGGGTGTCCCAGATGGGGGCGCCCGTGGTGCGCTGGTCGACGGATGACCCGTTCACGAGTTCGGCCGGAACCAGATCGATCCGGGCACCGGGCGACGCGGAGGTCAGCGACAACCGGGGCCGCCCGGCACTGTTCGTGCCGAAGTCGATCAGCCGCTTGCCGCCCGCGAGGTGCTCCACCGAGCGCGGCTGCAGCACCTCCGTGACGCGGATCGGCGGCGTGGCGCGCCACCGCGGGGCGGGGGTGTGCGGCACGACGGCGGCGGCTCGCCACTCGGTGGTCTGCGAGGCATCGTGGGTCTCGCCGCCGTACCAGTGCGACTCGCGGATCGGGCCGAGCCTCGACTCCCAGTCGGCACCCGTGGCGACCGTCTCGATGCGTCCGTCGGCATACCGCACGTCGAGGCGGGCGCGCACCCACACCGGCTGCCCGACGCGGCTGAACTTCGTGTAGCGCTCGCCCCGCGGAAGGTAGGCGAGACCGCCGCCCAGAGCGAACGCGAGCTCGTTCCCACCCGGGCGCAGCAGCGTCGTCACGTCCCACGCGCTCGCCGGAGCGGCCGCGTCGAGGTTCGCGTAGCCCGGTTCGAGCTCGGCGTCGATCGCCCGCCCTCCGTTCAGACGCGGCACCACGACACCGGCCGCCGAGAGGTAGAGGCGCGCGGCGGCCACGTCGCCCTCCACCCGGAAGCTGCGCCGCAGCTCGGGGAAGGCGGCGGGCGCCTGCTCCCCGGGGAGCACCCACTCGGGGTCGGTGACGGCCTCCGCCTCCCACTCCGCCTCGCTCCACAACGGCGCTTCGACCGACGCCGGGTTCGACCAGTTCGCCTGGCCGCCGAACTCGGCCCCGACCCTCCACCAGACCCGATCCCGACTGCGCAACGGATCGGCCGGCCACGGGATGCTCGTGACCCCGCCGGCCTCGCAGGTCACGTCGAAGAGGTCGGCGGCGACCTCGTCAGCGGCCTCCGGCGATCGCGAACCCACGACGCGGAACCGCTCGGGAGCTTCTGCCCCGTCGAACCTCCACGACAGCACCGGTGCGGGGCGCATCCCGCCGATCGGGTCGTGCAACCCATCGGCGCGGAGGGCGCGAGGAGCGGATGCGCGCGCGGGCGACTCGACCGTCACGACGGGAGCTCGGCGTGCCAGGGCACCCGGGTGACCACGCGGAGCGAATCGAGCGACCACAGGGCCCCGGCGACGTCGTCGCGCTTCCGCTGGGCGGAGGCCGGAAGGCCCACAGCGGCCTCGGGCGACAGGGGAAGGATCTCCAGTGCGACGGCGGCGCCCTCGGGAAGCACCCCGAGATCGATCACCCATTCCGTGCCCGCCCAGAACTGGTCGGCGACCACCTGCCCTCCGACGAGCAGCCGCGCGACGTCACCCGTCCAGCGCACCTCGAGTTCGCTGTGGGCGGCGAGCTTCGCGGGCAGGGCGAGCTCGTAGCGGGCCGCTGCCCGCGCGAAGTCGCCGTCGGTGGGTGCCGACGCCCGCCCCTCGGCGCTGCCGTACCCGGCCGGGGGCACGGCGGGTGCCGACGTCGGGGTCGCCGGAACCGGCTCGCCGACCGCGGTGCCCTCCACGATGGCGTCGACACGGACGAACCCTCCGCGCAGCGGCGAGTACACCCGCGCTTCCGGGCGGGCCGAGCCCGTCCTCCCCCTCAGCCGGCCCCCGTGGCACCAGACGGGCTCCTCCGACAGCACGAGCATCCTCGTCGCGCCGTCGTCGAGCACCCAGGTCTCGTCGGCGACATCGGCGGGGAGCGCGAGAATCGCCAGCGGAACCCCCTCGGTGACGACGGTGAACGCCGTGATGACCGACGCCTCCGCCGTGATCACGCCGTCCCGTTCCGTGATGCCGGGCACCGGGATGCCGGGCGCAGGGCCGAGCACCGTCGTGCCGGGACCGAAGCAGAACTCGGCGGGCACGCCGCGCTCGGCGGTCAGCACCAGGGTTCTCTGCGGCCCGCCGTCGAGCACGGTCAACGGGCTCGCGGTGGCCCACCTCAGCACGGTTCCCGACACCTCGAGGTTGATCGGCCAGTGCGCGATCGTTCCGGCCGGGATGGTCAGAGGGGCCGCGGGGAACGTGACGGTGTCGTCGTCGAGCTCCACGGTGAACTGCGCCCCCTCGTACTCCTCGAGGAGATCGTAGGGCTGATGCCAGGTCACGAACACGAAGCCGGTCCGGCCGTCACTGCGCAGCGCCCAGCGGAGGGTGGTCGTGTCGTCGACGCCCGACGGGAGGGTCTGCGGCAGGGTCGAGGGCATCGGCGCCAGCGCCTCGCCGAAGGCGGCGAGGAACGCGTGCTGGCGGCGCAGCTGCGCGTGGGAGTCGCGGATGCGGCCCGTCGCGCTGATCGGCGCGCCGAAGTCGTAGTCGAAGACGGCGAGGTCGTTCGGGTAGCGCGAGGCGTGCGACTCCTGCATGCCGGCGGCGCCCCGGGGGTTCGTGCCGCCGGTGTACATGTAGTACCCCTGCCAGCCCGAACCGTTGCCGATCTTGTTGTGGGCGACGGCGGCGATGTCGGCACCGGTGAGCACCGGTCGCCGGTGGTACGCCCGTGCCATGCCGCCGCCGAGCTCGCAGGTGGCCGCGGGGTAGAGCGGGGAGGGCGTGCGGGCGGGTTCGATCATGGATCCTCCGCCGATGCCGCCGTGCTGGCGGAGGTCGGCCCCGATGCCGGGGTCGTCCCAGACGTGGGAGAAGAAGAAGTGCTCGTGGAAGGTGACGTCCCAGGGGGCGTCGTGGTCGACCCAGAAGCCGTCGCCGTAACCCCCGAACAGCGGGAGCACCTCGTCTTCCGGCAGGGCGGCGCCGCCCCAGCCGGTCGCCGTCCAGATGGGCGCCGACATGCCCGCCTCGCGGGCCAGCCGCTTGAGGGTGCGGATGTGCTCCGGCTGGTCGTAGAGCTCGTTCTCGATCTGGATGCCCACGACCGCGCTCGACGGGCCGAAGACGCCCCGCAGCTGCTCGCCGAGTGCCCGGTACCACCCGGCGACCAGCTCGAGGTAGCCCGGGTCGTCGGTGCGATGGGCGACCTCTGCCGCCTGCACCCAGTCGGGGAAGCCGCCGTTGCGCGCCTCGCCGTGCACCCAGGGCCCGATGCGCAGCACCACGTCGAGCCCGAGCTCGGCGCAGGTCTCCACGAAGGCGCGGATGTCGAGCTGGTCGTCGAAGCGCACCACGCCGCGCTGCTCCTCGTGGTGGATCCAGAACACATAGGCGGCGACGACGGTGATGCCGCCCGACCTCATCAGGAGCAGACGCTCCTTCCACAGCGCGCGGGGCACGCGGCTGTAGTGCAGCTCGCCGGAGACCGGGATCGCCGGCCGGCCGTCGCGCACGACGTAGTGGTCGGTCAGCCGGATGCGCTCGTGCCGGTCGACGGCGTTGCTCATCGCGGGCAGCGACGTCTCCGACCCCCAGGGTCGGTGCGCGACGCGCAACGTCGCCGTCAGTTCGCCGGGAACCAGGGTCATCGCAAAATCCTCCAGGGATGGGCGGGTGGCGGCGCACTGCATCGTCGAGTGCGGCGGTGTCACCATACTGGAAACGATAACAGTCAGTCCACATGCCTGACGGCGCGCTCGACGATGCCGCGACCGAATTGCGGTGGGCGCACCGCGCATGTCAGACTGTTATCGTTTACAGGTCCCTTCGATGGAGATGGAGCGAGATTAATGTCTCTCCTCGGCAGTCACGCGAGCATCCGGTCGTGACCGAAGTCCTGAACAGTCCCGCCACCGCGGAGGCGGCGGAGCGCCGGCCCGTGAGGCGCCCCCGCCGCGGCGGCAACAGCGGCCTCGGAGGAAACGGCGCCTCCGGCGGGGCCCTGCGCACACCGGTGTGGTTCATCGTGCCGGCGCTCGTCGTCTACGCGGTCATCGTGCTGTGGCCGAACCTCCAGGGGCTGTTCTACTCCCTCACCGACTGGGACGGACTCGGCAGCACGTGGTCGTTCGTCGGCTTCGGGAACTTCGCCGACGTGCTCCAAGACCCCAACACCCTGCGGGCCATCGGCAACACCTTCCTGCTGACCGTCGTGGTCACGGTGTTCCAGAACCTCATCGGCCTGCTGCTCGCGCTGGGGCTCAACACCCGCGTCAAGAGCCGCTACGTGCTCCGCCTGGTCTTCTTCCTGCCGGTCGTGCTCACGCCGATCGTCGCCGGGTTCCTCTGGAAGTACCTGTTGAGCCCCACCGGCACCATCAACACCGCGCTCGAGTCGGTCGGCCTGTCGGCACTCCAGCAGGACTGGCTGGGCAACCCCGACATCGTCATCTTCTCCATCGCCGCCGCCATCATCTGGCAGGGGGCCGGTTACTCGATGGTCATCTTCCTGGCGGGTCTGCAGGGGGTGCCCGAAGACGTCTTGGAGGCCTCCTCGCTCGACGGGGCGGGATCGTTCCGGCGCACCGTCAGCATCGTGCTGCCGCTTATCAACGGAGCGATCGTGGTGAACGTGCTGCTGACGCTCATCGCCACCCTCAAGCAGTTCGACATGGTGTTCGCGATGACCAAGGGCGGGCCGGCCGGTGCCAGCGAGACGATGGCGACCATCGTCTACAAGACCGCGTTCACCTACCTGCAGTACCCGACCGCGCTGGCGCAGGGTGTGGTGCTGACCATCATCGTCGGCGTCATCGCCTTCGGGCAGTTCCGTCTCACCCAGCGCAAGGGAGAAGTCTCGTGAATCGCTACACCGCGAAGACCGCGGTTCTCGAGGTCGTGCTCATCGTCGCCGGCCTGGTCTTCATCGCGCCGCTGGTCGTGATGGTGTCGGTGGCGCTGCGAGACCCCGACGGCGACGTCGGTCTCCTCGGCTTCACCTGGCCGCTCAACTTCGGCAACTTCGGCACGGCGTGGGTGCAGTCGGCCATGGGGGCGAGCCTGCTCAACAGCGCCTTCATCACCTCCGTCTCGGTGTTCCTCATCATCGCCCTCGCCTCCACGGCCGCCTACACGCTGACCAGGAAGACCCGACGGTGGTCGCGCGGGGTGTTCTACCTCTTCCTCGCCGGCTTCCTCTTCCCCGGCCAGCTCGCGATGCTGCCGCTGTACCTCTGGTTCGCCAGCATCGGGCTGGTGGGCACCCCGGTGGCCGTGATCGTGATCAACGTGGGTGGCTTCCTCCCGTTCGCGATCTTTTTGTACTCGGCGTTCCTGCGCGACCTCCCGCGCGACTACGAGGAGGCCGCCACCATCGACGGCGCGCGCCCGAGCCGGGCCTTCCTCTCGGTCGTGTTCCCCCTGCTCCGGCCCATCACCGGCACGATCGTCATCCTGAGCGGCCTGGCCATCTGGAACGACTTCTTCACGCCCCTGCTCTATCTCTCCGGCAGCGGCACGTCGACGGCACCCCTGTCCGTGTACACCTTCGTGAGCACCTACGGGGCGAACTGGCCCCTCGTCTTCGCGGCGCTGATCATCTCGATCATCCCCATCCTCATCGCCTACTTCCTGATGCAGCGGTTCATCATCCGCGGCTTCGCATCCGGTCTCAAAGGCTGATCTCCCGACCCACCACAGCAACACCCATCCCTGCACACCCTTGAAAGGAACACGATGTCATCGAAGACTCGTCCCGTTCGCGTCGCCGCGGCGATGCTGACGATCGGCGCCGTCGGCGCCGCACTGGCCGGATGCTCCACCACCGTCGGCGGCGGGGGTGGCGACGATCAGACGCTGACCGTCGGCACCAACGGCAACACCGGCATGCTCGCGGTGATCGACAAGTTCGAAGCCGACAACCCGGGCGTCACCGTCACGATCCAGGATTCGCCCGACGCCTACCAGCAGGTCACCGCCACCCAGCTCACGGGTGGCACCGCACCCGACGTCATGCAGGTCTTCCCCGGCACGGGCAACAACGTGAGCGTGAAGATCGCCGGCGACAAGGGCTTCTTCGCCGACCTCAGCTCGGAGGAGTGGGTGGCGAGCCTGCCCGACGCGGCGAAAGACCTGCTCACGACCAACGACGGCGAGGTGGTCGCCGTGCCCATGACGTTCTCGTCGATCGGCGCGCTGTACAACACCAACGCCCTCGCCGAGGCCGGTCTATCGGAGCCGACGACCTGGAGCGAGGTGCTCCAGTTCTGCAGCGACGCCACCGCCGCCGGCAAGGTGGCCTACGGCCTCGGGCTCTCCGACGCCTGGACGACCCAGCTCATCCCGTACGCCCTCGTCGCGACCCTGGTCTACGCCGACGACCCCGACTTCGCCGAGCAGCAGGCCGACGGAACCGCGAGCTTCTCCGACTCGAAGTGGAAGGAGGCGTTCCAGAAGTACCTCGACATGGATGCGGCGGGCTGCTTCAACCCGTCGCCCAACGGCACCTCCTACCAACAGGTGCGTGACGCCATCGTCGCGGGCACCACGCTCGCCACGGTGACCGTGGCGGCCGAGAGCAAGGCCATCGCCGCGACCGGCGGCAGCGACCTCGTTCTCGACCTTCAGGCGTTCCCGGCGACCGACGACGCCGCGGGCACCTACCTCTCCGCCACCGTCGGCCCGTCGTTCGCCGTGAACGCGAAGGCCGGCAACCAAGACCTGGCGAAGAAGTTCGTGGCCTACCTGGCCGAGCCCGAGACGCAGATCACCTACGCCGACGCCTACGGCGACACCGCGGCGCTGCCCGGCGACCTGACGCAGGACTCGCAGGTGTCGCAGATGGCCGCCGAGTTCATCGCGAAAAACCAGATCTCCACCTGGCCCGACCAGCTCTGGCCGAGCACCACCATCCAGCCCGCCGTGTTCGACGGCGTGCAGGGCCTGTTCGCGGGCTCGGTCGACATCCAGACCGTGCTGAAGAACATGGACGACGCGTTCGCCGAGGGCGCTTCGCAGTGACCGACAGCCGTGTTTCCGCGCGCCGGAATCGCGCGGAAACACGGCGTCTTCGTCCCTAGACTATGAGGATCATGAGTCCGACGCCGACGGCACCACCTCGCCGGCCGACCATCGATGACGTGGCACGCGAAGCCGGTGTCTCCAAAGGCACCGTCTCCCGGGCGCTCAACGGAGGCCGGTGGGTCAGCCCCGAGTCGCAGAGGGCTGTGGATGCGGCGGTCAAGAAGACCGGCTACCGCGCCAACGCCTACGCGCGCGGGCTGAAGCTGCAGCGCGCCGGGTCGGTCGCGTTCCTCCTCGGCGAAGACCTCGACCGCATGTTCAGCGACCCCAACTTCGCCGTGCTCATGCGGGGCGCCTCCGAGAGCCTGGCCGAGCGGAACATGGCGATGGTGCTCCTCCTGGCCGGGGCCGCCGAGGAACGCAAGCGAGCGCTCGACTTCATCGGCGCCGGGCAGATCGACGGGGTCATGCTGGTCTCCTGGCACGAAGACCTCGGCGTGCTCGAAGACCTGCATCGGGCGGGCATCCCCACCATCTTCTGCGGGGTGCCGCAGAGCGACCGTGGCGCGGTGAGCTACGTCTCGGCTGACGACTACGAAGGCGCGATGCAGATGACCGAGCACCTCCTTTCGCGGGGGCGGAGCCGCATCGCGATGATCGCCGGGCCGCGCCACGGTGTCACGGGCTCCCTCCGGGTGGACGGTTTCCGCGCGGTGCTCGGCGACCGCGCCGACCCGAACCTCATCGTGCACGGCGACTACTCGCGCGAGAGCGGCGCGGAGGCGATGCGGGAGCTTCTCGCACGCGACCCGCACATCGACGGGGTGTTCGCCGCGAACGACCTCATGGCGGCCGGGGCCATCGCGGCCGCCCAGCGGGTCGGCCGGCGGGTGCCGCTCGACATCTCGATCGGGGGCTTCGACGACAGCTCGGCGGCCGTGGCGAGCGACCCGCAGATCACCACCATGCGCCAGCCGTTCCAGCGCATCAGCAACGAGATGACGAGGCTGCTCATGGAGAGCATCGCCGGGGCGCCGGCCGCCCACCTCAGCCTGCGCACCGAACTGGTCGTCCGCGACTCGACCTGATCGGCGGTTCGACCCGATCGAGGGTCCGACCCGATCGACGGCCCGACCCGATCATGCCGAGATCGGATGCGCGAACACCGACACACAGCTGTCGCGGCGGTGTTCGAGGCTTGGTGCATGACTGATCTGACACACGACACGAACCCGGCCGCTGCCCGCGAGGCGCTCGACCTGTGGCTGACGATGTGGAACGGCGACGGCGGCCTCGCGCGACGGATCTGCGCTGCCGACTTCCGCATCCGTTTCGCCGTCACCGAGGTGGACGGGTCGACGCCTGCCGACGACATCCGCTCGGCCGACGACTTCGCGGAGTACCTCGACTGGTGGCACGGGGCGCACCCCGGGTTCGTGTTCTCGGCCGTCGCCGACGCGATCGACGGCCGGCACGGGCGGCTGATCTGGGACATGGAGGCGGGGGAGGTGCACATCGGCGGGGTCGACGTGTTCGACTTCGACGCGGAGGGGCGGGTCACCCGGGTGTGGTCGGCGGGCGGGCAACGGAGCATGCGGAGCGGGCCGGAGGCCTGAGCGCCCGCCCCGCCCGACCGTCGGTGGTGCCTGCGAGGATGACTGCATGAAACGAGCCGAGCGGCTCTACGCTCTCGTCGACGTGCTGCGCGCCGCCGACCGGCCGTGGTCGGCGGCGCGGCTCGCCCGCGAGTTCGAGGTGTCGACGCGCACCATCGAGCGCGACATCGGGTCGTTGCAGGAGGCCGGCGTGCCGATCTACGCCGACCACGGTTCGACCGGCGGCTACTCCATCCTGCGCGAGTACTCCCTCCCGCCGCTGAAGCTCACGGCCGCCGAGTCGCTCGCCACCCTCGCCGGGCTGGCGTTGCTCGACTCCTCGCCCTACCAAGCCGCCGCCCGCCGTGCCCGCGCGAAGATCGCCGCGACCGTGAGCGACGAAGACCGCGCCCCGGTGCGCGAACTGCTGCAGTCGATGCACGTCATCGACGCCGTTCCGCTCACCGACGAGGTCGTTCCGCTCGGGATGCTCGCCGACGTCATCGCCGCCCGTCGCGTCGTCAGACTCACCTACGCCGACACGCATGACGACGGAAGCCCGAAGGTCACCGAGCGCGAGGTCGAGACCCTGGGCCTCCTCCGCGCGGGCGAGTCGTGGCTGCTCGCCGGCTGGTGCCGCCTCCGCGGCGCCATCCGCGGCTTCCGCATCGAGCAGATCACGCACCTCGATATCCTCGACGAGGTCGCCCCCGCCCGCGACCCCGACCTCTGGGCAGCCGACCTCGCCCGCTGGCCGACGCGAAGCCTGGGCTGAGCGGCTGCGCCGCCGCAGACGCGTTCGTCGCAGGCCCCGCGGCGCCGTCATCGCGCCGTCGCGCCGTCTTCAGGACGCGCCGCTCGCGGCCTCGGCCGCGTGCAGCGTGACGACCATGGTCGAGCCGCCGCCCGGGGTCTCCTCAAACTCGAGGGTGCCGTTCATGCCCTCGATGAAGCCTTTCGAGAGGGCAAGGCCGAGGCCGAGGCCGGTGGTGTTGTCGACGTCACCGAGGCGCTGGAAGGGTACGAAGATGTCGTCGCGGCGGTCTTCGGGCACGCCGGGTCCGCGGTCGATGACGCGGATCTGCACGGTGTCGTGAAAAGCGGATGCGGCGACCGCGACGGTCTGATCGGCTGGCGAGTAGCGCAGGGCGTTGGAGAGCAGGTTGACGAGCACACGCCCGAGCAGCACCGGGTCGGCCTGCACCGGAGGGAGGTCGGCGGGCAGGTCGAGGTCGACGGCGGACGGGCCGACGTCGAGCTCCTCGAGAGCGGCGGGCACGAGGTCGGCGAGGTCGGTGGGCCGGGGCGAGACGGCGAGCACGCCGGCCTGCACCCGGCTCACGTCGAGGAGGTCGGTGAGCAGGCGGGTGAGCTGGTCGAGGCCGGTCTCGGCCGTGTCGAGGAGCACGTCGCGATCGGCCGGCGACAGGGTCGCGCCCGGAGCGCGCAACCCGGTGATCGCGGCGGTCGCGGCCGCCAGAGGGCGACGGAGGTCGTGGCCGACGGCGGCGAGCAGGGCGCTGCGCACCCGGTCGGCGGCGGCGAGCGGCGCCATCGCGCGGGCCGTCTGCTCGAGGTCGGCGTGCTCGAGGGCCGTGGCGAGCTGGGCGACGATCACCCCGAGCAGCCGGCGGTCCGACGACTCGAGCGAGCGGCCGTGCAGTTCGAGGGTGGCGTCGTCGTCGATCGGGATGCGCACACCCGGCTCGTCGCCCGCAGGCTCCCCGTCGCTCGCCAGCACCCGCTCGCGAGAGGCGGCCGTCTCGCTCCCGCCACCGTCCGCGCCGCCTTCGGCAGCCCTATGAGACCCGGCCCCGGCCCGGCCTTCCGCTCCCACGTCGCGCGCGGCCCCAGCATCCGCTTCCCCGGCCGCGGCCGGTTCCCGGATCAGGATGCGCACACCCGTCAGCCCGAAGGCCTCGCGCGTGCGGGTCACGAACGCCTGGAACGCGTCCTGCCCCCGCAGCACCTCGCCGGCGACACCGGCGATGAGCTCCGACTCGGCGGCCGAACGTCTCGCCGCCCGGGAGCGTCGCGCCGCCTGGTCGACCACGATCGACACGAGCACGGCGATGACGACGTAGAGCACCAGCGACAGCGCGTGCCGCGGGTTGTCGATGTGCACCGTGTAGAGCGGGTCGACGAAGAGGAAGTCGAGCGTCACCCCCGACAGCACGGCCGCGAACAACGCCGGCCAGATGCCCCCCACCAGCGCGACCACGACGACGAGCAGCTGGTAGCTCAGCACGTCGGAGGTGATCGACTCCTCGTTGTGGAACAGCGACAGCAGCCAGGTGAGCAGCGGCCCACCCACGAGCGCCACGACGAACCCGTACACGCGCCGCCGCACGGTGAGCGAGCCGTGCGCGTGCGGCAGCGACAACCGCCGTCCGCCGGCGGCGGCGTGGGTGACGATGTGCACGTCGATGTCGCCGGACTCGCGGATGACGGTCGCGCCGATGCCGGCGCCGGTGACGAGGGCGGTGAGGCGGGAGCGGCGGCTGACGCCGATGACGAGCTGGGTCGCGTTGGCCGAGCGGGCGAACTCGACCAGCGCGGCCGGGATGTCGGTGCCCACGACTTGATGGAACGTCCCGCCGAGGCTCTCGACCAGGGACCTTTGCGCGGCGAGGGCGCCGGGGTCGGCCTGCCTGAGCCCGTCCTGGCTGGTGACGTGCACGGCGAGGAGCTGCCCGCCCGCGGACCGGGCGGCGATCCGTGACCCGCGCCGCAGCAGCGTCTCACCCTCCGGCCCACCGGTGAGGGCGACGACGACCCGTTCCCGGGCTTCCCATTTCTGCCCGATGCCGTGCTCGAGGCGGTATTTCTGCAGGGAGGAGTCGACCTCGTCGGCGAGCCACAACAACGCGAGCTCTCGCAGGGCGGTGAGGTTCCCGAGCCGGAAGTAGTTCGACAGGGCTGCGTCGATCCGCGCCGCCGGGTAGACGACCCCTTCCGAGAGGCGGTCGCGGAGGGCTTGGGGGGCGAGGTCGATGACCTCGATCTGGTCGGCCTGCCGCAGCACCGCATCCGGGATCGTCTCCCGCTGCGGCACCCCGGTGATCTGCTGCACCACGTCGTTGAGCGACTCGATGTGCTGGATGTTCACCGTCGAGATCACGTCGATACCGGCGTCGAGGAGGGTCTCGACATCCCGCCACCGCTTCTCGTGCCGTGAACCGGGCGCGTTCGTGTGGGCGAGTTCGTCGACGAGGGCGACGCGGGGTGCGCGGGCGAGCACGGCATCGAGGTCCATCTCCTGAAGCTCCACACCCCGGTGCGAGACGACGGCGCGGGGGATGATCTCGAACCCCGCCGTCATCGCCTTGGTGGCGGCGCGCCCGTGGGTCTCGACGACCGCGACGACCACGTCCTTGCCCGCGGCCCGCAGCCGCCGGCCTTCTTCGAGCATGGCGTAGGTCTTCCCCACCCCGGGCGCCGCCCCGAGCAGCACCCGCAACCGACCCTGCCTCATCGCGACGCCACCGCGCGCGATCAGCCGGCCAGCTGCGACAGCGCCACGTTCAGCTGCAGCACGTTCACCGTCGGCTCGCCGAGGTAACCGAGGTCGCGACCCTGCACGAACGAGTCGACCAGCCCCTTCACCTGCTCCTCGCTCAGCCCCCGCGCCGTCGCGACCCGCGCGACCTGCTCGTAGGCGTACTCGGGGCTGATGTGGGGGTCGAGCCCCGAGCCCGACGTGGTGAGGGCGTCGACCGGGATGCTGTCGGCCGGCACCCCGTCGGCCTCCGCGATGGCAGCGCGCCGGGCTTCGATCTCGGCGAGGAAGTCGGGGTTCTCGGGGCCGTAGTTGCTCGCCACCGACGCTCCGCCGTCGTAGCCGGCCGCAGAGGGCCGCGACTGGAACCACTCGGCAAGGGCGGTGCCGTCGGCGTCGGCGAATGACTGCCCGAGGAGCGACGAGCCCACGGGCTCGCCGTCGACGGTCACGATGCTGCCGTTCGCCTGAGCGGGCAGGGCGAGCTGGCCGATGCCGAGCACGGCCACGGGGTAGGCGATGCCGAGAACGACGGTCGCGACGATCATGTAGCGCAGAGCGACCCAGTAGGGGCGGGCGAACCCGCGGGTGGTAGCCATGATGAGGTCCTGTTCTGAGAGGGAGGGGTCTAGAAACCGGGGATGAGGCTCACGACGAGGTCGATAAGCTTGATGCCGATGAACGGCGCGATCACCCCGCCGAGCCCGTAGATGAGGATGTTGCGGTTGAGGATGCGCGACGCCGACATCGGCCGGTACGTCACGCCGCGCAGCGCCAGCGGGATGAGCGCGATGATGACGAGCGCGTTGAAGATCACCGCCGACAGGATCGCGGATGCGGGCGAGTGCAGCCCCATGATGTTGAGCAGGCCGAGACCCGGGAACACCGCCGCGAACATGGCCGGGATGATCGCGAAGTACTTCGCGATGTCGTTGGCGATCGAGAAGGTGGTGAGCGCACCGCGCGTGATGAGCAGCTGCTTGCCGATGGCGACGATGTCGATGAGCTTCGTGGGGTCGGAGTCGAGGTCGACCATGTTGCCGGCCTCCTTCGCGGCGCTCGTGCCCGTGTTCATCGCCACCCCGACGTCGGCCTGAGCGAGCGCGGGCGCGTCGTTCGTGCCGTCGCCGGTCATCGCGACCAGCCGCCCGCCCTCCTGCTCCTTCTTGATGAGTGCCAGCTTGTCTTCGGGGGTCGCCTCGGCGAGGTAGTCGTCGACCCCCGCCTCCTCGGCGATCGCCTTGGCGGTGAGCGGGTTGTCGCCGGTGATCATGACGGTACGGATGCCCATCGAGCGCAGCTCGGCGAAGCGGGTGGCCATGCCCTCCTTGACGATGTCTTTGAGGTACACCACCCCGAGCAGCTCGGCGGGGTGACCCGGTTCGCGCACGGCCACTACGAGCGGGGTGCCGCCGAGCCCGGCGATGCGGTCGGTCTGTTGCTGCAGCTCGTCGAACAGCGAGCTCCCCACGGTGCCGGTCTCGCGCGCCCAGGCCGTGACGGCGGAGCCTGCCCCCTTGCGGATCTGGCGGCCGTCGGCGAAGTCGACCCCGCTCATCCGGGTCTGTGCGGTGAACGGCACGATTTCGCCGTCGACCTGCGATGGGCGGCGGAAGCCCTGGGCCTCGGAGAGGTCGACGATCGACTTGCCCTCGGGAGTGGGGTCGGAGAGCGACGAGAGCGCTGCCGCGTCGCGGAGCGCGAGGGCGTCGACGCCCTCGAGGGCGACGAACTCCGAGGCGCGGCGGTTGCCGTAGGTGATGGTTCCGGTCTTGTCCATGAGGAGGGTGGTGACGTCGCCGGCGGCCTCCACCGCACGGCCCGACATGGCGAGCACGTTGCGCTGCACCAGGCGGTCCATGCCGGCGATGCCGATGGCCGAGAGCAGCGCGCCGATGGTGGTCGGGATGAGGCACACCAGCAGGGCGACCATCACCGCGATGGAGGGGGTCGCATCCGAGTACCCGGCGATCGGGCCCAGGGTGAGCACCACGATGAGGAACACGATCGACAGGCTCGCCAGCAGGATGTTCAGGGCAATCTCGTTCGGCGTCTTCTGCCGGGAGGCGCCTTCGACCAGGCGGATCATGCGGTCGACGAAGGTCTCGCCGGGCTTCGAGGTGATGGTCACCACGATGCGGTCGGAGAGCACGCGGGTGCCGCCGGTGACGGCGCTGCGGTCGCCGCCCGACTCGCGCACGACGGGGGCCGACTCGCCCGTGATCGCCGACTCGTCGATCGAGGCGATGCCGTCGACGATGTCGCCGTCGCCCGGCACCAGCTCGCCGGCGGTGACGATCACGACGTCGCCGAGCCTGAGGTCGGCCGAGGCGACCTGCTCGGTGGAGGCGCGCTCGGCAGCAGCATCCGCTCGCTCGTCGTAGCCGACGACCCGGGTGGCCATCGTGCTGGTGCGGGTGGCGCGCAGGGTGGCGGCCTGCGCCTTGCCGCGGCCCTCGGCCACGCTCTCGGCGAGGTTGGCGAAGAGCACGGTGAGCCACAGCCAGACGGCGATGGTCCAGGTGAAGGCGATGCTGGTGGCCTGCGGGCCTTCCTCGGCGGGGAGGAACGGCTGCGCGATCGCGATCACCGTGGTGAGCGCCGCTCCGATCTCGACCAGGAACATCACCGGGTTGTGGCACATCTCGCGCGGGTCGAGCTTGCGGAACGCGCCGGGGAGGCCCTGGGCGAGCTGAGGGAGACTGAAGGTGCGGCGGCCGGCGGGCCGGGTGCGCGCATCCGCTGCGGGCGCGGTGGGGGTCGACGGCTCGGGAGAGCTGGTCGGGGTGAGGGTGGACATGGTTACTGGAGCCCTTCGGCGAGTGGTCCGAGTGCGAGCACGGGGAAGTAGGTGAGCGCGACGACGATGACGATCACGCCCAGGAGGAGGCCCACGAACTGCGGGCGGTGGGTGGGCAGGGTGCCGGCGGTGACGGGCACCTTGCTCTGCGCGGCGAGCGAGCCGGCGAGGGCGAGTACGAGCACGATCGGGATGAACCGGCCGAGCAGCATCGCCACCCCGAGCGCGGTGTTGAACCACGGGGTGTTCGCGGTGAGGCCGGCGAAGGCCGAGCCGTTGTTGTTCGCGGCGCTGGTGAACGCGTAGAGCACCTCGGTGAAGCCGTGCAGGCCCGGGTTCCAGATCGACGTGCCCTCGACGTCGTCGCGCACCGCGGGGATCGCGAAGCTGAGCGCGGTGCCCACGAGCACGAGCGTGGGGGTGGCGAGGATGTAGAGGCTCGCCAGCTTGATCTCGCGCGGGCCGAGCTTCTTGCCGAGGTACTCGGGGGTGCGGCCCACCAGGAGCCCGGCGATGAACACCGTGATGACGGCGATGACGAGGATGCCGTACAGGCCCGCCCCGATGCCGCCCGGCGCGATCTCGCCGAGCATCATGTTGAACAGGGTCATCATGCCGCCGAGCGAGGTGAAGCTGTCGTGCATCGAGTTGACCGCGCCGGTCGAGGTGATGGTCGACGTGGTCGCGAACAGGGTGGAGCCGACGATGCCGAAGCGCTGCTCCTTGCCCTCCATCGCGCCGCCGGCGAGCTCGGTGCCCGTGCCCGATCCTGCGAGCTCGAACGCGGTGAGCGCGGCGAACGACACCACGAACAGGGCGCCCATGGCGGCCACGATCGCGTAGCCCTGGCGGTTGTCGCCGACCATCTTGCCGAAGGTGCGGGGGAGGGCGAACGGGATGGCGAGCATCAGCACGATCTCGACCATGCTGGTCCACGGGGTGGGGTTCTCGAACGGATGCGCGGAGTTGGTGTTGAAAAACCCGCCGCCGTTGTTGCCGAGCAGCTTGATGGCCTCCTGCGAGGCGACCGGGCCGCCGGGCACGGTGGCGGTGCCGCCCGTGAGCGTAGTGACCTCGGTGAAGCCGTTGAAGTTCTGGATGACGCCACCGGCCAGCAGCACGATGCTCGAGAGCACGGCGAGGGGCAGCAGGATGCGGAACGTTCCGCGGGTGAGGTCGACCCAGAAGTTGCCGAGGGTGCCGGTGTTGCGGCGGGCGAACCCGCGGATGAGGGCGATCGCCACGGCGAGACCGACACCGGCCGAGACGAAGTTCTGCACCGCCAGGCCCGCGATCTGCACCGTGTAGCCCATCGTGACCTCGGGGGAGTACGACTGCCAGTTCGTGTTGGTAACGAACGATGCGGCGGTGTTGAACGACAGGCCCTCCGGCACGGCCGGGAGGCCGAGGGAGTAGGGGAGCACCGCCTGCAGGCGCTGCAGGGCGTAGACGAGCAGCACGCCGATGAGCGAGAACGCGAGCACGCTGCGCAGGTAGGCGCCCCAGCTCTGCTCGCCCTGGGGGTCGACGCCGACGATGCGGTACAGGCCGCGCTCGAGCTTCAGGTCTTTCGCGCCGGTGAAGGTGAAGGCGATGTAGTCGCCGAGAGGGTGGTACAGCACGGCGAGGATGAGGGCGAGGGTCGCGAGCTGCGCGACGAGGAGCCAGATCTCCATCTAGAACTTCTCCGGCTTCACGAGAGCGACGACCAGGTAGGCTACGGCGGCCACGCCCAGCACCGCGGCGACGAGTTCGAGAACGATCACAGCTTCTCGACCCCCCACGCGACGAGGGCGACGACGCCGAAGACGGCGAGGATCGCGACGAGATAGACGACGTCGAGCACGGTGTTCTCCATCCGACAGGCGCCCGGGGTGGGCGCACAGGTACGGATGACGATCATGCTCGGCCGAACCGCTCCGACCGCCCGTCCTAACGACTTCCTGACGCCCGCACCGCCGCACGCCCAAAAATCCCTACGCGATCCTGACGCCCGGCCCGCCGCCGGCTGGATGCGTGGGCTGGGTCAGGCGCTCAGGACGGCCCAGGCGTGGGCGGGGAGGGTGGCCTGCGCGCCAGCGAGTGAGGCGGTGCCGGCGAGGAGTTCGGTGGCGTCGGCGATCGGCAGCTCGACCGGCTCGTCGGCGAGGTTGAGGGCGGTGACGATCGTGCCCGAGCCGGTCGCGGTGCGCACGACGAGGGCGGTGTTCGTCAGGTGCAGCACGTCGGAGCGGGCGCTGTGCAGCCACGGGCGCTGGCGGCGCAGGGCGATGAGCTCGCCGTGCAGCGCGAGCAACTCGCGGGCGTCGGGGCCCGCGCCCGGCAGTGCCGCGGGCAGCTCATCGGGGGCGGGCGGCACCGGGGGGAACTCCGGGCGCACAGCGTCGTCGCCGCCGAGCCGCTCCTCCTTCACCGCACGCAGACCGTACTCGTCGCCGGCGTAGACCATCGGGGTGCCGGCCAGCGTGAACAGCAGGGCGAGTGCGTGGGGCAGATGCTGCGCATCCGGAATCGCCGAGGCGATGCGCGTGACGTCGTGGTTGCCCACGAAGGTGGTGGGCACGAAGCGCTCGAGCAGCTCGTTGCCGCGCTCGATGGCGTGCTTGGTCTCGAACAGGTTGGTGTCGGCGAGTCCGTGCCAGATGCCCTGCCAGAGCTCGTACTGGGTGAGTGAGTCGAGCCCCGACTCGGCGACGATGGCGAGGGCGTCGCCGTGGATGACCTCTCCGGTGAACCAGGCATCCGGATGCGCCTCCCGCACCCGCGGCAGCACCTCGGCCCAGAAGGCGGGCGGCACCGCATAGGCGGCGTCGAGGCGCCAGCCGTCGGCGCCCCGGTCGAGCCAGTACGTCATCACCTCGGCGACGAGGTCGGCGACGGCGGGCGCGGAGTGGTCGAGGGCGACGAGCTGGTCGTGGCCCTCGAAGACCTCGGCGCGCACGGGGTCGCCCGGCCGCCAGCCCGCCCAGTCGATGCGGAAGAGGTCGGCCGTGGCGGCATCCGGGCCCGTCTCCTCCACCGTGGCGAACGCCGGATGTGCCCGGCCCACGTGGTTGAAGACCCCGTCGAGCAGCACCCTGATGCCGCGCTCGTGCGCCGCCGCGACGAGCCGGTCGAAGTCGGCGTCGTCGCCGAGCCGCGGGTCGATGCGGAAGTGGTCGACCGTGTCGTACCCGTGCGACGTCGCCGCGAACACGGGTCCGAGCGCGAGCCCGTTCAGCCCGAGCTCGACGACGTGGTCGAGCCACGCCTCGATGCGGCCCAGGCGATGCTCGACGCCCTCCGCCTCCGGCGCGTGCGCGTCCTCGGCCGGGGCCGTGTGCCCCGCTGCCACCTCCGTCGCCGGCTCCGGCCGCACCGGCGCCCCGACGAACCCGAGCGGATAGACGTGCCACCACATCACATGATCGACCCACGAACCCATCCCCCCAGCCAACACCCCCCAGCCCGGCTCCGCCGCAGGGCTGAGACTTCGCCCGAAACACTACGCCACCGTTTTCGGGCGGACGTATAATGCGCTCGGAGGTGCGACATGGCGACCGTCGTCGGTTACGCGACCGTGCAGCAAGCCGGTGATGACCTCACGGAGCGCGAGGCGGCACTCCGAGGTGCAGGAGTCGATCGCGTCTTCGTCGACCGCCTCGAGACGAGCGGCACGGGACCTCGACCGCAGTGGCGTGCTTGTGTGGAGGGGCTCGATCCAGGCGACTCGGTGGTCGTGCCCACTCTGGGAGTGCTCGGCGAGACCGATCGCGTGGTCGTCGAGGCGCTCGCCGATCTGTCCCGCCGTGGGGTGGGCATCAGGAGCATCGCCGAGCCTGCGATCGATACGAGCCCCCAGGGCGGCGCGCTCTACGACATCGTCGCGGTGTTCGAGGGTCTACGCACAGAGCGAATCCGCGAACGAACCCTCCGCGGACTGCATCGCGCCAGGTCGGAGGGACGCGTCGGCGGCCGCCCCTCGGTGATGACCGCCGAGCGGATGGCCGAGGCCAGGCGGCTGCGTGCTCGAGGGGCCAGCATCGCCGAGATCGCCCGCTCGATCGGGGTCGGCTCGTCGTCGGTGTCTCGCGCATTGGCGAAGCATCGGGTGGGCGCTGACGCACCGGAAGCCGAGGCGCGCGTGTTCTTCCGCGACACCAAGCCCTACGAAGCCCCGGCGACCCTCGACGACCTCGAGGGCCCCGCGCGAGGCACGGTCGATCTCCCGCACTCCGTCTATTGGGGGCCGGAGCGTGCGGTCGATCTCGGCACGCCGGGCGGCATCCGCAAGGCTTACCAGGCTGTTCTACGTGAGGGGACCGCTGCAGACCAGACCCGCCTTCTCAATCGGGAGGTGTTGCGCCGGGAATGGAATGAGCTGGCCCTCCCCGACAGGGTGCGGGTGCTCTGGGAGTCGCGGTTCCCCGAGCTCCGCACGCGGGCGTCGGCATGAGCGACCTCGACCTCCAACGCACCGTCACCCGGGTAGCCCTGCGAGCATCCGGCTCCCGGCTTCGCGCTCGCGGGCAGTGGAGCCATCCGCGAGCACGGTGTCATCGACAGGTTGAGCGAAGACGTCGACCTCTTCACCTCCGACACGAGCCCGCAGAACTTCGATGAGGCAGTCGAGCAGGTCATCGCCGCCCTGTCCGCCTACGGTCTCGACGTCGACACCGCGCGCCGCACCGACCGGTTCGCGCGCCTGATCATTCGAACGAGCGACGGCCGGCGGATCGACGTCGACATGGGCATGGACTGGCGAGAGGCCGAGCCCGTCGCGCTCGAGGTCGGGCCCGTGCTGAGCATTCAGGATGCGATCGGCAACAAGGTGTCCGCCCTCTACGGCCGAGCGGAGGCTCGCGACTTCTTCGACGTCGACGCCATCCGCGCCTTCGGCCGCTTCACCGACGCCGAACTGATCGAGGCGGCCCGCGAACGCGACCCCGGGTTCGACCCGCGGATCTTCGCGTCGCAACTCGAACGTGTCGAACGAGTCACTGTCGAGGATCTCGGCGAGTACGGGGTGGGAGGAGACGAGCTCGCGGCACTGAAGGCGCGGCTGCTCAGCTGGGCGGCTGCGCTGCGATAGGGCCGATGCCACGGCAGTGGCGGCGCCGCCGTTGGGGGTAGGGTCGCGCCTCAGGGGTAGGGGAGGTGGGCGGATGTCGCTCGGTGCGGTGGTGTTGTTCGTGCCCGCGGTGCTGCTCGCGCTCGGAGGTGCGGTGACGGTCGTGTGGGCGCTTCGGCGGAGGCGTGGAGGCGGTGCGGGGTGGGTCGCCGTCGTGCTGCGGGTGGTGGCGGGCGTCGGAACGATGGGGCTCGCGGTGGTGGCCGTGTCGCCGTTGTGGAGCGGGATGCAGTACGGCGTCGTCATTCTGCCGGTCGCCGCCCTGGGCGCGGCGGTGGTGCTGAACGCGGTGCTGCTCGGGGCGGCTGCACTGGTGGTGCGCATCCGTCGCTGAGAGCGAGCGAAAAGTGCTTGACCCGGCGCGGGAGCGCCCCTAGGTTCAGGCCCCCGGATGCGCCCCGAAGCGCACGGCGAGGTCGCCGAGGGCGGCCTTGGAGTTGACGCCGGTCTTGCGGTAGATGCTGCTGAGGTGCGTCTTCACGGTGTTGACCGAGACATAGAGGCGGGCGGCGGCGTCGGCGCTGCTGTCGGTGCTGAGCACGGCGGCGAGCACCTCGTGCTCCTTGCTGCTGAGGCGCACGAACGGGTCGACGGTCGCCGACTGGGCGCTCGACAGGATGCGTCGCACGATCGCCGACGGCAGGGCGTCGGGCCGCAGTGCCACGAGCTGCTCGAGGTCTTCACGGGGCAGCAGGCTGAGCGAGTAGAAGCTGCCGTGGGTGGTGGAGAGCGCCGCCGCGCGGGCGAACTGCTCGGCCGCAGACGAGTGGTCGCCGGCGTGCAGCTCGGCGGCGGCCCGCACCGCCAGCACCGTCCCCGTGGTGCGCGGGGCGTCGAGCGCGTGCCCGTGCAGGGGCGACACGATGCGGCTCGCCGCCGCGTAGTTGCCGAGCCTCGCCTCGGCCGCCGCCCTGGCGCACAGCAGCGTCTGCCCGGCCAGCGTGTCGCGGTCGGCCTCGAGCGCGTTGAGGGTGGCGCGCGACTCCGACGGGTGCCCCGCCGCCGATTGCAGGATCGACCGGGCGACCGCGATCACCGCCCCCGTCGTGCCCTGCCGCGTCACCCGCTCGGGGAGCGCCGCCGACGACCCGTCGATCTGCGAGAGCAGCTCGAACGCCGCCTCGGGCCCCGGCACGGTCATGGCGGCGAGCAGCTTGTGGAACGGCCACCGCTCCGGATGCTGCGACAGGTCGGCCCGCGCGAGGCTCGAGCGCGCCTCGTCGAGCCGGAACTCGTCGATGAGCAGCATGGTCGAGGCGAACACCGCCGGCAGGGCGGCCCGGCTGAACCACCACTCGCCGTCCTCCGGCACCTTGTCGAGCCAGATGCGCGCCTGGATGCCGCGGCCGGCCAGCGCATGGATCCACGCCGAGGACGCCGCAGCGGTGACCTTCACCATCTCGTTGCCGACGACCATGGCGGCGTCGTACGCCTCGACGTACTCATGCACGGCCCGGTCGGCGTCACCGACGTACTCCCACACCAGCCCCCACTGCAGCTGCAGGTCGGGAAGGCCCTGGGCGAGCTGCTCGCGGGCGAGTGCGCTGCTGTCGTCGAGCAGGGCGCGGGCCTCGCCCGCGGCGTCCGCCGCTTCGGCCAGACGGCCGTCGGCGCGGGCGATGGCGGCGTGGCTCGTGAGTTGGGCGAGCGAGTCCATCAGGCTCACGGGTGGCCCCGGGAACGGCGCCCCGCGGAAGCGGGTGGTGGTGGGCGCGCCGGAGAGGCGGCGGAGGTACTCCGCCGCCAGCACCAGGCGAGGATGCTGCACCAGCACCTCGTGCGGCAGCCGGGTGACTGCCTCCTGGAGGGCATCCCGCCGCGTCGAGATGAGCGTCGACCAGTGCACGTCGAGCAGGCGAACCGTCTCGTTCCAGTCGGCGGAGTGCACCGCCTCGAGGAGAGCGCTGCCAGGGTCGGCTGACGGATCAGACGTCACGACGAACCGCTTCCGGGGCACACTCAACGAATCTTAGAGGCTCCACCCCCGAAGGGGGAGGGTCGGTCTCCCCGGGCGCATCAGCCCTCCTCGGCCGAGCAGTCGAGGGCGGCGTAGGAGGGGGTCTGCGTCGAGGTGTGCTCGGTGCCGTCGAGGTACGACGCCTCGACCTCGGCCGTCCCCGCCGCGAGGGTGCTCGCGCCCGAGGGGAAGAGCCCATAGGCGGCCGTGCCGTCGGCGACCCCGGTCTCCTCCTTCTCGGCGCCGACCGCCCCGAGCCGCATGTCGACGTCGCGCCCCGCCTTGTTGATCGAGTACACGGCGACGTAGGCCTCCGTGCCCACGCACAGCGACCACGCAGCCGCTGTCGTCGCCGCCTCGAGGCCGGCGGCCGGCACAGCCTCGAGACCCACCGCGTCGACGAACGCCGTCGCGTCGCCCGTCGGGGCGGAGCCGCGGAACGCGATGCTGTGCGCTCCCCGGCCGACCGTGAAGACCGGCGTCGTGTACCCCGTCCAGCTCGACGCCGACGGGGTGGCCGTGGCCACCACCGTGCCGTCGACGAGCACCTCGATCGGCTGCGGGGTGGCGTACCCCGCCCGCTTCGACGCCTGAAACGTCAGCCGGTAGTCGCCCGGCACGAAGTCGACCGACTGGGTGAACGAGCCGTGCGACCCGTCTTTCGACTGCAGCAGCGCGGTCTGCGTGCCCTCCGGTGCGGTGGTGGCGCCGAAGGCGCTCCCGTTGTGCTGGATGCCCGCCTTGCCCACGAACGCCCAGCCGTCGGTGAACGGCGCCGACTTCACGTTCGTGGTGGCCGGCGACTCGAATCCCGCGTTGGCGAGCGCCGGCACGGCCGGGGCTGCGGGCAGCTCGACGCGCACGTCGTCGAGGAACGCGGTGCGGTCGCCCGAGGGCGCCGTGGCCCGGAAGGTCACCGTGTGCTTGCCGCCGGCGCTGGCGAAGATCGCACTGCGCACCGGGGTGTAGCTCGTGGTCGAGCTGACCGTGAACGACCCGATCACCGTGCTGTCGTACAGCACGTCGAAGGTCTGCGCCGGGTAGCCCGAGCGCCCCGACAGCTCGAACGCCAGCTGGAAGGTGCCCGCCGGGAAGGTGAGTTCTTGGCTGATCTCGCCCTGCACCCCCGCATCCGTCTTCAGATAGGCGACCTGGGCGCCCTCGGGCGGTGTGCCGGGACCGAGCGGGCCCTGGGCGTTCTGGATGCCCGAGCGGTTGTTGAAAGTCCAGCCGTTGACGAACGGCCCGGTCTTCGACTTCGTGCCTCCCGGCTTCTCGAAGCCCGCGTTCGTGATGGTGACGATGGGGTACTCGGCGGGGATGGTCGGGCTTACGTAGCAGTGCTGCTCGACCCCGGGGTTGGGGTCGCCGAACTCGGCGGTGGTGCAGGCGGTGTCTCCGGTGCGGGTCTGGTAGCTGAACAGCCCGTCGCCGCCGAAGGCCACGCTCTGCTGGCCGCTGAAGAAGCAGGTGCCGTTCTCGTCGGCGCACAGGGTGTACCCGTCGGGTCCGTCGGAGACCGCGCCCACCTTGTAGAGGCGGCTCGCCGAGCCCGATGCCGTGAGTCCCGGTGCGAACGCCGCGGCCTGGTAGAGGCGGGTGGTCGATTCGGCGAGCACGATCGGATGCTCGTACAGCGTCGACGATGCGGTCGGCGTCGTTCCGTCGGTGGTGTACCTGATCTCGGCACCCGCGGTCGCGGTGGAGAGCGTGAGCATGCGCGCCCCGTCATACACCCCAGACTCGAGGCTGAAGCTCGGCGGACTGACCACCGCGGGGTCGGACGCCGGGGTCACGAGCACGCGGGCGACGGCTGTGGCGCTCGGGTCGGCCGTGCTCGTCGCAATCACGGCGACCTTGCGCTCGGTGGTCACGGCCGGCGGCGTGTAGACGCCGCTGCTCGAGACCGAGCCGTTGCCGGTGCCCTCCACGCTCCAGGTGACGCCCGCCGCGCCGTCGACGACGGAGGCGCCGAGCTGCAGGGTCGAGCCCGAGGCCACGGTGGGGTCGACGTCGTCGAGCGCCACCTGCACGGCGGGGTCGGCGGTGGTGTAGACCGCGACGGTGTAGTCGCCGCCGAGCGTGTCGCTGAAGCTCGTGGTGGCGGGGATGCTCGCCGACGAGGCGGGGAGCAGCGCGTTCTCGTCGGGAACGAGGTCGGGGGTGTACTCCACGCGGTGTACGTCGCTGCCGAGGTCGAGCGACCCGAAGTCGACGGTGAGGTTCTTGTCGGCCCCCGCCTTCGACTCGACCAGCACGGTGTACTCGCCGTCGGCGTCACGGAACGCCGCGACGCGCACGTCGCCCGAGCTCGAGGTGGCCTGCACGACGTCGCTGTGCGCCGGCACGTACCGCGTGAGCAGCCCCGCGGCGGCGAAGGTGTTGCGCGGCTCGAGCCCCAGCAGCACCGAGTCCCACATGTTGTACGTGCCGTTGGTGTCGCCGTCGGGGTCGGCCGTCCAGACTCCGTTGAGCTGCCAGACCAGCAGCGAGTGGAGCCCCTGGTTCGCGCCGGCGATGACGTAGTTGGCGTAGCCGGAGTCCCAGCCGCTGGCCGTGTCCGACGACCAGCCGAACTCCGACATGTTCACCGGCTTCCCGCCGGCCACGCTCGTGCGGGCGGCGATGCTGCCGGCCACCGAGCTGTAGGAGTCGCCGTAGGTGTGGAAGCTGTACTGGTCGAAGGCGTCGCCGCCGTTCGCCGCCATGTACGAGGTCCAGTCGGGCGCCCCGCTCTCTTCAGGGCCCCACACCTCGACGTCGTCGCGCAGCCCGTCGGTCTCGAGCTGGTCGCTCACGGCCTGGGCCATGGCGAGGTAGTAGGCCTTCTGGTCGCCGGGCGCCTCGAAGTCCCAGCTGCCGTTGGGCTCGTTGTAGTAGGTGAGGTACTTCACGTTGTCGTAGCCGCGCTGGGTGATGAGCTCGTCGAGCAGCGCCGAGGCGGCGTCGGCGAACGCGGGGATGTCGTCCGGCGCGCTCGTCCACGGGTCGACGCCCGGGATGGAGAACCACGACTGGATGCTCGACCCGACTTTCCAGCCGAAGTTGAGTTCCACGTCGGTGCCGGCGGCCTGGAACGCGTCGAGATAGCGGTAAAAGGCGAGCATCCGGTCGCTGGTGAAGGTGTAGCTGCCTTTGCTCGGCTCCATCCAGTCGGTCTGGAACCAGATGCGCGCGACCTTCGGGCGGAGCTTCTCGATGCGGGCGGAGTCGATCGCCCAGTCGGCATCGGTGTAGCCGAGTTCGGTGGTGCCCTCCATGAGGCTGCCCGGAATGACGTTCACGCCGATGCCGAGGAAGTCGCTCTGCACCACCGTGTCGGGGTCGATCGACACCGTCACGGCGTCGGCGGCGTGCGCCGGGGCTGCCGTGACGGCGACCAGCGCCGCCGACGAGAGCAGAACGGCGGTGGCGGCGGCGAGGCCGCGGGAGAGGAATGTGCGAGTCATCGTCTGACGCCTATCTCCATCGATAGCGGCGTCGTCATCTCGGGCGGCCACGGAGACCGGATGCGACGCGTGTGCGGCCAATGTAGGCCTAATTGTGTAGTGAAAGCAACAAAATTAAGTTCCGGCGTGATGTCTTGCGCCCCGAAAGGGGGTCGCCTACCCTGATTTGCGGGCAAGACGAGTAGTTTTGCTACAACATCGACGGAGATGGGAGACGCTGATGCGTCGAGATGTCAGGAGAGCCGCGCTCGCGGCGATCGCCGTGGGAGGGCTCCTCGTGGGTGCGCTCGCCGGGGGCGTTCAGGCGGCCACGGCCGCGCCGGGAGGCGACCAGCCGGTCGACGTGGTCGTGCACACCGGCGACCTCGTGCAAGACGACTACCTGGGGGTTGGGGTGAACGTCATCCCGTGGAGCCTCATGGGCGACACCGCCACCCTCGGCTACGACGAGGCCGACTGGCAGGTCGACGTCGAGCGCATCCTCACACTGCGCCCGAAGGTGGCGCGGTTCTGGTTCCAGATCGACTGGATGGAGCTGCAGAAGGGGCAGTACGACTTCGACAGCCCCGAGATGAAGGCGGTCTACCGCTACCTCGACGCCTTCAAGCAGGCCGGCACCGAGATCGAGCTCAACTTCGGCTGGAAGGTCGGGGAGCGGATTCACGACTGGTTCACCATCCCCGGGGTGGAAGACCCGTACATCAGCGCACCGGCCGACCTGCCCGCCTACGGGCGCAGCGCATCCGCTCTGCTGCAGAATCTCTGGGGTCGCGGGTACGAGAACGTGAAGTACCTCACCTACTACAACGAGCCCAACGGAAGTTGGGACTTCGAGGCGCCCGGCGACGAGAAGGCGTACTACGCGCAGATGGCGCAGGCGGTGAGCGACCAGCTCGTCGCCGACGGCATCCGCGACCGGATCGAGATCTGGGGGCCGGAAGAAGTGAGTGCTCCCGATTGGACCGCGTTCATGGAGCAGAACGCCCCCGACGCCTTCGACGGCTACAGCTTCCACCTCTACGGCGAGGCGTACTCGAGCCTCGACGACATCATCGCCGCCCGCACGAGCGTGGCGAACGGCAAGCCGGTGAGCATGACCGAGTTCGGCTGGGCGAGCCCCGAGGCGAGCGTCTGGGAGACCGGTTACGCCAACTACGTCATCGACAGCGCCAACAAGGGTGTTCACACCAACCTCGTCTGGCAGCTGAACGGCGTGATGACCGACGACCCCCGTGGCGACACCAACGGCGACTACAACCTGTGGGACTCCGTCATCCTGGGGCTCGAGCCGAGCCCGGCGTTCTACGAGGCGGGGCCGCTGCTGCGGTACATTCCGGCCCACAGCTCGGTGTACGCGACCGAGGTCTCCTCGCCCGATGCGCGGGCGACGGCGTTCCGCGACGGCGACGGCGAGTGGACGGTGCTGGTGGAGACGAAGGACGGCGCGGCGAAAGACGTCACGGTGCGTTTCGACGGCGACAAGTCGCGTGAGGCCTCGAAGGGCTCGTACACCCGCATCGCCATGACGGATGCCGACGCCCAGCCCGAGCAGAACGCCCTGCTTCCCGCCTCGAGCGGCTCGCTGAAGGTGAAGAAGGGTGCGTTCACCGACCGCGAGGTGACGGATGCGCACACCCAGCTGGTCTACACGCAGGCTCCTGCGCAGACCCAGGTGGCCCTCGACGACCCGCAGATCGAGGTGGTCGGCGGCTCGACCACGAAGCTCGGCGCCTCGGTGATCGACGGTCACGCCAACGTGACGTGGTCGGTGATCGGCTCCGACGACGGAACGGTCAGCCCCTCCGGCAAGTACACCGCGCCCCAGGTGACCACGGAGCGCACCGTCGCGATCACGGCGACGAGCCGCTCCGACGGGTCGAGCTACGCCGTGCAGCAGGTGCTGGTCACGCCCGCCCATCGTGACGGCGTCACCGACGCACCGGTGTTCAGCCTCCCCGCGGGCCAGTACGACTCGCTCGAGGGAGTGACCATCACGTCGCCGACCGAGGGTGCGAGCATCCACTACACCACCGACGGCTCGCAGCCGACGGCCGAGTCGCCCGAGTACACCGGTCAGATCGTGCTGCCGGCGCTGAAGACCACGTACCTGCGCGCCATCGCGATCGCGCCCGGTCAGGAGGCGTCGGGTACCACCTCGCGGCTGTACAAGGTGCTCGACGTGCAGAACGCCCCCGACGGCTACACGTTCTGCGCCTACGACGGTCAGCAGTGCGCGTTCGACGGCGAGCAGAGCGTGGTCTACGGCTCCGACGGGCTGTTCGCCTACGGCACGTTCGCGGGCGGCGTCGAGTGCACGGCCGAGGCGTTCGGGTCGGATCCCAACCCGGGCGGCGACAACCGCTGCTTCGTGAACCCCGTGATCCCCGACGAGGTTCCCGCGGTCACCGTGTTCAACGCGGGCTTCGAGAAGCCGGCGACGTCGAGCGCCGCCAACGGGCCCATGGTGAACGGGTGGACGTTCAGCGTGCGTTCGGGGGTGCAGTCGAACACGAGCCCCTTCGTGCCGGCGTTCCCGGCCCCCGAGGGTGAGCGCACGGCCTACCTGAAGACCGACTCCGGCCTCGCCAGCAGCATCGAGCAGACCGTGCGGTTCCCCGCGGGCAGCTACGCCATCACCTTCCAGGCGGCCAACCGCTCGGGCTTCGGTGGCCAGCAGGAGTTCGACGTCACGGTCGACGGAACCGTGGTGGCCCACGTGGTGCCGAGCATGACGGGCGAGTACGCGCTCTACACCAGCGACACCTTCACGGTGGAGGCGGGCGAGCACACCATCGCCTTCGTCGCCACCACCACCGACGGCGACAACACCGCCTTCGTCGACCAGGTCGCCGTGGTCTCGGCCCCCTAGCCCCGACCACCGCCCACAAGGGCCCGGATGCTGCGCATCCGGGCCCTTCTCCTGCCTACGGATCAGACGTTCCGAGGGGTCAGGTGGGTGAGGCGGGTCAGACGTCGAAGGCGACGCCGGCGGTGAGGAGGATGTTGCCGTAGGGGGTGGCTTCGGCGGTGCGGATGACGAAGCGGGCGGCGGTGGAGAGGCGCTTGAGTTCGTCGTGGGGCACCCGGGTGGCGCCGGGGGCGGCGGAGTCGAAGAGGGCGGCGAGCTCGGAGTTGGCGGCGTCGACCTCGGAGGCGACGGCGGCCGCCTCGACGACGACCTCGGCGAGCACCGCCTCGAGCACGGGCTCGAGCCGCGGCAGACCGAAGATCACGCGCAGGTCGACGGTCGGCACCCCGGGCGGCACTGGGAAGCCGCTGTCGGCGACGACGAAGAGATCGGTGTGCGAGAGCCGGGCCAGGTGGCCCGCGAGCTCGGCGTGGAGGATGCCGGCGCGCTTCATCAGGCGTCCTGCGAGGTCGGAGCCACCACGATCTCGCGGAAGCTGATGTGCTGGGGCAGCGAGTACGCGGCGAGGATGGCGTCGGCGACGTCGGAGGGCTGGAGCCCCCCGCCGATCGATCCTTTGTAGGCGAGGTAGCCGTCGAGCACCGCGCCCTCGCCGGTGTTGCCGAGCAGCTCGGTGTCGACCATGCCCGGGGCGACGAGCAGCACCCGCACCCCGTGCTCGGCGTTCTCGCGCCGGAGCCCCTCCGTCATGGCGTGCACGGCGTACTTCGTGCCGTTGTAGACGGTGTGGTCGCCGTAGAGCTGCTTGCCCGCGATGGAGCCGAGGTTCACGATCGTGCCGCGGCCGCGCTCGCGCATGCCGCCGAGCACCAGCTGCGCGTTCTTCATCACGGCGACGCAGTTCACGTCGAACATCGCCTGCACGAGTGCGGGGTCTTGATCGACCACGGAGGAGAGCGCCATCAGCCCCGCGTTGTTGACGAGCAGGTCGGGCTCGCCGAACCGCTCGACTGCACGTGCGAGGGCTGCCGCGACGGCGGGGGTGTCGTTAACGTCGGCCTCGGCGATCTCGGCGTCGGGGAGCCCGAGCGCCTCCATCGCCGGCCGACGGCGGGCGATGAGCAGCAACGGATGGCCGGCCGCCGAGAAGGCGCGGGCCGTGGCGGCGCCGATGCCGGAGCTCGCTCCGGTGATGATGACGAGCGGTTTCATCGGGGGGATTCCTCCTGGTGGGTCGAGGGGGCGAGCGCGGTGAGTGCCGCGTCGAAGCGCGCGCGGGCGTCGTCGTAGACGCCCGCGGCACGCGGGTCGGGGTCGATGCGCGCCACCACGCGGTGCGGCAGGTCGGCGTCGCTCCACCGCCAGACGCCGAGGCCCACGAACGCGATGGTCGCGGCGCCGAGTGTCGCCGCCTGCTGGTCGACGCTCGTGCGCACCAGCGTCGACTGCAGCACGTCGGCGTAGAGGCGGTTCCACCCGTCGCTCTGCGCACCACCGCCCGAGACGGTGAGCTCGTCGCGCGTCCCGCTGAGCTCCCGGATGCGGTCGAGACTCCGGCGCAGGGCGAAGGCGATGCCCTCGATACAGGCCCGCAGCAGCTCGGCCCGCGTGCTGCCGAGGGTGGCGCCCGTGATCGCACCACGTGCATCCGGACCCCCTTCGAGAGGCGTGCCTCCGGCGAGCATGGGGAGGAAGACGAGGCCGTTCGACCCGGGCGGTGCGGTGAGTGCTTCGGCGATGACCGCCTCGGCGTCGAGACCCGGTGCGAGCAGCCCCCGCCACCAGTCGAAGCTCGTGCCGCTGCTGAAGGTCGACAGCGCGCTCACGTGGAGGCCGGGGACGGCGTGGCGGAAGACGTAGGGGCGCGCGTCGACGTCGATGACGGGGCGGGCCGAGGTGACGGTCATCCAGCTCGACGATCCGAGCGCCGCATAAATGCGCCCCTCGGCGGTGCCGCGGGAGCCGAGCGCCATGGCGGCGTTGTCGACCGCGCCGGCGAACACGGGGATGCCGGGGCGGAGGCCCAGCGCTTCGGCGGCCTCGGGGGTGAGCGGCCCGACCTGGTCGGCACTCTCGCCCGGCTCAACGAGGAGCTCGCGGGGGAGACCCGCGGCCTCGAGCAGCTCGTCGTCGTAGCCGCCCGCCTCGAGGGAGTAGGCGCCCGAACCGCTGGCGTAGGAGTGGTCGGTGGCGAGCCGGCCGGTGAGGCGCAGGTTGATCCAGTCCTTCGAGCCGAGGAGGGTGCGCGTCGCGGCCCAGGTGTCGGGGTGCTCCGCCCGCAGGGCGCCCGCCTTGAAGAGCGGGTAGAGGGCGGCGCCGAAGCCGTTGCCGGTGCGCCGGTACCACTCCTCCTCGGGCACGGCGTCGAAGACGGGGGCGGTGTACGCCGCGCCCCGGGTGTCAGACCAGATCGGAGTGCTCTGCTGCACCAGCTCGCCCTCGGAGTCGAGCGCGACGATGCCGAGGCTCTGCCCGGAGAGGGCGATCGCCGACACCCGCGCGGCGAGGTCGGGAACCTGCTGGGCGAGCTCGCGGGTGGAGGCGACCACCGCATCCCACCAGTCGGCCGGCCGCTGCTCGGCCCGGCCGGGGGAGGGGTGTTGGGTCGGATAGCGGCTCACCGTCTCGGCGAGGCAGCTGCCGTCGTCGGCCCAGGCCGCCGCCTTGCAGCCTCCCGTGCCGAGGTCGAAGGCGAGAGCGAGCTCGGGCATCGGATCAGCGGGTCGCGCGCGCGAGGGCGCTGAGGGCGTCGAAGCCGGCGCCCGAGGTGGGGATGTCGATGTGGAACACCTCGGCGATCACCTGGGTCCAGCCGTGCACGAAGTACACCCAGCCGTCTTCGACCCGCACGCCCCGCTCGACGGGCTGCGCCCGCGCCTGGTCGAGGAAGACCAGGTCGCCCCGGTAGTTGAGGTCCCAGGCGATGGCGTCGCGGGGGAAGACCGCGGCGCCCGTGAGGGGGGAGCCGGGCGCGTCTTTGCCGAGCCCGGTCGCGTTCACGACGAGGGCGCCCGGTGCGAGGCTCTGCAGCACGCGATCATTCTCCTCCGGGCTCGGCACGAGCACGTACTCGAACCGGGTCGTCGTCTCGAGCGACTCGTGGATGCTGCGGATGTGGTCGAGGCGTTCGGCCGAGCGGTTGGTCACGATGAGCCGCTCCGGCCGGTTCGCGCCGGCGTCGGGTCGGGTGAGGTACCAGCTCATCGCGATGGTCGACCCGCCGGCGCCGAGGCAGAGCGCTTCGGAACCGCGGCCGCTCGACCAGTAGTCGTCGCCGAGGAAGGCGTCGAGGGCGAGGCCGCTCGAGATGGGGTCTTTGGCGTGGCAGACGAGCGCGCCGTCGCGCTTCGAGATGCAGCTGGTCTCACCCATCAGTCGCGCGAACGGGTCGATCTCGTCGAACAGGTCGGCGCAGGCGGCGAACAGGTCGAGCTTGTGGGTGGTGACCAGCGCGCCGAGGCTCAGCGGGTCGTTCGCGATGAACTCGACGACGGCCCGGTACTGCTCGGCGGGGGCGTGCAGCGGCAGGTCGATGCCCTGCAGGCGGGCGTCGCGCAGGCCCAGGTGCTCCGCCCAGCGCGGGAAGACGCGCTGGATCGAGGAGCTGCCCGTCGTCACGCCGATGAAGTACAGGGTCGGCTGGGTCGCCGGCGCGAGCACGTCGGGGGTCAGTGTGGTGATGAGCGTCATGCTGTGCGGTCCTCCCGGGTCGCGGCGACGGCGTCGAGCGCCGCGGTCTGGTTCATGCCGAAGCGGGTGACCCCCGCATCCGCCATCGCACGGATGGTGGCCAGGTCGCGCACGCCTCCGGCGGCCTTCACCCGGGCCCGCCCGGCGGCGCGCTCGACGATGAGACGCACGTGGTCGAGGGTGGTGGGCACGCCCGACCAGCCGGTGCCGGTCTTGATCCAGGGCACGCCGGCCGCGATCGCGGCGTCGACGCCGAGGCGGATGTCGTCGTCGCCCAGGCGGCCGACCTCGAGGATGGCGCGCAGCGGCACCCTCCCGTCGACGAGCTCGACGATGGCGCGCAGCTCCCGCTCGACGTAGTCGCCCTCACCCGAGCGGAGGCGGCCTATGGCGACCACCACGTCGAGCTCCTGCACTCCGGCGTCGAGCAGCTCGGTCGCCTCGGCGACTTTCGTCGCCGTCGTGGGCCCGCCGCTCGGGAAGCCGACGGGCGACCCGGCGAGGGTGTCGCCGCCGTCGAGCAGCTCTTTCAGCACCGGGAGCCAGTTCGGCAGCACGTGGGCGCTGACGAATCCGCCGGCGCGGGCGTCGGCGGCGAGGCGCTCGATGTCGTGCCGGTCGTGCTGCGCCTGCACGCAGCTGATGTCGATGTGGCGGGGGAGCGTCGCGAGCAGCTCCGCCGTGGTGATGACTGCCTCAGGCACCGTAGCCTCCGTGGTCGGGGTTGTCGCGGGTGGTCCATCCCTCGTCGGATGCGACGACGAGAGTGCTCATGCCCCCCGCCCTCTCGATGATGCCGTAGTCCTGCCCGGCGTCGGTGGCGTAGCAGAACAGGGTCTGCAGCACCTCGTCGCCGACGTTGACGCTGCGGTGCACCCAGCCGCCCGGCACGTGCACGACGGTGCCGGGGCCGATGGGCACCGCGCGCGACTCGCCGGTGAGTGAGTCGAGCAGCATGACGCCCGAGCCCGCGATGCCGTAGTACATCTCGGCGTGCTCGCTCCGGGCGTGCAGGTGACCGCGGGTCATCGCGTACTCCTCGCCCACCCGGCCGGGGCGGAGCACGCTGAGGCCGATGGTGAGGGCGCCGTCACCCTGCTCGACGATGCTGCTGTCGACCCAGTAGACGGGCGAGCCGTCGTGGGCGTCGAGTGCTTCGGCGAAGGCGTCGGCGTCGCGGTAGAGACCGGCCAGATCGGTGAGGTGCTTCTCGTAGCGCTCGGCGGGCCCGGTCAGCCGGGCGCGCAGGGCGTCGACGTCGAGGGCGGCCGGTTCGGCCGGGTGTGCAGCGTCGCACATGGGAGCTCCTCTGAAAGGGGACGGGGCGTGGTGGTGCCCGAATGCGTAGTAAGACTACAGGATGCGGGCTCAGGTCCCAACATCCACCCCGGCTCGGGCTATATTTCGGCCCAGATGTGTAGTTGTGCTACTTCTGGGGTATGACTTTCGTCGCGCTCACCTCCGGCTGGACCGTTCGAGCAGTGGCGGGCCCGGTGCCCGACACGCTTTGCGAGACGCTCGCTGGGGGTGTGCCCGCGACGGTTCCGGGTGTCGTGCACACCGACCTGCTGGCGGCGGAGCTCATCCCCGACCCCTACGTCGACGACAACGAGTCGCTGCTGGCGTGGATCGGCCGGTGCACGTGGAGCTACGGCATCACGTTCTCGTGGAGCGACGATGCATCCGACCGGGTCGACCTGGTCGCCGACGGCCTCGACACGGTGGCGACGGTCGCGCTCAACGGCGTCGCGGTCGCGGCGACGCGCAACCAGCACCGCTCCTGGCGCTGGGACGTGCGGCACCTGCTCCGGGAGGGTGTCAACGAGCTCGTCGTGACCTTCGGGTCGGCCCTCGATCACGCGGAGGAGCGGGAGCGGGTGCTGGGGGTGCGGCCGCATTCCTACGTGCATCCGTTCAACACGATTCGCAAGACGGCGTGCAATTTCGGGTGGGACTGGGGGCCGGCGCTCGTGACCGCCGGAATCTGGCGGCGCATCGGCCTGGAGTCGTGGAGCGGGGTGCGCATCGCGGCGGTGCGGCCGATCGTGCGCGGCGGGCGCGCGGGCGCGGGTGTGGCGGCGGGTGCCGGTGCGGGTGCCGGTGCGGGTGCCGCCGCCGGTGCGGGCGCAGGCCGCGGGGTCGCCGTGCACGTCGACGTCGAGCGGGCGGCGACCGCGGGGGAGGGCGAGGGCGAGCTCGAGCTCGAGATCACGGCGACCGTCGCCGGGGTCGAAGCGCGTGCCGTGCTCTCCGCCGGGGTGACGTCGGCCGTGCTCGACCTCGCGGTTCCGCACGCCGAGCTGTGGTGGCCGCGCGGCCACGGCGAGCAGCCGCTCTACGAGCTCATCGTCACCGCGGGCGGCGACAGGTGGGAGAAGCGCATCGGCTTCCGCTCCGTCGAACTCGACACCTCGCCCGACTTCGACGGGAGCGCCTTCTCCCTCCGCGTGAACGGGGAGGCCGTGTACGTGCGCGGCGCCAACTGGATTCCCGACGACACCTTCTTCCCACGCTCCACCCGCGAGAGCCTCGCCGCCCGTTTCGCCGACGCCACCGAGGCGGGCATGAACCTGCTGCGCGTGTGGGGCGGCGGCATCTACGAGTCGGAGGAGTTCTACGAGCTCGCCGACGAGCAGGGGCTCCTGGTCTGGCAGGACTTCCTGCTCGCCTGCGCCGCCTACAGCGAAGACGCCGAGCTGTGGGAGGAGTTCGCCGCCGAGGCGCGAGAAGCGGTGACGCGGCTCACCGCCCACCCGAGCCTCGTGCTGTGGAACGGCGGCAACGAGAACCTCTGGGGCTACATCGACTGGGAGTGGCGTGCGCGCCTCGAGGACATGACCTGGGGCGAGGGGTACTACCAGGAGCTCTTCCCGTCGATCGTCGCCGAGCTCGCGCCGGGCACGCCGTACTCGGCGGGGAGCCCTTACGGGTTCAGCCGCTACGTGCATCCGAACGACCCCGCGCACGGCACGACCCACATCTGGGACGTCTGGAACAAGGTCGACTACGAGACCTACCGCTCCTACCGCGCGCGCTTCGTCTCGGAGTTCGGGTTCCAGGGGCCGCCGGCCTGGTCGACGCTGTTCTCGGTGGTGCACGATGAGCCGGCCGATCCGTTCGGCGCGACGATGCTCGTGCACCAGAAGGCGCGGGAGGGCAACGCCAAGCTCGAGCGCGGGCTGGGCGCGCACATCGCGCGGTGGAACTCGATCGACGACTGGCACTGGGCCACGCAGCTCAACCAGGCACGGGCCGTCGCTTTCGGCATCGAGCACTTCAGGTCGCTGCACCCGCTCAACCAGGGGTCGATCGTCTGGCAGCTGAACGACTGCTGGCCGGTGATCTCGTGGGCCGCTGTCGACTCGCTGGGGCACCGCAAACCGCTCTGGCACGCTCTGCGCCGCGTGTTCGCCGATCGGCTCGTGTCGGTGCAGCCGCGCTCGTCAGGGCTGTCGCTCGCACTGCACGACGACGCGGCCGAGGCGTGGGAGACGACCGCCGTGCTCCGCCGCCTGACGCTCGCCGGCGAGGAGCTGGCGCGCACCGAGCACACGCTGCGGGTTCCGGCGCGGGAGAGTCTCACGCTGCCCCTCCCGCCCGAGATCGGCATGCCGGGCGACCCGCGGGGCGAGGTCGTCGTGGCAGACCTGGGCACGGGAGAGCGGGCGCTGTGGTGGTTCGCCGAAGACCCCCAGCTGCTCGTCGAGCGGCGCCCCTACCGCGCCTCGGCCGTGGAGGAGCGCCCCGGCGCCTACCGGGTCTCGATCACCGCCACCGCCGTGCTGAAAGACCTCACGCTGCTGGTCGACCGCGCACATCCCGACGCCAGGGTCGACCGGGCGCTCGTCACCCTGCTGCCCGGCGAGACCGCCGTCTTCACCGTGCACGCACCCGCGGGCCTCGACCCGCTCGCCCTCCTGCACGAGCACGTGGTGCGCAGCGCGAACGACCTGGTGCCGCCGAGGGCCGCCCCGTCAGTCGCGACGCCCGGTGGGGTGCAGGGGGAACGGATGCGGGTCAGCGCCAGGTGAGCCAGCGGGCCGGCGTCGGCGTCGGCTAGGCCTGAATTAACGCCAGGTGAGCCAGCAGGCCGGGTTCGCCGTGGTGATGCGGGCGGCGGCCTCGGGGCCGACGGCACGCACCACGCGCGGCAGGAAGCGCTCGCCGAGGTAGGCGAGGCCGGGCAGGCCGCCGTAGGCGCGGTAGCGGGAGGCGCGGGCCACGTCGCCGCCGAGCAGCACGCGGTCGCCGTGGCCGGTCTGCACGAGCTCGTCGACGAGCTCGACGATCACCGAGTCGGGCCACTCGCGATGCCGTGCCGGCCCGTCGACGCCCAGGTACGCGCCGCGGGCGGCGAGTTCGCCGAGCAGCCCCGCGTCGGGGTTGCGATCGATGTGCGCGAGCGCGACGGCGTCGGCGGCCACCCCGTGCGAACCGAGCAGGTCGAGCACCTCGTGGGCCGCGCTGCCGTGCTCGAGATGCACCATGACGGGAGCGCCGGTGGCGGCGTGCGCCACGCCCACCGCCTCCAGGCAGCGCGAAGCGGCCGCGTCGATGCGCCAGTAGCCGAGACCCGCCTTGAGCAGCCCGGCGCGGGGAGCCTCCCGGTCGGGCTCGGGGTCGAGCCCCTCCCGCGCACCGTGCTCGAGGTCGCGCACGAAGGCTGCGGTGAGCGTCGCGGCGTCGGCCGCGAGCAGCGGGGAGTCCGCCGCGTAGTGCTCGCGCCGGTGCACGCCCGTCGTCATCACCACCCGCAGACCCGTCGCCCGCGCGATGCGCGCGAGCGCGACGGGCCGGCGGCCGAGGCCGAGGGGCGTCGCGTCGACCATCGCCGCGAACCCCGACCCGAGCAGCGACGCCGCCTCCTCGCCGCTCGCCCGCTCGTCGTCGAGGTCGTCGCCCGGCAAGAGGGGCGACACCTGGAAGAGGTGCTCGTGGTAGTCGGTCGGTCCGAGCTCGCCCGGGTCGATGTCGCCCGAGACGGTGCGGATGCGCCCGGTCATTGCGGCAGCGCGGCGACGAAGCGGCGCGCGGTCTCGGTGATGCCCTCCCAGTCGCCGCTGTCGAGCCGAGCCCGCGAGCACAACTCGCTGCCGGCCCCGAGCACCACGGCGCCGGCGTCGAGCCAGGCGGGGATGGTCTCCGGGTTCACCCCTCCGGTCGGGCAGAAGTCGACCTCGGGGAACGGCCCGCGGAGCGACCGCAGGTAGGCGGGCCCGCCGAGCGACGCGGGGAAGAGCTTCACCACGTCGGCGCCCTCGGCCAGCGCCGCCAGCACGTCGCTGGGGCTGAGGGCCCCGAGCAGCAGGGCTGCGCCCGAGCTGCGCAGGGCGGGGGTGAGCGACGGATGCGTGCCCGGCGAGACCAGGAAGGTGGCGCCCGCCTCGACGGCTTCGCCCGCCTGTTCGGGCCGGGTCACCGTTCCGGCGCCCAGCACCACCTCGTCGCCGTGGCGCCGCGCGATCTCGGCGATCGCCTCCGTCGCCCCCGGCGTGGTGAAGGTGATCTCGATTCCGCGCACCCCGCCCGCGACGAGGGAGTCGACGCCGCGCACGGCGCTCGCCGCATCGGAGGCCCGCACCACGGCGACGAGCCGGGTGGCGCGGAGGGCGTCGACGGTGTGGGCACGGTCGATGAGTGTCGTGGCGGTCATGGTCTCTCCTCGAGCAGCGGTACGGGAAGCGAAGGGCGTGAGGCGACCGGTGCCGCTGGCCCGACAGGTGGTGTCAGCGCACGGGGTTCGGCGGCGTCTCGCCGGCCAGCACCGCGAGCAGGTTCTCGACGGCCATGCCCCCCATGCCGTCGACCCCCTCCACGGTCTGGGCCGCGAGGTGGGGAGTGATGGTCACGCGATCGGCGAGATCGTCGGCGAGCAGGGGGGAGGCCCCCGATCCGTGGTTCTCCGTGGCCAGCGTGTCGGCGGCGTAGGCCAGCACACGGCCCGACCGCAGGGCGGCCGCGAGCGCGGTCTCGTCGACGAGGTCGGCGCGCGCGGTGTTCACGATGATGACCGGCCGGCCGGATGCGGCGAGCCACTCCTCGCCGACGATGGTCGCGCCCCCCGGGGCGTGCAACGACACCACGTCGGCCTCGACGGCGAGGGCCTCGGCTGTCGTGTGGCGGAGCCCCTGCCACAGCGGGTCGTCGTCGGGAACGAACGGGTCGGCTCCGGAGAGGGCGGGCCCGAACGCCCGCAGGCGGTCGACGACGCCACGGCCGATGCGGCCGAGGCCGACGACGCCCACCGAGAGCGCGGAGAGTTCGCGGGTGCGCCATCCGCTCCAGTCGCCCTGCCTCAGCCGCCGGTCGGCGGCGGGGATTCCCCGGAGGGCCGAGAGCAACAGGGCGAGGGTGTGCTCGACCACGGCCGAGCTGTTCGCCCCCGGCGTGTTCGTCACCACCACCCCGCGTGCCGCGGCGGCGTCGAGGTCGACCCGGTCGACGCCGACCCCGTACCGGGCCACCACCCGCAGCGAGGGGGCGGCGGCGAGGTGTTCCTCGGTGACCGGGCCCGTGCCGGCGATCCAGCCGACGGCGTCTTCGAGCAGCGGGGCGAGCTCGGCGGTGTCGTGCGACGGCGAGGCCCGCACGATGCGGTAGCCGCGTTCGGCCACCCGAGCGGCGAGGTCGAGTCGCCCGTCGCCGAACGACCGCGAGGTCACCAGAACCGCACCGCTCATGAGGCGGAACCCTCTGTGGGGGGTGCCTGGCGCATCCGGGCCAGTTCGCTCTTCATGCGGCGCACGGCGGCGTTGTGCTCGGGCGGCCGGCGCAGTGCGACCGCGGTGGCGAGCACGTCGACCACCACGAGGCCGGCGATGCGGCTGGTGCTCGGGGTGTACACGTCGGTGTCTTCGAAGGTGCGTACGACGAGCGGCACGTCGGCGAGCTCGGAGAGTGCGCTCGGCCGGCCGGTGAGCGAGATCACCCGGGCGCCGGCGCGCTTGGCGGCGTCGGCGACGGTGAGCGTCTGCTCGGTGTGCCCGGTGTTCGAGATGGCGACGACGACGCTCTTCGGGCCGCTCATGGTGGCGGCGATGAACTGCTGGTGGAAGTCTTCAGGCGCCTGGCAGGGAACCCCGAACAGCGGGAACTTCTGCTGCGCGTCTTTGGCGATGATGCCGCTGGCGCCGAAGCCCACGAAGAGGATGTCGCTCGCGTCGAGCAGGGTCGCTGTGGCCTTCTCGATGGCTGCCGGGTCGAGGTTGCGCCGGGCGCGGTCGAGGCTCGAGATGGTGTGGTCGAAGATCTTCTCGGCGAGGTCGGCGCTCGAGTCGGTGGGCGCGATCGCCGAGTGCGTGACGGGGAGGCCGAGCGCGAGGGTCTGGGCGAGCTGGATCTTGAAGTCCTGGAAGCCCTCGCAGCCGATGGAGGAGCAGAACCGCATGACGGTCGGCTCGCTCACCTCGGCCGCCTCGGCGAGCCCGGCCATGGTGTACTGCAGGGCGCCGTTGGGGTCGCCGAGCACGAGCTGGGCGACCTTCGCCTCCGAGCGGCGGAGCTCGGGCAGCTGGCGGGTGATGCGCTCGAGGAGCGTGTCGGTGGTGCCGTGCGTGGGCGGCTCGAGGGGTTCGGCAACAGACACCGGCGTCTCCTTCTTTCGAGCGGCGAGTGGCTTCCGCTACGGTATGTAGTATCACTACAAAGTGACATCGACGCAAGGAGGCGCACATGTATCGCGAGCTGCTGGGTTTCGAAGGGCGGGTCGCCGTGGTGACCGGGGGGTCGCGCGGCATCGGCCACGCCATCGTCACGGCACTCCACGAGTTCGGCGCCCGCGTGGTGATCGTCGACGTGCTCGACGAGCTCGGCACGGCCGCCGCAGCGGCCTTCACCGAGGGCCCGGAGGTGCACTACCGGCACCTCGACGTCACCGACTCCGAGGCCGTCGCCGCCACGATGGCGGCCGTGGCGGAGGAGTTCGGCAGGCTCGACCTGCTCGTCACCTCGGCGGGAATCGCCGACCACACGCCCTCGCTCGAGCTCGACGTCGCGGCCTGGCGCCGGGTGCTCGACGTGAACGCCACGGGCACGTTCCTGTGCGCCCGGGAGGCGCTGCGCCACATGAAGGCCGGGTCGGCCATCGTGGCGATCGGCTCGATGTCGGGCGAGATCGCGAACGCGCCCCAGCGGCAGGCCGCCTACAACGCGTCGAAGGGCGCCGTGCACCTCGCGGTGAAGAGCCTCGCCATCGAGTTCGCCGACGCCGGCGTGCGCATCAACGCCGTGGCTCCCGGCTACATCGGCACCGACCTCACGAAAGACGGCGTGCCCGAGGAATGGTGGGCCGACTGGGAGCGCCGCACCCCCCTCGGCCGGCTCGGCCGGCCCGAGGAGGTCGCGTCGCTCGTCGCCTTCCTCGCCTCCGACGCCGCCTCCTACATCACCGGTTCGATCGTCACGGTCGATGGCGGGTACACCGCCTGGTGAGACCTCACGCTGTGCCTGCCTGACGCGAGCTCCGTCTCGGTGCCGGGCAGGCGTAGCGTCGCGGTGACCCCCTCGGGCACCGTGGCGTCGAGCTCGACGTGCCCGTCGTCGCCCACCGTCCAGTGCACCGCGAGCGTGCCGTACGGGGTCTCCACCGATGCGGATGCGCCCCCCACGTCGAGAACGCAAGGTGCGATGAGCGCGTGGCGCCACCCCGGGGCGACGGGAGATAGCCCCGCCACGTCGGCGAACAGCCAGTCGTCGACGGTGCCGAGGAAGTAGTGGCCGCGGGAGCGCGACTCCGGCTTCCAGTGCTCCCAGAGCGAGGTCGCGCCCTGGGTCACCCAGAAGCCCCAGCTCGGGAACGTGGTCTGCGTCGCGACGGCGAGCGCAGCATCCGCGTGGCCGAAGCGGGTGAGCTGGGGCAGCAGGTGCTTCGTCGCCAGCGCGCCCGTCGAGAGGTGGTCGCCGCGGGCGCGCACGTCGGCGGCGACACTGTCGGCGACGCCCTGGCGGAGCGCCTCGGGCAGCACGTCGAAGGCGAGGGCGAGCACGCCGTGGGCCTGGCGGAAGCCCTCGTCGCCCTCGCCCGCGACGATGCCGTCGCGCACGAACAGCGACACGAAGGCGGCGCGGGAGCGGGCCGCCGCGTCGCGCCACTCCTCGGCCGGCTCGCCGAGCTCGGTCGCCCAGGCGGCGAGCACGTCGAGCATCGCCACGAGGAAGGCGGTGGCCGCGATGCGGGTGTCTTCGGGGGCGTTGCCGCCCCCCGCCGGGGTCTCCGGGCTCACCCAGTCGCCGAGGGTGGTGTCGGCGATGCCGTCGACGGTGCGGGCGAGCTCGAAGCGGAGGTAGTCGCTCGCGTCGGCCCAGAGGTCGACGAGCACGCGCCGGTCGCCGCGCTGCATCCACAGTTCCCAGGGAATGAGCACGAGCGCGGAGTGCCAGGTGGGGGCGGGTGACCAGTCCATCGTCCAGCCGCCGTCGGGGGCGAGCACGGTGGGCGCGCCCGAGCCGTGACGTGAGGCGGCGATGTCGGCGCACCACTTGGCGAGGAGCTCCTGCACGTCGAGGTTCTGCAGCATGAGCCGGGCGCCCACCATGCCGTCGCCCGTCCAGCCGTTCTTCTCCAGCATGGGGGTGTCGGTCGGGATGCCGTGGAGGTTGTTGAGCACCGTGCGCACGGTGAGCTCGTGCACCGTCTCGAGCAGGGGGATGTCGCAGGTGAACGACCCGGTGCGGTCTGCTCGGGTGTGCACGAGGGCGGCGCGCACGCGCGGCAGCCGGGCCGCCCGCACCTCGGCGTACTGGAAGCCGTGGTACACGAAGCGCGGCCGCCAGCGCAGCGGGGCGCCGGCGAGCACAACCCGGTCGAGCTGGAAGCGGCCGGCGAAGTAGCCGAGGGGGTCGTCGGTGTCGACGCTCCCGTCGGCGCGCAGCCGTTCGCCGTGCCGCAGCTCGATGAGCTCGCCCGCCGCGCCCTCGGCCTCGATCTCGAGCCAGCCCGCGATGACGCGGGGGAAGGTGAGCACCCAGCGCCCGGGCTCCAGCTCGACGATCTCGGTGGGGTCGAAGCGCTCGGCAACCTCGATGGGGGGCTGGCGCTGGTTCACCGCCCGGCCACGCGGGCCGGCGACGATCCACGCGTCATCCCACTCCGAGTCGTCGAATCCGGGGGTGTCCCATCCGGGCGGCTCGCGGCGCGCGTCGTGGTCTTCGCCACCGTGCAGGTCGTCGTAGCGCGTCGGTCCGTCGATCGCCCCCCACGTCGCATCCGTCGTCAGCACGTGTTCGGCACCCTGCTCGTCGCGGATGACGAGCAGCAGCCGGGCGCAGGGCTCGGCGTGCCAGGGCGCCGTCTCCCAGTTCCAGGTGTTCGGGGAGGCCATGCCGTAGAAGCCTCGGCCGAGCTCGAGCCCGACGGCGAAGCGTCGCCCGGCGGCGAGCAGGGCGGTGACGTCGGTGACCGTGTACTGGGCGGTGACGTCGTAGTCGGTGAACCCGGGGCTCAGCACCGCGGGTTCGACGAGCTCGCCGTCGATCGTCACGCGGGCGTAGCCGCCGGCGGCCACCACGAGGTAGGCCTCGGCGATCGAAGCCGGCGGGGTGAACTCCCGGCGCAGCAGCGGGGCGGCGCCCGACGGATGCGCGTGGCCGATGAAGCGCGCACCGCGCCAGTCGCCGTCGAGCACGCCGGTGACGAAGGTCGAGTGGGTGCTCGCTCCGTTCGCGGTGACGCTCCACCGGTACCGGGTGAGCGACGCGAGGGCGGGGCCGTCGTACTCGACCTCGGGGGCCGGCCGCTCGGTTCCCGAGGTCGACCACACGAGACCCGCGGGGCCGTGCACCTCGAGACGCCACGCGCCCGATCCGTGCCAGGAGAAGCGCGGAGCGACGTCGACGCCCACGGGTTCGGCCGTGTGCTCGACGCGGAGGCTCGACGGGCTCACGGGAGGAGCTCCGCGAGTTCGGCCCGGGCGCCCCAGCGCGACCGCAGCCCGCCGAGCACCTCGGGGTGCTGGGCGAGGAACGAGCCGATGGGCTGCGGTGCATCCTGCGCACGGGTGCGCTTCTGGTTGATCTCGCCGAGGAGGCTCCAGCGCCGGTCGCCGAGCTCGGTGGGCTCGTGGGCCTCCGGCCGGTAGTCGGTGTAGTCGAACACCAGCGGGTCGGAGCTGCCGTCGACCACGCCGAGCCGGAAGTCGGCGCACATGAACCAGGTGACGCGCTCGCCGAGGGTGGAGGCCTGCACCCCGGAGCCCTCCTGGCGGAGCAGATAGGCGAGGGCGGCGTCGTCGGGGTTCGCCGCCGACCACTCGGCGCCGAAGTCGGCGATGGGGGTCACCCGGAGGTCGGGCCACTCCGAGCGCAGCGAGGCGAGCCAGCCACCCCAGGCGTCGAGGAGGCCGGGGTCGGTCTCGAGCCCGCGGTGCACCTCGCTGATCTCGTAGTTCACCGTGAGCCAGCCCAGCCCGTTCCGCTCGACGTTCGGGGCTCCGAGGTGCGCGGCGCTCGTCGCCTCCAGCTCGGCGAGGGCGTCGGCGCGGGGCAGGCGGTGCAGCGTCTCGATGGGGCCGAGCCCGAGGCGCGAGTTGAAGCCGGTGCCGTCGGGCCCCATGCCCGCCGCTCGCGCGGCGACCAGGTCGACGGTCCACCCGTCGAGCATGGCGACGTCGATGCGGTCGTCGCCGCGGGCGGGGCGGAGGAAGTGCGCGCGAGACGGCCGGTAGGGGTAGGCGACGGAGCCGTCGCCGTCTTGCAGATCGATGTCGAACTGGCTCCAGATGTTGCCCTGCACGGTGCGGATGCCGAGCTCCTCACGGGCGCGTGCCGTGTTCTCGGCCGACAGGAAGCCCGCCACCAGAGAGCGCGTCTCGCGCTGGAACTCGTCTTCGATGAGCGCGACGGCGTCGGCGATGTCGCGGGCGACCGCGTCGCGCGAGCCGTGGAGGTTGGGGAAGAAGCCGCCCGGCACGAAGGTGACGTCGTCGCCGAACGTCTCGGCGCAGCGCGCGACCTCGCGCCGCACCTCGGCGTAGCGGGCGCTGTCGTCGGTGAGGGCACCCCACGACAGCGCCCAGGTGATGCGGGCGTCGGGGATGGCGTCGCGCACCGTGGTGCTGAACCGGTCGATCAGCGCGGCGCTGTGCCGCTCCGATTCGTCCTCCCAGAGCCAGCGGTCGCGGGTGGCCTCGATCTGCTGGCGCCTCACGACGGTGTTGATGGTGAGACGTCTGCCGATCGAGTCGCCGGGAGAGGGGGTCACGATGCTCCTTCGCGTAGTGAAACTAACCGAATCCACCCATTTTGAGACCGGATAGGGGTTGAATGCTGGCTTTTCATCGGAATTTGTGTAGCCTGACTACAGCATGACACGATCGAGCGGGCACCACGCACGATCCCTATCAACGACGATATTGAAGGAGAGGCCATGAAGAAGTGGCTCACGGTCACCACGGCGCTCGCGACCGCGCTCGCTGTCACAGCACTTGCCGGATGCTCCGGCTCGGGTGGCGGCGACGGCGGCAAGACCGAACTCAGCTTCCTCATGTGGGGCGACGGCGGAGACACCCAGCAGGCGTACCAGGACGTCATCGACACCTTCGAGGAGGCGAACCCCGACATCACCATCAACGCGGAGTTCTTCAACACGAACGACTACGACAACATCCTGAAGACCCGTCTCTCGGGCGGCGCCGGCCCCGACATCTACGGCTTCGACCTCGGCAACATCGACGACTTCGTGCGCGACGGCTTCGCCACCGACCTCAGCGAGGGCGGCAGCGACTACCTGTCGAAGCTCACCGAAGACGCCGCGAAGGAGAGCCACCGCGGCGAGGAGGGCGACGCCGTCTCCAACCTCCCCATCTCGCTCTCGGGCAACGGCATCATCTACAACAAGGCGCTGTTCGAGAAGGCCGGCATCGACGCCGCCCCCACCACCTACACCGAGCTCAAGGCCGACGCGCAGAAGCTGCTCGACGCGGGCATCACCCCCTTCGCCATGTCGGCGCAAGACAACTGGTGGCCGCAGTTCATCGTGTACTACGCCCTCGCCGAGCACGGCGCGAACGAAGACCTCGCCGCCGAGATGGCCGCGGGCGACGCCGACTTCTCGTCGAGCGACGCCTGGAAGGAGTCGCTCGACATCGTCAAGGAGCTGACGCCGTACTACATGCCGAACCCGCTCGGCACCAGCCAGACGGCGGCGCAGTCGGCCTTCCTCGGCGGCCAGGCGGCGATGTTCCCCGCCGCGTGGATCCTCCCCGACGCCCGCACCGCCGACCTCGACGTCGACTACATGAACTTCCCCACCACCGACACCCCGGTCGACGACCTGTGGGGCACCTACCAGGTGCGCTTCGGCGTGAACCCGGGCAACGACAAGGTCGAGGCCTCGCAGAAGTTCCTGGACTACTTCATGTCGGATGACGTGTACCTCGACTTCCTCACCAAGGTGAAGCAGTTCCCGACCACCACGACCGTCTCGGTCGGCGCCGAGGTCGACCCGCTGTACCCCGAGATGCAGGAGTCGTGGGACGGCAAGACCTTCATCGCCGCGTTCTCGCCCACCGCCAAGTCGGTGCAGGACGAGCTGCTGGTGGGTCTGCAGAACCTCATCGGCGGCCAGCAGAGCACCGAGGAGGTGCTCTCGTCGCTCGACACCGCGCTCGAGCAGTGGCGGGCCGACAACCAGTGACGACCACGCGCGCCCTGCCCGGTTCGACCCGGGCTGGGCGCGCGCTCGTCTGCCCCCGCCCGCGACCCGCCGGGCGACAGCTCCGACCGAGGACATCATGACCACTGGCGACATCACCCTCACCGACGCCGGCACCACCGTGCGGATCGACGCGGCGACGGGGGGTGTGCTCGGTGTCGACGGCCCGGGCGGCACACTCGTCGCTGCCCCGCATCCGGGCCTGTTCGTGCTCGAGATCCCGCGCGACGGCGACCGCACGGTCGTGGTGCAGACCCGCGAGCAGCGGGTGTCGGAGGTGCGCACGCGTGCCGACGGCCGCGGCGTGGAGCTGGTGTGGCGGGAGCTCGTGACGAGCGCGGGCGAACATCTCGCCGGCACGGCGACGGCCACGCTCGAGCTCCACGACGGGCGGCTCGACGCCACCCTGCGGGCCGGGTTCGACGACGACGTGCGCGTCGAAGCCGCGCGGTTCCCCTCTCTTCCGGGAGTCGTCGCCGCGGGCGACGGGCGACTCGAGCTGGTGCGTGCGGAGTACACGCAGGGCTCGCGTCACGAGCTGCTGCCGCGCTTCGAGAGCACGGCGCCCTACTGGGGCACGGTGTTCCCCGACTACGCCAGTGGCAACCTGCGGCCCGAGGTGGTGTGCAACCCGACCTCGCCGTTCATCCTGCTCGCCCGTGAGAACGACGGCCTCGCCGTCATGCCGACGACGCCCACGACCGAGTTCATCGGCTGGCGGGCGTCGCTCGAGCCGGGGTACGCCGACAGCCTGCTGCGCACTGGAGGCGACGGCGTGCATCCGGCCACCGTCACCCTCGACGCCATCCAGGTGCTCACGGGCGGCAGCGCGTTCGAGGCGGTGCCGATGACGGTCGCCGTCTACGCCGGCGACTGGCTCGCCGGTCTCGAGGCCTACCGCGTCACCCAGAACCCGCGCCGGCGCCCGCGAGCCGCCTGGCTCGAGGAGCCGCACTCCTGGCTGCAGGTGCAGCTCATGTCGACGGAGGGCGAGGTGCGCTACGACTTCGCGGCGCTCCGCGACATCGTCGACGAGTGCGCCGACGCCGGAATCGGCGCGCTGCAGATCGTGGGCTGGAACGAGGGCGGGCAAGACGGGCTGGTGCCGGTGCACCGCCCCTCCGAGCGTCTCGGTGGCGAGGCGGGCCTCGTCGCCGCGCTCGACCGAGCGCGCGAACGCGGCGTGCGTGCCGTGCTCTACACGAAGTACCAGTGGGTCGAGAAGCCGGGGCCGTACTGGGAGGAGTTCGCCGACTCGGTCTGCCTCGACGAGCAGGGCCAGCCCTACGCCCAGCCCGGCCCGGTCTACCACTCGGCGCGCAAGCGCTACGGCATGAGCACCCCCTGGTACGTTCCGCTGTGCTTCTCGTCGTCGGTGCTGCGCGAACGCTTCGCAGCCGAGGCCGCACAGATGGCGCGGTGGGGGGCTGCGGGCCTCCTCAACGACGAGTCGCTCTATCACGGGCGCGCCCTGCTCTGCTTCGCCGACGACCACGGCCACGAGCCGGGTGCCTCGACCTTCACCTGGGACGCCGAGTTCGTCGCCGCCCTGCAGCAGGCGGCGCTCGCCGAGACCGACGAGTTCATCGTCGCGGCCGAGGGCGCTTTCGACGGCCAGTTCGAGTTCTACGACGCCTCCTACATCCGCAGCGCCTCGCCCCGGCATCTGCCGATCGGGCGGCGCCTGCGCCCGGGCGCCGCCATCTCCACCGCCCTCATCGGCTTCGACGACCGGTCGATGGTGAACCAGTGCCTGCTCTACGGGTACGCGGCGAGCATCGAGCCGTTCCACTTCAAGGGCAGGCCGACGGATGCTCCGCTCACGGTCGCCTACGTCGGCCAGGTCGATGCGCTGCGCCGACGACTCGCGGAGTGGCTGTGGACAGGAGAGCTCGACCCCGACGCGGGTGTGCGGGCCGTCGGCGACGCGACTCCGCACCCGTACGCCACGCGATGGCGGGCCGCCGCGGGAGGGCCCGCCGTGACCGTCGTCACCCACCTCGACGAGGGGGAGCGCGAGTTCGAGGTCGACGCGGGTGACGGCTCCGCCGCCGTCGTGCTGCGCCCGGGCTCCGACGCCGCCGAGCCTCTCACTGGCGGCCGGGTGACTGTGCGGCCCGGCGACGCCGCGGTCATCGTGCCCGCCGAGCTCGCTCGCGCTCGCGGCTGGGTGTAGCGCCGCTAGCCGATCGGGGCCTTTTCGAGCACCCCACCACGCTCAGGATGCCCATCCCCGCCCGAAAGATGTAGTATTGCTACATGGCGCAGCTGCGCCGACCATATCGATGAAGATCTGCGAGGGAGCCATGACGAAGTGGCACACGGCGGCCGTCAGGGCCGCGCACCGTCAGACGGGAGTCGCCCGATGACGAGCACCCGCGTCGAAGACGTCCGCGTCATCCCGACCGTCACCACCGACCGCACGTCGTGGAAGCGCCGCGTCTGGTCTGACCGATCGACGATGGGCAAGTTCCTCATCGCGATCGCCCCCGCCCTCATCATCTACACGATCTTCACGATCTGGCCGATGCTGCAGGTGGTCTTCGCCGCCTTCACCGACGCCAGGGGGTTCAACCGGCCCGCCGACTTCATCGGCCTCGACAACTTCGTGCGCATCTTCTCCGGCGACCCCACCCTCACCAAGGCGATCGCGAACACCGGCATCTACGCCTTCTTCAAGGTCGTCGTGCAGACCGTGCTCGCGTTCCTCATCGCGGTGCTGCTCAACCGGCAGCTGCGGCTCGGCAACATCTACCGCGCCGTGTTCTTCGCCCCCATCGTCATCAGCCCCGTCGCCATCGTGTTCACGTGGAGCTTCATGTACGACCCCACGAACGGCACCATCAACTCGCTGCTGCGCGACGTCGGTCTCGGCGGCCTCGCCCAGGACTGGCTCGGCAACTACGACCTGGCGCTCTACAGCGTCATCCTGGTCGACCTGTGGAGCGGGCTCGGCTTCAACGTCGTCATCTTCCTCGCCGGGCTCTCCACCATCCCCGCCGAGATCAACGAGGCGGCTCGCGTCGACGGCGCCAAGGGATTCAAGGCCATGCGGCACATCACCATCCCGCTCATGATCCCCTCGATCGGGCTCGTGCTGGTGCTCTCGGTGAACGGCGCGCTGCGCGCCTTCGACACCGTCTATCTCATGACGAGGGGCGGGCCGGGAGACTCCACCCAGCTCTACATGACCGAGGTGTTCCACCAGGGCCTCGTGGCCAACAACTTCGGTTACGCCTCGGCCATGGCCCTCATCGTCATCGTGGTGCTCATCGTCATCGCCGGGGCGCAGAACAAGCTGAACAACCGCATGAGCGCCGAGGAGAACGCCCGATGAACACCCGAACCCTCAAGCGCCTCGCGCGTCGTGTGCCCATCAACCTGCTGCTCATCTGCCTCAGCCTCATCATGATCTACCCGCTGCTGATCATGGTGATCACGGCGTTCAAGCCGAACCTCGAGGTGCTGACGAACCCCACCGGGCTGCCGCAGACCTGGACCTTCGACAACTTCGTCACCTCCTGGGTCGAGGCCGACTTCACCAACCTCTTCCTCAACTCCATCCTGCTCACGGTCACGAGCATGGTCGCGGCGACCTTCATCGCGGCGCTCGCCTCCTACGCCATCGTGCGCCGGGTGTCGCGCCTCGGATCGGTGGCGTACCTGCTCATCGCGGCGGGAATCTTCCTGCCGCTGCAGCTCGCTCTGGTGCCGCAGTTCCGCGTCATCCGCGACCTCGGCCTCATCAACAACTACCTCGGCGTCATCCTGGTCTACATCGCGGGGGCGATCCCGCTCGGCGTCTTCCTCATGGCGGCGTTCATGCGGCAGATCCCGAAAGAGATCGTCGAGGCGGCGGTCGTCGACGGCGCCGGGTACTTCACCCTGTTCCGCACCATCTACCTGCCGCTCGCCCGGCCGGCCATCGCCACCTTCTGGGTGCTGCAGGGGGTCGGCATCTGGAACGACTACCTGGTGCCGCAACTGCTCCTGACAGACCCCACGAAACGCACGTTGACGACGGGTGTGCTGTACTTCAAGGCGCAGTACCTCGCCGACTGGGGCAACATCATGGCCGCGGTGCTCATCATGAGTCTGCCGATCCTGCTCATCTTCATCTTCGCGCAGCGCTACTTCGTGAGCGGACTGTATGCGGGCGCGGTGAAGTGAGGAGTCTCGACGACTTCGAGCTCGCCGCCTACGCGCGGGCCGTGCTCTTCGGCGACGGGGCGGTCGAGGCCGATCTCGCGGTGCCGACCGTGCGGGTCGGGGCACGCACGGCGGAGACGGAGGCGGCGGATGCGGGGGAGACTCCGGTCGCGACCGGCGAGCCCGTTCCCGAACCGCTCCTCCTCGACGGTGAATGGCTGCTGGCGGGCTCCGTGCCGCAGAAGCAGTTTTCCATCGAGCGCTGGGCGGAACCCGCCGGCTCGAAACCGCCGCACGAACCCGCCGAGTGGTTCCGGCCCGACACCGATCGCAGCGCCTGGACGCCCGCGACCGTGCCGGGAACCGTGCAGGGTGCCCTCGCGGCGGCGGGCGTCACTCCGCATCCGCTTCTCGGCTCGGCGACGTACGACGAGCTCGTCGACCACGGCGTGCCCGAGCACTGGCCGTGGCACTTCCGCCGCACCCGCATCGAGCAGCAGGAGTGGTGGTACGCCCGCCGCTTCACCGTGCCGGCCTCGTGGGAGGGCCGGCGCATCCGTCTCGCCTTCGACGGCGTCGACTACTCGGCCACGGTCTACCTCGACGGCTCGCCGGTCGCGCGCCACGAAGGCATGTTCGGTGGACCCGAGATCGACGTCACGGCCCTGATCGCGCCGGGGGCCGAGCACGAGCTCGTGGTGCGGTTCGACCCGCCGCCGCACGACTGGCACGGCGTGCTGAAGGGGTCTCCCGGCTGGGGCTGGCACTACGGGCACCTCATCTCGATCGGGCTGTGGCGGTCGGTGCGGCTCGAGGTGGTGCCCGAGGTGGAGCTCGCGCATCCGTTCGTGAGCACGGTGAGGGCAGACGCCGACTCGGCACTGCTCCGGGTGCGCGCCGACGTGCGCGACCACACGGATGCGCGAGGCACCCTCTCGGGAACCGTCACGGTGCGAGGTGATGACGGCGTGGTCGTCGCGTCGCGCTCCTTCGAACTCGCGTTCACCGGCGCGCTCACGCGCTTCGAGCTCGAGCTGGAGCTCGACCGGCCGCGGCTGTGGTGGCCGTTCGGCTACGGCGAGCAGCCGCTGCACCGCGTCGAGATCGAGATCGGCGGTCATGCGGTCGAGGTCGAGACGGGCATCCGCACCATCGAGATGGAAGCGCTGCCCGACTGGCAGGGCGAGGAGTTCTACCGCTGGCGGTTCGTCGTGAACGGACGGCCGATGTTCCTCACCGGCGCCAACTGGTGCTGGACGGACCCGCTCACCGAGCGCGACGGCTCCGTCGACGAGCACCTGTTGCGGCTCACCCGGCACGCCGGGCTCCGCATGCTGCGGGCCTGGGGCGGCGGCATCGTCGAGAGCGAGCGGTTCTACGCGGCCTGCGACCGGCTCGGCATCCTGGTGCTGCAGGAGTTCCCGTTCTGCTTCGGGCTGCCCGGTGCCTCGTCGGTGTCGCTGGCCGCCGTCGACCAGCAGGTCACCCGCATCGTCAGGGCGCTGCGCAACCATCCCTCGCTCATCGTGTGGGGCGGCGGCAACGAGAACGAGCTCACCCGGTCGGGCGACGAACTGCTGCTGCTCGCGGGGCGGCGCACCACCGCGCTCGACGACTCGCGACCCTTCCACCGCACCGACCCCTGGGGCGGGAGCGTGCACAGCTACACCGTCTACCACGAGGGTGCCCGCATCGACGAGGGCTACACCGCCGTCGACGGGGCGGTGTGGGGGGAGTACGGGCTGTCGAGCCAGTGCGCGCTCGAGAGCATGGCCGAGTTCCTCGACCCGGCGCTGCTCGAGGAGTGGCCGCCCCCCGCGCACGGCGCCATCCTGCAGCACCAGGCGCAGTTCTCGCTCGTCGACATCGTGAAGCAGCTGCGCTACGCCGACTACGGGCCGATCGCCGACTGGGCGACGTTCATCGAGGCGAGCCAGGTGGCCCAGGGCGAGGCGCTGCGCTTCGCCTCGGAACGCGCCAGGTCGGGCAGCGGCGACCACACCTCCGCCTACTGGCTCTACAAGCTGGGCGAGGTCTTCCCCGGGGCGTCGTGGGCCATCGCCGACTTCTACGGTCGCCCCAAGCGCTCGTTCTATCTGGCGCGGTCGTTCAGCCGGCCCCGATCGGTGTTCGCGGTGACGAACCGGCTCGACTGGGCCCCCGGCGAGCTGTTCAAGGCCGAGGTGCACCTCGCCAACGACACCCCCGAACCCCTCGACGCCTCCGTGGAGGCGCGGTTGTGGGATGCCGACCTCACGGTCGCCGCGAGCTGGTCGGGCCCGGTGTCGGTGGCGCCCGACCAGCGGGTGCTCGCCCACCGGTTCTCGACCGTGGTGCCCGGCCGCGCGCATCCGCTGCACCTGGAGGTGCGCATGACGGATGCGCGGGGCGAGACCACCAGCCAGTGGTACTGGTTCAACGCGCGGCAACGCGGGGAGCGCATCGAGGAGCTCGAGCGGTCGGCCCCCGACGAGCTCTGGGAGGCCGACCTGTCGCCCCACTTCGCCGCCTACGCCGCCGACCGGCCCGCCCCCTTGTGGGAGCTTCCGCGCACCCGGCTCGCGGCACGGGCCGTCGACGGCGGGTTCGAGGTGCAGAACGTCGGTGAGGTGCCCGCGCCCCTGGTGCTCGTCGACGGCTTCCCACACGGGCCCGGGGCGCTGCTGCACGACGACGCCTTCGGGCTCGCGCCGGGGGAGACGCGCGTGGTCGGGATGGAGGGTGAGGTGTCGGTCGCGTCGCTGTCGGTGCGGGCGTGGAACGCGGATGCCGTCGGGGTGACGGCGTGATGGCAGCGGCGCTCGCCGGTGTGACGGTGCTCGCCACCTGCAGCGGGTGGCAGCCCTCCACGCGCGCCGAGCTCGAGTTCAGCCCGCTGCAGCGCTTCGCCGTCGAGCTCACGGGCGTCTCGGGCCGGGCGCCTCGGGTGCTCTACGTGAACACGGCCGGAGGCGACCCGCGTCAGAGCGAGGCCATCGAACTCGACGCGGCCCGGCTCGCCGGGGTGCAGGCGCGGCACCTCCGCCTCTTCGGTCGCACCGACGAGCCGCTCGACGAGATCGTCGCCGACGCCGACCTGGTCTGGGTGGGCGGCGGCAGCGTCGTCAACCTGCTGGCGCTCTGGCGCGCCCACGGTCTCGACACCCTGCTCGTCGAGGCCGCCCGACGCGGCACCGTGCTCGCCGGCACCTCGGCGGGCGCGCTCTGCTGGCACGTGGGAGGCCCGACCTCCTCCCGCGGCCCGGCCCTCGATCTCGTCGATGACGCCCTCGCGCTCGTCCCCGCCTCCCTCGCCGTGCACTACGACTCGCAGCCGCTCCGCCGCCCCCTCTTCCACGCCGCCATCGCCGCCGGCCGCCTCCCCGCCGGCTACGGCCTCGACGAGGGCACCGCCGTGCTCTACCGTGACGGCTCGCTCGCCGAGGCACTCCGCGAGCCCACCGGCGGCACCGTCCACCGCGTCGAACGTTCCACCTCCGCCACGGCCGCCGAGCACCCCCTCGCTCCCCGCACCCTCTGACGCGCCTGCGGCCTGAAGGTGCCGTGTTCGTCTTCACATCCTGCCCACCATCGGCCGCGCCCCGCGGCGGAGCCACGCAGTAGCCCACCCGGGAGGGGCGGCATGTCAGATCGGCTGTCGTCGCCGGTCAGCGGCGGAGGCTCTGGCTCGGCAACTCGTCGAAGGCCGCACGGTAGTTGCTCGCGAAGCGGCCGAGGTGCGTGAAGCCCCATCGTCGTGCGATCGCCGCAACGGTCTCCCGCGTCGGATCGCCGGCGAGGAGGTCGAGCCGCGCAGCGTTCAGCCGCACCTTGTGCAGGTAGCCCATCGGCGTGGTGTCCAGATGCCGGCGAAAGCCGGCGTGGAGTGCGCGGACGCCGAGCCGGGAGGCGCTCACGATGTCGGCCAGCGTGATCGGTTCCTGGGCGTGCTCGTCGATGTATGCCACGGCCCGGCGGATCGCCGCGGTCGCTCCCAGCGGCCGGGCGTCGTGTCGGTCGAGGTGGTCGGTGAGGGTAGTGGGGAAGGTCGCGAGCACGGTGGCGGCGATCAGCCCCGGCAACTGACCTTGGATGAGCTCCACACCGGGATCGTCGGCGCTCAGTTCGATGGCGCTCATCATGTAGCGGCGAGTGGCGTACCAATGCTCGCCGAGGGTCGCGCTGCGGGGATGGACATCGGTGAACCGCAGGTCGAAGGCATCGGTGCCCGCGAGACGCCGCGCGTAGTCACGCACCTCGGAGCGGGCGATGCTCACGACCTTCGCGTGGCACCCGTCGAACTCGGAGCCGACCCAATCCGGGTACAGCACCGGGTGGAGGATGTCGAGTTGCCGCCCCTGGGCATCCCAGAGTCGCCCGGAACCGGGCTCCCGGTCCATGTACACGACCGAGTACACGTGGTCGGCCGGATCGCGTTCCAAGCCGTCGAGGTCCGATGTTCCCCGGAAGCTCAACTGGAAGTCCAACGCCGACAAGGAAGGGCTCACCGCGGAGCGGATGGACAAGTAGGCATCGCGTGGATCGATGACCGACATGTCGACCGCCCCGAGCGCGCTCGACATCATGTCGGCCATCAGATCCGAGTCACGTGTCTCGATCCTCGACAAGGTGAAGCCACCCATGGCCCCTCCCAGCGCCATCTCTACCGCCCCGCTCAGTGTACAAGGAGCGCTGAGATGTCCGGATGGCGCCGGTGCGGAGCGCCCGTGGTCGTCGCGAACCGGGGGTGCCGGGTGTCCTGTTGAGGACATGTCCGCTTCAGGAGCTTGTCGGCATCGGTCGGGGTTGGGGATGCTGGTGCGATGCCCGAGATCTCCCGCAGAACCGTCATCGGAGCGGCCTGGTCGGCTCCCGTCGTCCTCGCCGCCGTCGCCGCCCCCCTCGCCGCGGCGAGCGGGCAGACCGCCTCGTCGGTCGCGTGGGGTGCGGCGAGGGGTGACTTCGGCGGCACGAGCACCATCACGGTCACCATTCCCGCCGGGTCGGCGGCCGTCGGCAGCAGCGGGTCGATCCTGTTCAGCTTTCCCGACACCGTCGGCAACCTGCCCTCCTTCCCGACGCTGCCCGCGGGCTGGACGTACACGCCCTTCGGTGGGGGCCAAGCCGCCCTGCTCAACTCCCCGTCCGGACTGACGGCGGGCGAGTACGTCTTCACCACGGGCGAATGGATCGACCTCTCCGGGTCGTACGAGGTGCTCGCCACCTGGCAGAGTGCCGCCGAGTTCGGCTCGTCGACGAGCCTCATCACCGTCAAGCCCGCCGGAGTGCCGACGGTCGTCTGGGACAGTGCGTCGGCGAGCTGGGGCGGCACGAGCATCCTCACGGTGTCGGTCGTCGCCGACAGCTATGCCGCGGGTGAGCTCGGTGTCATCGGCGGTTTCGACAGCGGTCTTCCGACCGGCCCGGTGCTCGATCCGCGACAGGGCTGGGCCGTCACGAACATCCAGGGCACCCGGGCCCTCATCAACCCGGCGGTGCCCGTGGGCGACTCGACGATCAGCTTCACCTGGCCGGCGGGTTCAGGCACGGCGACCGTGACCGCGCAGTTCATCTCGACCAACGGCGGAGTGCCCGTCAACGCGACGATCCAGCTCGGGTAGAACTCCCCATGTCGTCCCGCCCGACCAGGTTTCAGGGCAGGATCGAAGGTGACCGACGCGCCGCGAGAACCGAGGCGAGCGCGCGGGGATCACTTCGGGGGAGGGATTCGCTGTGGCGGAATCTGACGGTGGAGCGGTCGCGGGCTGGTACCCCGACCCGGCGGATGCGAGCATCCAGCGCTACTGGGACGGCACGCGGTGGACGGAGCACGTGCATCCGGCCCCTCAAGCGGCGAGCTACCCGCCGCCCGCGGCGGACACGCAGGTGCCGGGCCAGCAGCCCGCGCACCACGCCCCCGCCCCGCAGCACCCCGCCAAGCCCAAGCGCCGCCGCGGCCTCGTCATCGGGCTCGTGTCGGCCGGTGTCGCGGTGGTCGCCGTGCTGGCGCTGGTCGCGGCGTTCATCGTCGTGCCCGGCATCACCTCGCCGCAGGCCTCGCTCTACACCGACCGCTCCGCGATCTACGACTACACCGAGCCGATGCTCGATCTGGAGCGCGACCACGAGTTCCTGCTCGACGTCGACTACGACCTCGACGCGGTGAACGCCGCCCACATGGAGGAGGCGGGCCTCGAGCAGGGCGAGCGGGGCGGGCCCGACGACTGGGCGGTGCAGGTCTACTACGACGCCGCGCTCACGAAGCCCGCGCAGTTCCACGCCTTCCAGCTCGACCCGGGCGCCGACATCACCATCTCGGGCAGCGAGACGGGAACCGCCTTCGGCTCCAACGCGCCCGAAGGCGGCCGCGCCGTGATGGACGAGACCGACCCCGACTACGACAGCTATCAGTACGGCCAGTGGGGCCTTCACGACGAGTACTTCCTGGTCACCCGCGTCGAGAAAGACGGGTCGCCCAAGGAGAAGCCGGTCGTCACCCGCTTCACCGTCACGTCCGAGCTCGAGGCGCCCGACGTCACCTTCAGCGACCCTGCCGGCGACGGCACGGTGACGCTGTCGTGGGACCCGGTCGACGGGGCGGATTCGTACATCATCGTCACCGCATCCGACGCCACCGGAGACAGCGGCAACCTCAGCTACGTGACCGAGGTCGACGGCACCGAGTGGTCGAGCGCCACCGATGTCTACGACGTCACCGACGCCCCCTGGGTGACCCAGCAGAACGTGAACCTGCAGGCGTTCAGCTACCGGGCGGGCTCCGACGACCAGCAAGACGGCAACCCCTCCGAGGAGTACGAGGAGAACGTCGGCCAGGCGTTCGACCTCGGCGTCATCGCCACCGACGGCGCCCACTACTCGCCCTATACGCCGCACGACCTGGTGCGCTCGGCGGGCTCGCTGCCGTACGAGGTGGCCTTCTACGCCGCGGGCGACCTCAAGAAGTGGGGTGCGAGCGGCTACATCGAGGGCATCGAGAACGTGCAGACGGTGCTCCCCTTCACCGGTATCGACGGGCGCACCCGGTCGACGGTCGCGTACATCGACGACACCGGCATCCTCGACTACGGCGACCGGTGGATCTTCCCGCTCCGCGGGCGCGGCACCCAGCTCGGCGAGTGGATCCCGGTCACCAAACGATCGACCCCCGACCCTGTCGCTGCCGCCGCCCAGTTCAACGCCGCCGCCGAGGCCGCGGCGCCCGACACGGGCCTGCCCCGCTTCGAGGCCTACGCCCCGCCCGAGAACGTCGACGACGAGCCGCTCGCCGAGGCGCCGCCCACCGACTACCCGGTCTACGGCAGCACCGACTTCACGAAGTACCTGGCGCAGCACATGATCGCGCAGACGAAATCGATCGACATCTCGGAATACGTCGACCAGCCGGGCGCGCCCGACCCGTACGACGCCGCGATGGAGGCCCGCTACCAGAACCCGTACGTCTTCAACGTCAACTACATGGGTCTGCGCGACGGCGGCGACACCCTCCTCGTCACCTACTCGATTCCGACCGAGGAGGTGAAAGCGCTGCAGGCGAACCTCAAGCAGCGTGTCGACGAGGTGGTCGGAGCGGTGACCAGCGACGACATGACCGCCGCCGACAAGGTGACGGCCCTCAACGACTGGCTGGTCTCGAACGCCGAGTACGACGACGCCGCGTTCGCCGAGATGCAGGCCCAGCAGGCCATCCCGGTGGGCCGTGAGCCCGCGTGGAACGCCACGGGCACGCTGCTGCTCGGCACCGGCGTGTGCGCCAGCTACTCCTACGCCTTCAACGCCCTCGCGAACGCCGCGGGCGTCGAGACGGTGGTGGTCTCGGGTGATGTGTTCTCGGGCGGCGCCCACGCCTGGAACAAGGTGCTCGTCGACGGCACCTGGCTCGCCGTCGACACCACCTGGAACGACGGGGGCGACCCGTCGGCGTACCTGATGATCCCCGACTCGGGCTTCACCGGCGAGGCAGCCCGGGCCGAGAACGACTCCTGGATGATCGACTCGTCGATCCCCGCCTACGCCACGCCGTAGGGCGCGCTGCGGGCGTCGGCACCGACGCCCGCACGAGCACCGCCGCTCAGTCGCTCGAGACGGAGGCCCAGCCCTTCGTCTCGAGAGACTCGCCGACCGCGTCGAGCACCCGCGCCGCCGAGACGGCCTCCTCGATGCCGATGCGGCTGGGCCGGTCGAACTCGATCATCTGCAGGAAGTACTCGAACTGCTGCGGCACCACTCCCTCGAGCACCCCGTCGAGTTCGGGCGAGAGCACCGTGTTGGGCAGGCTGTAGCCGTCACCCGTGGTGAGGTCGACGCCCTCTCCCGTCACGTCGACGCGCAGGGTGCCCTCGGTGCCGTACAGCTCGAACTGCGAGGCGAGTCCGCTCGGCGTGTTCTCGAGCAGCGCCCACGACACCTCGATGGTGCCGACCGTCCCGTCGGCCAGTTCGCAGACGATCAGCGCGACGTCGACGCCGGGAACGCCGAGCCCGGGCAGGATCTTCGCCGCGGTGGTGGCGCAGACCCGCGTGATGGGGCTGCCGCTGATCCACTGCACCAGGTCGATGTCGTGGATGCCCTGGTACATGTAGATCGGCGACGCGCCCCGGTTCGCCACCCCGACACTGCGCGGCACGATGCGTGAGGCCCTGAAGTGCACCGGCGAACCGACCTTGCCCGTGCGCACCGCCTCGGCAGCGGTTCTGAACCGCGGGTCGTGGCGCAGTACGTGCCCGACGAGCACCTTCGACGCCGACTTCTCCGCGGCCGCAGCGATGGCGCGCGCTCCGTCGAGCGTGTCGGCGAGCGGCTTCTCGACGAGCACGTGCAGCCCGGCCTCGAGCGCGTCGACGGTGACCCCGACGTGCAGCTTGTCGGGCACGGCGATGATCACGGCGTCGAGGGATGCTGCGGCAGCGGCCTCGCCGAGCGTCGCGAACCACGGCGCCCCGTACTGGTCGGCGACCCGGCGACCCGTGTCCTCGAACGGGTCGACCACGGCGGCCAGGGTGGCACGCGGGTTCTCGTCGACGATGCGGGCGTGGACCTGGCCCATGCGGCCGGCGCCGACGACGGCGATGCGGGTCGAGGTGGTGGGGGTGGTGGTCATGATGCTGAGGCTCCCTTCGTGAGCGTCGTGGTCGTCGTGAGCGTGGTGAGCGTGGGGATGGCGGCGGCGAACCGTCTCGTGAGGGCCATCGGCTCGGTGATGGAGGTGCCGACGACGACGGCGAGGGCGCCGGCCTCGAAGGCTGCGGTGAGCTCGGCCGGGGTCTTGATGCGGCCCTCGGCCACCACCGGGATCGATGCCGCGGCGAGCTCGCCCACCAGTTCGATGTCGGGGGCGCCCGAGCGGTTCTGTGGCACCGTCGTGTATCCCGAGAGGGTGGTGCCGACGAGTTCGGCGCCGAGGCGTGCCGCGTGGGACCCGGCAGCGAAGCCGTCGACGTCGGCCATCACGGGCACACCGAGCTCGCGCACGGCGGGCAGCAGCTCGTCGATGCGCTCGTCCCAGGGCCGGTCACGGAGGGTCGCATCGAGCGCGACGATATCAGCACCCGCGTCGACGAGCCTGCGGGCACGGTCGAGGGTGGGGGTGATCCACTGAGCGCCGCTCTGGTCGAGGGTCTTCTCCAGTCCGATGATGGGCACGGCGACCCGCTCTCGCACGGCCGCGACGTGCTCGGCGCTGTTGATGCGCACGGCCGCCGCACCCGCCTGCACCGCAGCTTCGGCGATGGCGGCGATGATTCCCGCGTCGCGCAGAGGGGAGTCCTCGGGTGCCTGGCACGACACGATGAGGTGTCCGCGCAGCAGTTCGATGTCGATCAAGGTGGTTCCTTCGTTCATGTCACGTCGATGAGTCCGGGGAACGCGTCCCCGACCCGGTGGTTCTCGGCAAGAAGGCGTGCTCCGGTGAGGGCGGCGTCGGGCCGGATGACCAGCTCGGGCTGGGCGAGACCGGCCCGTCGCAGGGAGTGCAGCACCGCATCCGTGTAGCCGCGTGATCGGGTCAGCCCGCCGGTGAGTCCGATGGGCCCGTCGCCGAGGCGCGCGGTCAGGGCCGTGCGCGCGATCTCGTCGCCGGCGGCACGGATGATCGTGCGCGAGAGAGGGTCGCCCGCGTCGGCGGCGCGCAGCACCTCGAGGGCGAACGCGGCGACGTACTTAGGGGCGGGCACCGAGCCCATGGCGCCGTGGTACACGTCGGCGGGGGAGCCGAGGGCGGCAAGGGCGCCGGTGAGGGTCGTCTCGGCTCCGCGCCCCTCGACGGCGTCGAGCGCCGCCTGCAAGCCGCGCTGCCCGATCCAGAACCCGCCGCCGAAGTCGCCGAGGAGGTAGCCGCGCGCGTCGACGCGCCGGAAGGCGCCCCAGGTGTCGGCCCCGAGCGCCGCGACGCCGGTGCCGCAGATGACGACCGTGCCGGAGGCGGCCCCCACCGTTCCGAGGAAGGCGGTCACCGCGTCGGCAGCCACCGCCACCGGTGCGCCGAGGCGCTCACGCAGCACCGCGGCGAGGGCGCCGGGCGCCGAGGAGCCGGTGACGTATCCCGACAGCCCCACCCCGATCGCGGAGAACCCGACGCCGGCGGGAGCGGCGATGGCGATGCGCTCTGCGAGCGCTTCGACGAGGCCTGGGGAGGTGAGAGCCACGATCCCGTACGGCTGCTCGACGACCTCCGCTCCGCCCGCCTGCAGCCGGAAGCCGCTCTGGCCGACGTCGATCGCGAGCACGGCGTCGGCGGAGGCGGTGCGTGCGGCGGCAGTGGATTCAGTCTCGGCGCTCATGGCTCGATCCTCCCGGAACGGGACAGCCGGGATGCTGCAGCGTCGTCGAGCACCCAGTGCACGTCGGGATGCGCGCGCAGGGCGCTCGCCGGTACCCGCTCGGTCACCGGACCCTCCAGGGCGGCCGCCACGGCCTCGGCCTTCTCGGCGCCGAAGGCGAACAGCATCAGGATGCGCGCCTCGAGGATGGTGCCGATGCCCTGCGTCACCGCTTGCGACGGCACCTCGTCGACACCGGAGAAGAAGCGCGCGTTGGCGAGCCTGGTCGACGGGTCGAGATCGACGACGCGCGTTCGCGAGTCGAACGACGACCCCGGCTCGTTGAAGCCGATGTGGCCGTTGCGCCCGATGCCCAGGATCTGCACGTCGACGCCGCCGTGCCGGGCGATGGCGAGGTCGTAGGCAGCGGGGTCGGCGCCCGAGGGCAGATGCACCCGGTCGGGGGAGATACCGAGAGGGCCCGCCGCGTCACGCTCTACGACCGATCGGTAGCTCTCGGGATGCCCGGGCGGCAGGCCCAGGTACTCGTCGAGGGCGAAGAGTGTGAGGTCGGGGAACTGCAGTTCGGGGAGCTCGTCGCGCCGGCGCGCGAGGGCCCGATAGACGGGTGTGGGGCTCGAGCCGGTGGCGACGCCCAGCACGCGCAGGCCGCCGCGGGCGGCGAGGGCTGCGATCGTGGCGGCAGCGCTCTCGGCGGCGGCCTCGGCCGTGGGGTGCACGCTGACGCGCATCCGTTCTCCTGTCGTCGGGGAGTCTGTCGCGCTCACTTGACGCCGCCGAACGAGAGGCCGCGGGCCATGTGCTTGCGCACGATGACCGCGAAGATGACGATCGGCAGCGTGCCGATCACCCCCGCGGCGGTGAGCCTCGCCCAGTTGGTGCCGAAGAAGCTGAGGAAGCCGGCGATGGTGACCGGCACCGTCTGGCTGTCGCCGCTCGTGAGCACCAGTGCGTAGAGGAACTCGTTCCACGACTGGATGAGGGCGAGCACGAAGGTGGCGAATGCCGCTCCCCACACGTTCGGCAGGATGGTGAGGAACAGCGTGCGCCACTCGCCGAGCCCGTCGATCATCGCCGCCTCCCTGATCTCGCGCGGGAACGCCACCAGGAAGGAGCGGAAGATGAGCACAGCGAGCAGCACCGCGTAGAAGGTGTGCACGATCGTGAGCCCGAACGGATTGCCGGTGAGTCCGACGCCGAAGAAGGTTCGGTAGAACGGCGTGAGACTGAGCACGGGCGGAACCGTCGTGAGGAGCAGGATGGCGAGGGTCATGCGGGCCGACGCCGCCGACTCCGCCGGCCACACCTGGGTGGTGAGGTAGGCCAGGGGCAGCCCGACCAGGATGCCGAGGGCGCTGCTGACCACGGCGATCCCGCCGCTGACGAGCATCGCCTGGCCCATGCCGCCGTCGGTCCAGGCTGCGACGTAGCTGTCGAACTGCGGCGTGAAGAACCACACCGGAACGCGGCTGAACGCGTCGACGTCGTTCTTCAGCGAGGTGCTGATGAGCCAGACGACAGGGAGGATGCACCAGAGCACGAAGGCGTAGACGCCGACGACGCGCAGGGTGTGCAGGAACGATCGTCGTGCCGTGCGGTTGTTCACGAGCGGGCCTTCCGGATGCGCAGACCCATCAACCGGGTCGCGGTGGGGAACAGGATGATCAGCACGGCGACCGACACGAGGAGACCGACTGCGGTGGCGTAGCCGATGTCGAAGGTCTCGAATCCGACCCGGTAGACGTAGTTGCTGATGGCGAGGGTGGAGGTGCCCGGCCCGCCCTTGGTCATCGTGTTGACCAGGGCGAAGGTCTTCACCGAGTCGATGACGCGAAGGAGCACCACGATCGCCAGCACGGGCGAGAGCATTGGAACGGTGATGTTCCACAGCATCCGGAAACCCCCGGCGCCATCGAGCTGGGCGGCCTCGAACGGCGAGGGGTCGAGCGACTCCAGCCCGGCCAGCACGATGATGACGACGAAGGGCGTGTTCTGCCACACCTCGACCAGGATGATCGTGCCGAGCGCCGTGTTCGGGTCGGAGAGGAAGGCGTGGCTGCCGAGGCCGCTGCTGTCGAGCATCCAGGTGATGAACCCGGAGGTGGGGTCGAGCAGCAGTCTCCACATGAGACCCGCCACCACCGGGGTCAGCACCATCGGGATGAGGATGAGCGCCCGCAGCAGGCCCTTGCCCGGGATGCGGCCGTGCAGGGCGAGGGCGATGGCCACACCGAGCACCATCTCGATGCCCACACCGGCGACGACGTAGACGAGGGTGACACGGATCGACCCGAACAGGGTGGGGTCGGCGAGCGCCCTGGCGAAGTTGTCGAGGCCGACGAACTTCTCCTCGCTGCCCGGGCGGAGGAGGTTCTCGCCGTGGGTGACGAGGTTGGCTCCCTGCACGACGATGATCGCGAGCAGGGGGACGATGACGACCGCGGCGGGCAGCGCGAGGCTCAGCCGGGCCAGCAGTCCGCGGTGGCGCCGGGGCGCCGGAGGGCGCCGGAGGGATCGATCGGCGACACCTTCCGCGGTGCGACGAGGGCGTTCGGTCGATGTGGTCATGGGATCTCTCCTTCCGGCGTCCAGCCGGGTCAGCCGAGCTGGGTCTCGATCGCCTCTTGGGCGGTCTTCAGGGCGTCGGCCGCGCTCGCCTCGCCGGCAAGGGTGCGCGAGAGCGCCTGGCCGACCTCGGTGATGATGGCGTTCGCGTCGGTTCCGGCGGGGAGGTAGTCGACGTTGCCGGTGGCCAGCTGCTCCATCAGTGCGTCTTTGAACGCTCCGTACTTCGCGTCGTAGGCGGCTCCCTCGAGCACCGACGTGAGGGTGACGCCCACGGCCTCCGTGTTCTCGACCGCGTTGTCCTGCACGGCCTGGCTGGTCGCCCACGCCATGAACTCGTAGGCCGCCTCCTTCTTCTCGCTGAACGAGCTCAGGTAGAGCGCGTGCACGTTGAGCGAGTTGTCGGTGTTGCCGCTCGTCGGCGGGTCGGAGATGGCGTACGGGATGGGCGCATAGCCGACCTTGCCCGCGACGACACTCGAGGTGGGGTCTTCGTTGAACGGGCCGTTCGCGGTGGCGTCGATGGTCATCGCCGCGGTGCCCTGGGTGAAGGCGATGCGGTTCTGCTCCCAGTCGAAGTTGCCCGCGCCCGCAGGCCCGTAGTTCGTGAGCAGGTCGGCCCAGAACTGCGTGGCCTCGACCGACTCGGGGGAGTCGACGGCGACGGCATCGCCGTCGAAGTAGTCGCCCCCGAAGGCCCGGAGGAAGCCCGACCAGGGGTAGACGCTCTGGATGCCGGGGGCACCTCGCAGGGTGATGCCGGCGACGGAGCCGCCCGACCCCTCCTTGATTGTCTTCGCGGCCGCCTCGAGGTCGTCCATGGTCGCCGGAGGCCCGTCGATGCCGTACTCGTCGAACAGGTCGGTGCGGTACATCAGCCAGGTGCTCTCGCCGTAGACCGGGAGACCGAAGGTCGCGCCGTCGCTCTGCATCGGGGTGATGTAGGGCGGGTAGAACTGGTCGAAGGTGACCTGGTCTTTCGCGCCCTCCTCGTAGGAGGCGAGGTCGTCGACGTAGCCCGACTCGAAGTACCCGGTGCCGTAGGTGTTGTCGGTGAAGACGACGTCGTAGTCGCTCGACTTCTGGCTGAAGTTCAGCAGGATCTTGGCGGCCTGGTCGCTGTAGGGCACGGTCTCGATGTTGACCTTGATGCCCGACTCCTTCTCGAACTCCGGCAGCAGTTCCTTCCAGTTGTCGGTGTAGGAGATGTCTTCGGCGAGAACGTTGATGGTGGTGGTGCCGCCGTCGGCGTCGCCCGAGCCCGATGGCGCGCAGGCGGCGAGGCCCGCGCCGATGAGCGCGAGCGTGAGCGTGGTGGAGCCGGCTCGGACCGCCGTCCGGCGGGCCCTGGTGGTGGTGCGCATGGAACTCCTTCGTTGCAAGTGGGGCGGGACTGAGGTGGTGGAAGTAACCCTAGGGTTATTGCTGCACCCTAGGGTAGGTGGTACGTTAGCACCACGGATCGACCATCGCAATCGCCTCGCGGAGCGGAGTGCGCGATACTCGTGAACGTCGCTCGAGGAAGGGAGACAGCTGTGGCCGCGAAGTACGAGGTCGTGCTCAAAGCGCTCTCCGCCTCCATCGCGCAGATGGCTCCGGGCGACAAGATCCCCACCGAGCAGCAGCTCGCCGCCGAGTTCGATGTGTCGTCGATGACGGTGCGGCGGGCGCTCGAGGCGCTCACGAACGCCAAGCGCATCGTCGGCATCCGCGGCAAGGGCACCTTCGTCGCTCAGCCTGCTGTCACGAAGCGGATGACGCTCGCCTCCTTCACCGACTCCATGCGGGCCGCGGGGCGCACGGCCCGTGCCGAGGTGCTCTCGGCGAGCATCGGGCCGGCAGACGCGGAACTCGCCGAGAAGTTCGGCATCGGCGAGGACGACTCGGTCTACACGATCGAACGGCTGCGCTACGGAGACGACACCCCGCTCTGCATCGACAGGTCGATCCTCCCCGCCGACCTCTTCCCGAACCTGCTCGGCAACGACCTCGCCGGGTCGCTCTACGAGATCTTCCGGCGGCGCTACGACACCGAGCTCTCACGGGCATCCTCGCGCGTCTCGGCGGTGCTGCCCACCGGCAAGGAGGCGAAGCTCCTCCAGATCACGACGGCGGCGCCGTGTCTCCGCGTCATCGCCCGCGGCAGCACCCGCGACCAGCGGGTCGCCGAGATCACGACCTCGCTCTACCGCGGCGACCTCTACGAGCTGCTGATCGAGCCGGAGACCTCCGACGAGGGTGCCGCGCGAGCACCGCGCTGACGAGCGTCTCCGCTACTGCACGTGGTTGGCGGGGTCTTCGAAGAAGCCGAGCAGCTGGCGCAGGGCCGCCTCGGCCTCCGGCGAGGGCCCGTCGGCACCGGCTCCGTCGGCCCCCGCGCGCGCGTCGTCGGCGTCGATGCCCGCGAAGGTGGTGAGGTACCCGGGCACACCCTCGGAGGCCGCGTCGGAGGCGAAGCCCATCGTCCAGTCGGGGAAGTGCCGCTCATCCGCGGTCTCTTCGATGAGCACGCCGAAGCGCTCGTGGCGCTCGTCGGCGCGGATGGCCTCGATGCGGGTGCGCACCGCGTCCTCAGGCCCCTCGAGCACCTGCAGGAACCTGCCGCCCCGGTAGAGCAGCATGCCCGTGAGGCCGTCGCGCGCGTTGTTCTCGCGGCTGTGCTCGAGCAGCTCGAACAGGTCGTCGCGCGAGAACGGCACGACCGCCGTGCTCGTGTAGACCACCGACAGCACGGACGCCTCGGCGTTCGTCGTCGCCGCCATCATGCGCCGAGCGCCGCGTCGACGATGCGCTTGGCCTCGGCCTGCACCTCGGCGAGGTGCTCGGGGCCCACGAAGCTCTCGGCGTAGATCTTGTAGACGTCCTCCGTGCCTGACGGGCGCGCGGCGAACCAGGCGCGCTCGGTGACGACCTTCACCCCGCCCACGGCCGCACCGTTGCCGGGTGCGTGCGACAGCTTCGCCACGATCGGGTCGCCCGCGAGCTCGGTCGCCGTGATCGCCTCGCCGTCGAGCTTCGCCAGCACCGCCTTCTGTGCCTTCGACGCCGGCGCGTCGACGCGCTCGTACACCGGCGCCCCGAACTCCTCGGTGAGCTCGGCGTACAGCTGCGACGGCGTCTTGCCCGTCACGGCGAGGATCTCCGAGGCCAGCAGCGCCAGCAGGATGCCGTCTTTGTCGGTCGTCCACACCGAGCCGTCGAAACGGAGGAAGGATGCGCCCGCCGACTCCTCGCCACCGAAGCCCACCGAACCGTCGATGAGTCCCGGCACGAACCACTTGAAGCCCACCGGCACCTCCCAGAGGGTGCGGCCGAGCGAAGAGGCGACCCGGTCGATCATGGAACTGGAGACGAGGGTCTTGCCGATCGCGGCATCCGGCTGCCACCCCTCGCGGCGCGAGTAGAGGTACTGGATGGCGACGGCCAGGTAGTGGTTCGGGTTCATGATGCCGGCGTCGGGGGTGACCACGCCGTGGCGGTCGGCATCCGCGTCGTTGCCCGTGGCGATGTCGTACCTGTCGCGGCTCGCGACGAGGGAGGCCATGGCGTACGGCGAGCTGCAGTCCATGCGGATCTTGCCGTCCCAGTCGAGCGTCATGAACGCCCAGCGCGGGTCGACCGTCTCGTTCACGACCTCCATGTTGAGGCCGTAGCGGTCGCGGATGAGCTCCCAGTATTCGACGGATGCTCCACCCAGCGGGTCGGCGCCGATGTGGATCTTCGACTTCGCGATGGCGTCGAGGTCGATCACGTTCACCAGGTCGGCCACGTAGTGCTCGCGGAAGTCGTAGCCCGCGGTGGCGCGCCCCGCGCCGCGCTCGACGCGCTTCACGTCGGCGAGGTTGCCGGCGATGAGCTCGTTGGCGCGGTTCGCGATCCAGCTCGTCGCGTCGGAGTCGGCCGGGCCGCCGTGCGGCGGGTTGTACTTGAAGCCGCCGTCGGCGGGCGGGTTGTGGCTCGGGGTGACGACGATGCCATCGGCCTGGTCGTCGTGGCCCTCCCGGTTGTACTTGAGGATCGCGTGCGAGACCGCGGGTGTCGGCGTCCAGCTGTCGCGCGAGTCGTTCCACACCGTCACGCCGTTCGCGTTCAGCACCTCGAGCGCCGTGTGCTCCGCCGGGGCCGACAGGCCGTGCGTGTCGCGCCCGATGAACAGCGGGCCCGTGATGCCCTGCGCCGCCCGGTACTCCACGATCGCCTGCGTGATGGCGGCGATGTGGTCTTCGTTGAACGCGGTCTTCAGCGACGAGCCGCGGTGACCGCTCGTGCCGAAGATCACCTTCTGCTCGGGGTCGTCGACGTCGGGGTGCAGGTCGTAGTAGGCGCTCACCAGGGCGTCGACGTCGATCAGGTCTTCAGGAAGGGCCACGGTGCCGGCGCGCTCATGCATGCCCCAAGTCTGGCACGCTCGCTAGGCTCAGGGTATGTCAGAGACCTACAGCTACCTGGGGCCCTCCGGCACCTTCACCGAAGCCGCGCTCGCGCAGGTGCCCGAGGCGGCGGGCAAGCCCTGGCGCTCGGTGAACAACGTGGGCGAGGCCCTCGACGACGTGGTCTCCGGCCGATCGACCGCCGCCATGATCGCCATCGAGAACTCCATCGAGGGCGGGGTGACGGCCACGCTCGACGCGCTCGCGAACATCCCGGGCCTCCGCATCGTCGGCGAGTACCTCGTGCAGGTGCAGTTCGTGCTGGTGGCGCGGCCGGGAACGACGCTGGCGGATGTTCGGGTCGTCAACGCGCATCCGGTCGCCTACGCGCAGACCAGGCGGTGGCTCGACACGCACGTGCCCTCGCACGGGCACATCCCGTCGTCGTCGAACGTGGCGGCGGCGCTGTCGCTGTTCGAGAACGAGCACGCCGACGCCGCGGTCGCGCCGCCGCAGATCGTGGGGCAGGGCGACTTCGAGGTGCTCGCCACCGGCATCAGCGACAACGCCAACGCCGTCACCCGGTTCGTGCTGGTGTCGCGGGGCACGACCCTGCCGGCCGCCACCGGGGCCGACAAGACGAGCATCATCGCCGAGCTGCCCTCCGACCGGGCGGGTGCGCTGCTCGAGCTGCTCGAGCAGTTCTCGACCCGCGGCGTCAACCTGTCGCTGCTGCAGTCACGGCCCATCGGCGACGCGCTCGGGCGGTACCGCTTCGTCATCGATGCCGACGGGCACATCACCGACGAGCGGGTGGCGGATGCGCTGCTCGGCGTGCGCAGGTTCAGCCCGAAGGTCATCTTCCTCGGTTCGTACCCGCGGGCCGACAAGGCGCAGGTGGAGTACGTGGCGCGCTACGACAACGAGGTGTTCATCGAGGCGCGGGACTGGCTGCGGGGGTTGATCGCGGGGGAGCCGGAGGGGCTCGGGGGGTTCGAGGGTTGAGGGCCGCGTTCTTCTCGGACATCGATGGGACGTTGCTGGGGGCTGACCGTGAGGTGTCTGCTGTCACGGTTTCCGCGATCCAGCGGGTGATCACCGCGGGCTTCCCGTTCGTGCTGTGTTCGTCGCGGCCGCCTGCGTCGATGCGGTTGCTGCAGGAGCCGTGGGCGGGGTCTTCTGACCTGGCTGTGCCTTTTCCGCTGATCGCCTACAACGGCGGGCTGGTGCTGCTCGACGACGGAACCGTGGCGGCAGATGTGCGGCTCACCGCATCCGACGCCCTCGCGATCTTCGACGCGTGCTCTCGGCTCGGGGTGCACGGCAGCTTCTACTCGGGCGACGACTGGTTCGCCTGGGCCGACGACCGCTGGGCGGCGCGGGAGACCGCGAACACCAAGGTGACGCCGCGGGCGGAGGACGCGGCGTGGTACCGGTCGTCGGGCACGCTCGACGCGTCGCCGCCGCACAAGGTGATGTGCATGGGGGAGGTGTCCGCGGTCGACGAGATCGAGGCGTTGGTGGCGTCGCTGCCCGACGCCGTCGGCTACCGCTCGAAGCCCACGTACCTCGAGATCGCGGCTGCGGGGTGCTCGAAGGGCACGGGCGTCGCGACCGTCGCCGCGCACCTCGGCGTGCCCCTCGCCGACTGCGTGTTCTTCGGTGACAACCACAACGACCTCCCCGCCTTCGAGGTCGTCGGCACGCCCGTCGCCGTCGCCAACGCCCGGCCCGAAGTGCTCGCCGCCACCGCCCACCACACGTCCACCCACCACTCCCACGGGGTCGCCACTTACCTCACCGAGTGGCTCGCGGCCTCCGCCGCGTAGTCCGGGCGGGTCGGGCGCGGGCGTGGGTCAGGTGCGGGGGCTGCCCCGGAGCGCGGGCGCGAGCGCGGGGCCGCCCGTCCTAGCGCAGCTCAGGCGCGGGGGCGGTGGGCGAGGTGGCGGATGGCGCTCGTGGGGATGGGGAGCCAGTCGGGGCGGTTGCGCGACTCGTAGCCCACCTCGTAGAGCGCCTTGTCGAGTTCGAAGGCGTCGAGGAGGGCGCGCTGGGCACGCAGCTCGACGCCCGATCGTGAGCTGTACCCGTCGATGAACGCGTCGCGCGCCTCGTGCGCCCACTCGCGCGCCCGTTCGGCGTTGGCGGTGCCGGCCAGCGACCCCGCGACGTAGTCGAAGGAGCGCAGCATGCCGGCCACGTCGCGGAGCGTCACATCCGGTTCGCTGCGCTCGGCGAGCGGACGCAGCGGCTCGCCCTCGAAGTCGAGCAGCACCCACCCTCGCCCCGGCACCGCGAGCACCTGCCCGAGGTGGTAGTCGCCGTGGATGCGCTGGAACGCCGGCCAACTCGCCCGCTCCGCCATCCCGAACACCTCGTCGACGGCCTCGCGCTCGGTCGCGAGCGCCGGCACATCGGCATAGGCCTGGGCGGCCCGCAGCCGCATGCTCCCCAGGATGCCGTCGATGTCGCCGCGGGTCGCCTCGCGCGCGGGAAACAGCCGGGAGAGCTCGACGTGTACCTGCGCGGTCGCCTCACCCAGGGCGAAGGCGAGCGCCGAGAACGACTCGCCCGCCTCGGCGGCGCGCAACGCCACCCGCCAGGCGTCTTCGACCTCGGGGATGAACTCCTGCGCGAACGCCAGATGACCGGATGCGCGCCCACCCTCCACACGCGGGTCACCCCACCGGCCGCTGAGGTTTCCGACGGTCCGGGGCACGAGTCGCGACCCGGCGTCGGAGAGGGCCGATTGCACCGTCACGTCGGGGTTGGCGCCGTCGCTCAGGGCGCGGAAGACCTTGCAGATCACGGGCCCGGCCGGTTTGCCGTTGGGGTGCACGAGTTCGTAGACGATGGAGGTGTTCGACTGCTCACCGCGCAGAACGTGGGAGTCGGCGACGCGCACCTCGGTGCTGGTGAGGGCGTGGTGGCCTTCGACCTCGACCTCGTCGGCGAGCTCGCCGGGGGCGGAGTCGTCGTCGAGCATGAGGGCGAGGAGGGCGCGGGCGAAGGCGGGGTCGTGCGGTGCGTCGTAGATGTACACGGTCTCCCCGTCGACCGTGGCGCGTTCGACGAGGGCGCGGTCGCCGCCGAGCAGGGGTGCCGACCTGAACGAGAGGGGCACCTGGTAGAGCGTGGGGGAGGGGGCCGACTCGTCGAGCACGAGGTGCACCTCGAGGTCGACCTGGTGGCGGTGGTCGGTGAGCGACCAGAGTCCGACGCGGGTGAACGAGGGTTCGTTCGTGTGGCTGGAGTACCAGCGCTGGGTGCGGATCCAGTCCGCGACCGCCGGCCTGACCTGCCGGGACGACGTGGTGCGCATCGAGGAGACGCTCATGCCCCGGACCCTACGCCGCCCCCCGCCGAACGGCCACCGCCCCACCCCTGAACGTCCCCTCCGAATCCCCCGCCGCCCGCCCCGCGGCTGGCGCAGCGCTCACCGCGGGCGACGCGCGGCGCGCGGCGCGCGCGAGACCGCGTGGGCGGTGGAGGTCGGGTCAGGCGTCGGCGGCGCGGTCGGCTGCGGCGGCGGCCTTGCCGAGTTTGACGTCTTTGACGCGGCGGTTCTCGGCGCGCACCTCGGCCTGGATGCGGCGCTCGTTCACGAGCCACTCGGGCGGGGACTGCAGCAGCGCCGTGATCTCGTCGGTGGTGAGGGCCTCCGTGACCCCGGCGCGCGCCAGGCCCGAGATCGACACCCCGAGCTTGCGGGCGACGATATCGCGCGGGTGCGGTCCCGTGCGCCGCAGCTCGACCAACCACTCCGGAGGCGACTCGAGCAGTTCGTTGAGCGTCGACCGCGACACCGGAGCCTCCTGGAACTCAGCCGGCGCGGCGGGCAGGTAGATGCCGAGCTTCTTGGCCGCGGTGGTGGGCTTCATGGTCTGCGGTGTCTTCTCGGCGTTCATGTGCACAGACTAACCGGCGAGGTGTCCCGGCTACTCTGAGGGGGCCGAACTGTGGAGAAGATCGTCTCCGCAGACCGTTGTGGAAAAGGCAGGAGGACGTCGATGGACACGCCGCAGCCGCACCCCCAGCCCCGCCCCCTCCGCGTCACCTTCGCCCCCGGCGTCACCCCGGCCAAGTGGTTCCGCATCTGGGAAGACCGCCTCCCCGACGTGCCCCTCGCCATCACACCCCTCGACTCGCTGCCCGACGCCACCTCCCTCGCCGTCACTGCCCTGCAGAACGACGACGCCGACGTCGCGCTCATCCGTCTCCCCCTCCCCGACGGAGAAGGAACGGCACCCACCGCACCCCGCCTCCACGCCATCCCCCTCTACACCGAGCAGCCCGTCGTCGTCGTGCCCAAAGACCACGAGATCGCCCTCGTCGAGAGCATCTCCCTTGCCGAGATCGCCGAGCTGGGCCGCCTCGACGAAGCCAAGGGCCGGCCTGGCGTGAGCTACCTCGAGATCGCTGCGGGTGCATCCGGCGGCACGGATGCGATGGAACTCGTCTCCGCCGGCGTCGGCTTCGTCATCGCCCCCAAGCCGGTGGCGAGGCTCTACTCCCGGCGCGACGTGGTGGCGCGCGAGCTGGTGGGCGACGGGTCGGAGGCGCACGAGCGCCGGGTCGCCCTGGTCTGGCGGGCCGATCTCGAACCCGAACGGGAGGCGCTCGTCGACGAGTTCATGGGCATCGTTCGCGGACGCACCGCCAACAGCACCCGCGGCGCCGACACCGTCGCCGCCATCGAACGCGAGAAGGCCCGCAAACCCACCGCCGCGGCCAAGGAGAAGGCCGCCGAGGCCCGCGCCGCGAAGTCCCGCGCGGGCGGCGGCGGTGCCTCTTCGAAGAAGCGCGCCCAACCCGGCCGCACCCGCCCCACCCCCCGAGGCAAGGGCCGCCGCTCCCGCTGACCAACCCGTCACAGCCCAGCGGATGCTCCCTCCCGCCCCGCCCCGCGCATCCGCCGACCTACCCGGCTCCCGACCCCGCCACCCCCCCCCGGCGTCGCCACGTTCTGACGGACAAAGTCCGTCATAACCCACGTCTTCACGGACTTTGTCCGTCAGAAACGTGCGGACCCGACCCTCAGCCCCGCGGCACCCGCACCAGCAGCGCCCCCGGCTCCACCCACGTGTGCACCGCGCTCGCGCGCCCCCACGCATCACCGTCGAGCTGGATGTCCTCGTGCCCGTCGAGCGTCAACTCGAACTCGCGCGCCGTGCTGTAGCGCACCGAGCGCACGTCGTTGTTGAGGTCGATGATGCGCCGCCCGGCCGCCGACCGCCGCAGCACCCCGTTCTCGAACGCGATCTTGTTCCACACCTTCAGCCACCCGAACGGCCCCTCGGGCCGCAGCGCCACGATGTCGAGCAGCCCGTCGTCAGGCTTCGCATCGGGAATGAGCAGGATGCCCCCCGGCAGCACCCCGCAGTTCCCCACGATCACCGTGTGCGCGCTCGTCGACTTCCACGGCCCGCCGTCGACCCTGAACCGCAGTTTCACGGGCTTCAGCTCGGGCAGCGCCCGCCCGATGCCGTCGACGTAGGCCAGCCAGCCCACCCTCTTCTTCAGCTGCGTGTTGGTCTTCGCGATCATCTTCGCGTCGAGGCCGAGCCCCGCCATCACGATGAACACGTTCTCGTCGACGTCGCCGTTCTCCCGCGTGAACACCGAGACGCCCACGTCGATGGCGCGGTCGACGCCGCCGAACACGGTGCCGATGGCCTGCTCGACGTTCGTGAGGTTGAGCCCGAGGTTGCGGGCGAGCAGGTTGCCGGTGCCGACGGGCAGCAGGCCGAGGGCCGTCGCCGATCCACGCAGCCCTTCGGCGACCGCGCGCACGGTGCCGTCGCCGCCCGCTGCCATGACGACGGATGCTCCTGCCGCCACCGCCTGGCGCGTCACCTCCGCCCCGGCGTCGTCGACGGTCGTCTCGTACCAGCGGGTCTCGCCCCAGCCGGCGGCCTTCTCGGCGGCGCTCACGAGCATCCGGAGCTTGGCGGCGTCGACCTTGACGGGGTTCACGACGATGGCCGCGTGCCGGAGGGCGGTGTCGGGGGTTGCGCCGTGGGCACCGGCGACGCGGATGCCCGTGCCCGCGCGGGTGCCCGCCGCCTCGACGCCCGCACCCTGCTCGCGCGAGCTCGCGCCGGCAGCCTCGACGCCCGCGCTGTCGCCGCCCCCATCGCGAGGTGACTTCTCCCCAGCCCCCGCGTGCGAATGCTCATCCACAAGGTCACCGTACCGGCTCCGGCTGTCAGAGGGCCCCAACTAAGATGGACGGCGTGATCGATCCCGTCCTCTTGCGTGAACAGCCCGATGTCGTCAGGAATTCGCAGCGCGCCCGGGGCTCCTCGCTCGCCCTCGTCGACGCCGCGCTCGAGGCCGACACCGAGCGCCGCAGCGCCATCGGCGAGTTCGAGTCGCTGCGCGCCGAGCAGAACGCGTTCAGCAAGCAGGTCGCCGCTGCTCCCAAGGAGGAGAAGAAGGCGCTCGTCGCCCAGGCCCAAGAGCTCGCCGCGCGCGTGAAGACGGCGAACCAGCGCGCGACGGATGCGGAGAACGCCTTCGCCGAGACGGCCCGCCAGATTCAGAACATCGTCATCGACGGCGTTCCCGAGGGTGGGGAGGAGAACTTCGTCACCCTGCGCGAGGTCGGCACCCGCCCCGAGTTCGACTTCACCCCGCGCGACCACGTCGAGCTCGGCGAGACGCTCCAGCTGTTCGACCTCGCGCGCGGCGCCAAGGTGTCGGGGGCACGGTTCTACTTCCTCACCGGCATGGGTGCGCGCCTCGAGCTGGCGCTCATGAACCTCGCGCTCGACCGGGCGCTCGCCGCAGGCTTCACGCCCCTCATTACGCCCACCCTGGTGCGCCCCGAAACCATGGACGGCACGGGCTTCCTCGGCGAGCACGCCGACGAGGTCTACTACCTCGAGTCCGACGAGCTCTTCCTCACCGGCACGAGCGAGGTGGCGCTGGCCGGGTTCCACATGGGTGAGATCCTCGACCTGTCGAACGGGTCGAAGCGCTACGCCGGCTGGTCGACCTGCTACCGACGGGAGGCGGGGTCGCACGGCAAAGACACCCGGGGCATCCTGCGCGTGCATCAGTTCAACAAGCTCGAGATGTTCAGTTACGTGCTGCCCGAGAACGCCGAGGCCGAGCACGAGGCGCTCCTCGGGTACCAGGAGGGCATGCTCACCGACCTCGGCCTCAGCTACCGGGTCATCGACGTCGCCGCCGGAGACCTCGGCTCGAGCGCGGCGCGCAAGTTCGACACCGAGGCGTGGGTGCCGTCGCAGGAGACCTACCGCGAGCTCACCTCCACCTCGAACTGCACCACCTACCAGGCGCGCCGGCTCGACACCCGCTACCGCACCGAGTCGGGCAAGACCGCGCCGGTCGCCACCCTCAACGGCACCCTCGCCACCACGCGGTGGATCGTCGCGCTGCTCGAGACGCACCAGCAGGCCGACGGGTCGGTGGTCATCCCCGAGGTGCTGCGTCCCTACCTCGGCGGCACCGAGATCATCGAGGCGCCGTGAGCGGCGACGTGACGGATGCGAGTGCCGCGGGCCGCGCATCCGTCGACCTCGACCGTGAGGCTGTCGACGCCGGGCGCTCCGACGGCGCATCCGACGCTGCGCCCGCCGACGCCGCGCGTGCCGATGCTGCGCCCGCCGACTCCGCGCAGCGGTGGCTGGTTGCGCTCGACATCGACGGCACCGTGCTACACGAAGACGGGTCGCTGAGCGACATCGTCGGTGCCGAGGTGCGGCGCGTGGTCGCCGAGGGCAACGAGGTCATGCTCGCCACCGGGCGCTCGGTCTCGTCGACCCTCCCAGTGCTGCAGCTGCTCGACATCGCACCCGAGTACGTGGTGTGCGCGAACGGCGCCATCACCATGAAGCGCGACCCCGACGCCCCGCTCGGATACCGGCAGGAGCACGTCGAGATCTTCGATCCGGGCCCGGTGCTCACGACCATCAGGTCGCACCTCGCCGACGCCCTGTTCGCGGTCGAAGACGCGCACGGTCACTTCCTCTACACCGAGAAGTTCCCCGAGTCGGTGCTCGGTGCCGGCAACCGCCAGGTCGCGTTCGAGGAGTTGCTCGGCATCGAGGCGACCCGCGTCGTCGTCATCTCGCCCGATCACGACATGGAAGACTTCCTCGCCGTCGTCGACCGCATGGGACTGCACCGGGTGAGCTACTCCATCGGATGGACGGCCTGGCTCGATATCGCCCCCGACGGCGTGAACAAGGCAACGGGTCTCGAGCGCGTGCGCGAGCACCTGGGCATCCCGCGTAGCCACGTCATGGCCATCGGCGACGGCCGCAACGACGTCGACATGTTCCGCTGGGCCGGTGCCGAGGGCCGCGCCGTCGCCATGGGCCAGGCCCCCGACGACGTCATCGCCGCCTCCACCGAAACCACCTCCACCCTCGACGCCGACGGCGTCGCCGCCGCCCTCGCCACCCTCTAGCCCTGCGCGCCCGCCCTCCCGACCCGGCCCTGCGCCGGGCACGGTGCGCCCGATTCGGCACGCCCTGTACACTCGACCGTGATCGTCGCCCGTCGGGGCGGCTGATCGGGAGGGCTGTCCGAGCGGCCGATGGAGCCAGTCTTGAAAACTGGTGAGGTGTTAAAGCCTTCTAGGGTTCGAATCCCTAGCCCTCCGCCACGAGTGCGCGGGGGTGTCTCTCGTGCGCGGCGTGTGTTGGTCGCAGAAAGTGCTGCCAAACCGCGCTGAGCGAGCACTTTGCGCGACCAAGAGTTCGGCGCGGGAGCGCCAAGAGAGGCGTCGACAGTGGCGCCGAGGATAGCCCGAGCTCGCCGTCACGTGGGCGCGAGCCCGCGCCTCAGCCCGCGAGCAGCGCGTCCAGGCGCTCGTAGCCCTCGACGACGCCGTGTTCCATGCCGTTCTGCACCATGCCGTCGCGCGAGTCCACGCTCGGGAAGACGCTCCAGCCCGACACGCGGGTGCGCCCGCCGTCGAGCGCTGTGAACAGCATCCGTTCGATCGAGACGAACTCGGGCAGGCCCTCCCACTCGAAGGTCTGCACGATCTCCACGCCCGGCACGACCCGGTGGAACACCCCGTTGAACGCGAACTCGTCGCCCGCGGGGTTGCGCTGCACGTAGCGCCAGCGCCCGCCTGACTCCAGCGAGTAGACGTCGATGGTGGTTTCGTAGCCGTTCGGGCCGACCCACTGCCGCACCAGCTCGGGATCGGCATAGGCGTTGAAGACCGCATCCACCGGGGCGTCGAACTCGCGCACGATCTCGATGAACGGCAGCCCTTCGGGGGCGGTGATGGTGACGGGGTTGCTCATGATTCTTTCTCCTTATCGTTTCGAAGCACGGCGTCGAGCCGACGGAACCGCTGCTCGTGAGCCAAGCGATAGCCGTCGATCCAGCCGGTGAGCCGCTCGAGGGCCTCGGGCGCGAGGTGCACGGGCCGCCGCTGCGCCTCACGGGTGCGGGTGACGAGCCCGGCCGCCTCGAGCACCTGGATGTGCTTCGACACGGCCTGAACCGAGATGCTGAACGGCTCCGCCAGTTCGTTGACCGTGGCCGGCCCGCGACTCAGACGCGCGACGATGGCGCGTCGCACGGGGTCGGCGAGAGCGGCGAACGCCCGGTCCAGCTCCGCGTCCTTATCCATTCAACCCGTCCCTTTATCAACCAACTACTTGAATAATAGACGGCGCCGCGGGGGTTGTCACGTGCCCCCTTCTGGGGTGACGATTGCGCGCCCCAGAGCCGCTCACCGCCGCGCGTCCCTGCGACAATCGAAGCGAGACAACGGCGAACGGGGGACGACGATCAGCCGCACGACAGCGAGACCGACGCCGCTGGCCCGCCATGGCCGCCAGTCGTCGCCGCACCCGTTCCGCGCCGTCGCGGGCTTCGTCGCCGTCGCGCTGGCCGTCGTCGCCGTGAGCGGCGCGTCGATCGGCGCCTACGCCGCCTGGGACGTCGCCGCCTCCATCACCACCGTCACCCTCGCCTCCGACGACGAGGCGGCGGCGGTCATCGCGGCGGGAGGCGACGCGCCACCCGAGATCTCGGCCATCGACGGCGGCGTCAACCTGCTGCTCGTCGGCAGCGACAGCCGCACCAACCAGGGCGACGCCTACGGTGAAGACGAGGGCGGCGAGCTCAACGACGTCACGATGCTGCTGCACATCTCCGAAGACCACTCGAACGCCACGGTCGTGAGCTTTCCGCGCGACCTCATCGTCGACATCCCCGAGTGCCCCGAGGGCGGCGGCTACACGGCTCCCATCAACGAGTCGCTCTCGCAGGGCGGCCTCGCCTGCACGGTGCTGACCGTCGAGGCGCTGTCGGGGCTCAGCATCCCGTTCGCCGCCGAGATCCAGTTCAACGGCGTCATCGAGATGTCGAACGCGCTCGGCGGCGTGCCGGTGTGCGTCTCCGAGGTGATCGACGACCCCTTCACCGGCGTCTACCTCGAGCCCGGCACGCACCCGCTGATGGGTGCGGATGCGCTCGGCTTCCTCCGCACCCGCCACGGCGTCGGCGACGGCAGCGACATCGGGCGCATCTCGTCGCAGCAGGTGTTCCTGTCGTCACTCGTGCGCACCGTGAAGAGCGACTCGACCCTCACCGACTTCGGCAAGCTGTACGGGCTGGCGAAGGCGGCGGCGAGCAACATGATCCTCTCGCAGAGGCTCGCGTCGCCCGACACGATGGTGTCGATCGCGCTCTCGCTGAAAGACATGGACCTCTCGAAGGTCACCTTCGTCGCCTACCCGAACTACTACGCCGACTGGGTTCCCGAGGGCAAGGTCGCGCCCGACACCGAGGCGGCCGGCATCCTGTTCGCGGCGATCCAGGCCGACCAGCCGGTCGCGGTGGCGGCTCCCGGCGGCATCGCGTCGGTCATCGACCCGAACGCGCCCGTCACCGCCGATCCTGCAACGCCGACGGATGCTGCGGCCGACCCCGCGGCACCCACCGACGGCACCGACCCGGCTGGCCCCGTCGACCCCGACGCCCCCGTCGACCCGGCCGCGCCCGCCGACGGCACCACAGCATCCGGAGTCACCGTGCTGCCCGACAGCGTCAAGGGCCAGACCGCCGCCGACTACACCTGCTCGGTCGGCAACCCGTAACGAGACCCCCGCTGGGATTTGTGACCCGGCGCCCGATGGGGTTGGGTTGAACGATGACCTCCACCCCCGCCCCGCGCGTTCAGTGGATGGACACGCTGCGGGGCGCCGCGGTGCTGCTCGTGGTCGTCTACCACGCGCCTGGGCTGCTCGAGCTGCTGGGCTGGGACATCCCGCCGTTCCTCGTCAACGTGAACGACTTCTTCCTGCCGTTCCGCATGCCCGCGCTCATGCTGCTCGCCGGCATGCTGCTGCCGCGGTCGCTCGCCAAGGGGCTCGGCCGCTACTACCTCGGCAAGCTGGTGTTCGTGGTGTGGCCCTACCTGGTGTGGGCCGCCCTCCACATCGTGCAGTTCGGGGCGGCGTACCCCATCGACGACGTGAGGGCGTGGATCTCGACCGGCTACCTCTGGTTCCTGTTCTTCCTCATCGTCTACTACGCGGTGGCGCCGCTGTTCGCGGTGCTGCCGCCGTGGCTGCCGCCGGTCGCGCTGTGGGCGGTCGCCGCCGTCGTCGAGCCCGGGCTGGTGCACAACCTGCTGTTCTATGCGGGCTTCTTCTTCCTCGGCAATCTCGTGGCGCTGCGGCCACGGTTGCTCGACGCGCTCACCGAGCGGCGCTGGGTGGTCATCCCGCTCAGCGCGATCGCCGTCGCCTTCGGGGTGTACATCGTCTTCGCGCCGGTGAACGCGGTGGTGTGGTTCGTGCCGTTCAGCCTCGCCGGCATCGTCGCCGCCATCGCCTGGCTGCGCAAGACCGACGGGCTGGCCCTGCTCGACCCGCTGCGCTTCGCCGGACGCAACTCGATCGTGTACTACGTGGCGCACTTCCCGCTGATGGTCGTCGTGCTGAAGATCATCCCCGATGACGCGTCGCCCGATCCCACCAGCGTGGCGGTGTGGATGCTGCTGGCTGCTCTGGCCGGATGCACGCTGCTGGCCCACGGTCGGCGCATCATCCCGGTGCGCTGGTTGTTCGAGGCGCCGGTGCCGGGGGCGTGGTTGCGCGGAGGTCGGGGTGGGTCGCGCGGCTCGCGCCGGTCGCTCGGGTTCGGGCGGCTACGCTCGGGGGATGCCCGAACTGCTGTGGACCGGTCCGCCCGACGCCCCCGTCCTGGTGCTCGCCCACGGGGCGGGCGCGGCGATGGACTCGGAGTGGATGACCCGCTTCTGCGACTCGCTCGCTGAGCGCGGGGTGCGTACGGCCCGGTTCGAGTTCGGGTACATGGCGGCCAGGCGCGCGGGGGCGCGCAAGCCGCCGCCGAAGGCCGAGACCCTGATGGGGGAGTACCGGGATGCGGTGGGGGCGGTGGTCGACGCGCTCGGCGGCGACGGCGGCAGCGGCGGCGGCAGCGGCAGCGGTGGCGCTGCGCGCGTCGCGATCGGCGGCAAGTCGATGGGCGGCCGCGTCGCCAGCCTCGTCGCCGACGAGCTCTCCGCCGACGGAACCGGCCCCGTCACCTCGCTCGTCTGCCTCGGCTACCCGTTCCACCCGCCCGGAGCTCCCGAGAAGCTCCGCACCGCCCACCTCGCCGAACTCCGCACCCCCACCCTCATCCTCCAGGGCACCCGCGACCCGTTCGGCACCGTCGAGCAGGTTCCGGGCTATGCGCTGTCGCCGAGCATCCGTGTCTCCTGGCTCGACGACGGCGAGCACGAGTTCAAGCCGCGCGTGAAGATCTCGGGCCACACCCACGCCGAGCACCTCGCCACCGCCGCCACGGAGACTGCCGATTTCGTTCGCGCACATCGGCTATGATGGCCAAGGCGCTCGCTCACCGGCAGCGCCGAGGAGACGTCGCATAGTTCGGCCTAGTGCACCACCCTGCTAAGGTGGAGTACCCTTTATTGGGTACCGTGGGTTCAAATCCCACCGTCTCCGCACCGGCTTCCGCCCCTCGAACGCCCTCCCACGAGGGCGTTTCTTCTTTCCGCGGCGGATCGTCCGTCCATTCACGTTGACTTGAATCCCCGGGCATCCCATTCAAGTAAATCGCGAATTACTTGAACTACACTGATGTCACTTCAAGTTTCGAGGTGTGCTGTGGACGTCACAAAGTTCGATGCGAGCCCGATAGGGAATCTGACGCCGATCAGCGGCACCGACAAGACCTCGGGCGCCTCGTTCCATCACTTCGCGTACGTTCCTCATCCGCTGGGCGCTGAGCCTGCCCTCTCGAATTCAACCTGGCGGGCGGTGTCGCGGGCCAGCCACGCACTCGGGCGGCTTCAGCAAGGGTCCGCGATCGTCAAGAATCCGAGCATCCTGCGGCAACCGACCCTCCGTCGGGAAGCGCAGAGCACGTCGGCTCTGGAAGGGACTTTTGCGCCTCTCGAGGAGGTCCTCGCAGCGAATGTGATCGATCAGTCGAACCGCTCATCGGCCCTGCGGGAAGTGCTGAACTATGTGCAAGCTGCGGAAGTCGCCTTCGAGTCGTTGGAGCAAGGGCGACGGATCACCGTCGGCCTCATCGAGCAATTGCACGCGGATCTTGTGGCTGGCACGGCGGCGGACACGGATGATGCGGGAAGGACCCGCTCGATTCAAGTCGCGATCGGCACGCAAGGTCGAGGGGTGGAGCAAGCCCGGTTCATTCCCATGCCGCCCGGTGCGACGCTTCGAGCGGCCTTCGGTGACCTGATCGATTGGGTGAGGAGAAGCGACGAGTCTGCTGACGGTCGCGATCCGCTCGTCGCGGCCGCCATGGCACATTACCAATTCGAAACGATCCATCCGTTCAATGACGGGAACGGTCGGCTCGGCCGCCTGCTGATCGTGCTTCAACTGCTTCAGGATCATGCTCTCTCGGAGCCGCTTCTCAGCGTGTCGCCGTGGTTCGAGGCGCGGCGTGACAAGTATCAGGATGCGCTCGCGGAGGTGAGCGTGACTGGAGACTGGAATCCTTGGGTGACGTTCTTCGCTGAAGGTCTCGAAGCCTCAGCCGTTGATACCGCCACGAGGCTTGAGTCGCTGCTCGCCGTGCAAGAGCACTTCCATGACGTGTTGCGAGGTGCCAAAGCACGAGGGATCGTGCGCGACATCGTCGATCACCTGATCGGCCTACCTTTCGTCAACATCCGGAATCTGGCGGACCTCACGGGTGCGACCTATCAGGCTGCGAGCACGGCGGCCGGAAAGCTCGTCGATCTGGGAATCCTGGAAGAGATGACGACCCAGGGTGTGAGGGCGTTCCGCGCTCCGCTCGTACTCGCCGCCATCCTGCGGCGATGAGCCGTCGGATCGACGCGGCAGGCCCAGACAGAAGGACGGGGACGGGGAAATTCCGAAACGACGGGGCGGAGTAGTTGATCTGGGGTAACAATGAGAGGGTGACACAGGATATTCAGCCGCTTCACGATCTCATGACGCCCGAGACGAACGTGAAGCGCATCATGCACACGGGCACGGTGTGGTTCGGCGTGGCGGTCGGTTCGACGGCCGTCACCCTCGGACTGCTGCTCTCGTCGGGCTGGCGGCCCGCCGACCTCCCGGGCGGGCTCGAGACGCTCTGGTGGATCGCCTCCACCGTCGTGGTGCTCAGCATCGGGCTCATCGGCTGGTCGGGCTGCCCGATCCTCGAGGTCGACGTGCCCACCGCCGACCGCAACAAGTCGCGCACCATGCAGCTCGGCACGATGCTCTTCATCATCGGAGGGGCCGCGGCGATGCTGGCCGTGCTGCTCAGTCCGGCGCCGTAGCTCTCAGCGCCGCGCAGCGCTACTGCGTCAGCGCGAGCACGACCAGGGTGGCGGTGCCGCCCACCAGCAGCGTGCCCGCCGCCACCTGCACCAGCCGGTTGCGCGAGATGCGCTCCCACGGTGTCTGCAGCTCGGGGCGGTGGAAGCGTCCGCGCGGATGCGGGCGGCGAGCGGATGCGGCGGCCGGCCTCGCGACGGAAGGCACCAGGTGCGCGGTCGGCGCCGAATCGGCTGCCGCACGAGGGCGCACCGTGGTGGTGTCGAGCTCCCAGAGCAGGTCGTCGAAAGCGTCGTCATCCGACGCATCCGGGTTCGAATGCACCGCGGATCCTCGGGAGGCGGGGGTCATCGCGTGGGTCATGAGGCGAGCCTAGGCAGCGGTGCGCGGCGACGCGATGGGGAGAACTCCCCGTGAATCGCCGCCCGACCGGCGTGGGTGCACCCGATGTCGGTGGTCGAGCGCAAAATTGCCCCATGAACGAGACAGAACTGTGCACGAGGTGCGAGGGGTCGGGTGCCGACCCGGTCCAGGGCTGGTTCGACGGCGAGGGCTGGTTCGACACCGATCGCGGTGACCGCGATGAGGTCACGCTGTGCCTGGAATGCCGCGGCGACGGGGTGCTCGTCGTCATCGACGGTCGCACTTTCGACGCACTCGCACACGAAGAACTGAGACTCTCCGCGTAGGCTGTGCGTAGGCCGCCACCCGGCGCGGGGTCGGCCTGCCTGCGACGCTCGGGAGGAGGGGGACCATGGGGTCGAGATATCGCCGCTCCAGCGCTCCCGTGAGCGTCGACGCCGTGCCCGACTCCTCCGACCCCTACACCGCCTATCTGAGCTGGGTGGCCGAGGGTCGGCCCGCACTCGGCGGAGCCACGACCATCGGCGGTGCCACCGCCCTTGCCGCTGCGCGGCCCGAAGAGGGAACCGTGCTGCTCTCCGAGCACGTGCAGGTTCAAGAGCTCACGCAGAGCGGCGCCGCGGGTCAGCCGCCGACGGCCCGAACCGAGTCCCTCGTTCCGAAGGAGTCGGTGTGGCAGCGGCTCACCGACAGGTTCCGCCGCCACACCCTCGGAAGCTGAGGTACGTCAGACGCGTGCCAACGAGAAGTGCACCGACCCCGCATCGTCGACCTGCGCATCCAGCACCGTGTCTTCGAGCACCGGCGCGACGCTCTCCTCGAGGTAGACGCGCGCCCCGGCGCTCTCCACGATCTGGTCGGTGGGCTCGGGCCGTGGCGCGACCGCCACGTCGAAGCTGTCGTTCGTCGCCGCCGACGAGATGCGGAGCCCGGCCTCCGAGGCCCCCGGGTTCTCGCCGAGGCTCACGACGGTGCGGTCGGCGAGGGTCTTGACGACGGTGCCTGCGTTCTCGGTCAGGGTGAGCATGGTTCTTCCTTCCGGTTGCGATCAGGAGTCACCCACCCTTCCCGGCTCGCCGCCTCGACGGAACCCCGTCTCAGGGAGCTTTGCGGTGACTCCCACCTGACCCCAGACCTGGTCCGCCCTGCGCCCCGGTGCTCCCGATGATGCGCCACACCGTGCGCGTGAGCGCCGGATGATCGAGTGCGATCTGCCTCAGCACCCGGTAGTCGCGCGCCGGCGTGGGCGCCCGCCCGCCGTCTTCGGTGATGGTGTCGGCCCGCAACAGATAGACCACGAGCTCGTCGACGCTCGGCAGCTCCTCCATGAACTCCCACGGGTCTTCCCCCGCCAGCAGCCGCTCGTGCACGATGGTGTCGAGCTCGTCGGCGGCCTCGGCGCGGAGCACCTCGAGACTCGCCTGTCCCCGCGGGAAGTGCAGCCGCAGAGCGTCGTCAGAAGTCACCCTTCGAGCCTATGCACCGGATGCTCCCGAATCGAGTCGAGAACGCCTCAGAGCTGCGACTCCTCGACCGAGAAGGTGTCACACGCCGCGGGCCCGCTCGCGAGCCCGACACCGAACCACTTCTGGCGCGACTCGCTCGACCCGTGAGTCCACGACTCGGGGTTCACCTGGCCGCCCGCCCCCTGCTGGATCCGGTCGTCCCCGATCACCGAAGCCGCGTTCAGGGCATCGGCGATCTGCTCGTCGGTGACCGGCTCGAGGAAGGGTGTTCCGTTCGCATCCGGTGTCGTCGACGCCGACTTCACCCAGGCGCCCGCGAAGCAGTCGGCCTGCAGCTCCGAGCGCACGGCGTCGGAGCCGGGCCCGGTGGCCGAGTGGTCGATGCGGTCGAGCGTGCCCGAGAGCTGCTGGATGTGGTGGCCCCACTCATGCGCGATCACGTACATCTGCGAGAGACTCCCGCCGCTCGCCCCGAAGCGGTCGCGCAGCTCACCGAAGAACGAGGTGTCGAGGTAGATGGTCTGGTCGGGCGGGCAGTAGAAGGGGCCGATGGCGCTCGACGCCTGCCCGCATCCGGTCGAGGTCTGCTGCTCGAACAGCACGACGTCGCGCGGCGAGGTGTACGACACCCCGAGCGCCGTCGCGGCGCCCGGCCAGTACGCGTCAAGGGAGTTCGCGGCGCCTACCACCAGGCAGTCGGTGTTCGAGTTGGCGTCGGCCCCCGTGTCGCAGTCGAGCGCCTGCTCGCTCTGGCTCTGACTGCCGCCCTGGTCGCCGCCGAGCAGGCCGGCGAACCCGGTGAGGTCGACGCCCACGAGCTGCGACAGCAGCACGAGACCCACCACCACGATGGCTCCACCGCCGCCGATCGCCGCGGTTCTGCCCCTCCGGGAGACCTTGCCGGAGTCGAGTTTCGCGTCGGGCCTGAACGTCATGCGCTCAAGCTACCCCCGAACGTCGGAGAGTGGATGCGCGGGCCGCGATCCGACACACGATAAACTGAGACATGCTTATCTCCGACTCGCTTGAGGCACCGCGACCGTCGCCGACCCTGGGGCGAGCCGCCTTGTTGTTCGCCGTGCTCGTCCCGGTCTTCGGGCTCGTTCTCGGTGTCGTCTCCCGGCTGCTGCCGACCGGGGCGTCGGAGTCGCTGCTGGGGCTCGGAATGCTTCAGGTGCTGGTGACGGGCTCGCTCGTGGTCGCGAGTCTGGTCTGCTCGGTCGCCTGCCTCGTGCAACGCGGCTCGGCTGGTCGCATCCCGGCCGCCATCGCTCTCGGCGCTTCCGCGAGCACGGTGCTGACCCTCGGCTTCTCCTGGCTGCCCTTCGTCTTCCTTCGTTGAGTCTTCCGAGGATCCTGTATACACAGGTGGAATGGAGAGCTGGAAAACGGGCTCTCGGGGCGCTAAACTAACGCCAATGTATACACAGCGGGGTGCTCGTGGCTCGCGCCGGTGAGACGGCGTATGCGCTGCTGCGCTCCGACATCCTCGACTGGAGCCTCGAGCCGGGCACTGTGCTCGCGGAGCTCGAGCTCTCGGCGCGACTCGGCATCTCGCGCACACCGGTGCGCGAGGCCCTCGCGCGGCTCGTGGCCGACGGGCTCGCCGAGCCGCTCGGCGGGCGCGGCCTCATCGTCGCCCCGGTCTCGGCCGAGAACGTCGTCGAGCTGTTCGAGCTGCGGCGCCTGCTCGAGGCGGAGGCAGCGGGTCTCGCCGCCCGCCGCCGCGACCCGGAGCCCTTCCGCGCGCTCCGCGACGAGTTCCGCGACGTGGCGCCGCTGCTCGACGACCCCGACCCCGCCCGCCGCGCCTACTACGACCTCGTCACCCGCTTCGACGACGCGGTCGACCGGGCGGTCGGCAACCCGTTCCTGGTCTCAGCGCTCGACGGTGTGCGCACGCATCTGGTGCGCATCCGTCGTCTCTCGCACGACAACCCCGAGCGACTGCTCGAGGCTGCCCGCGAACACCTGCTCATCGTGGAGGCCATCGCCGACGGCGACGCGCAGCTCGCTCAAGACGCCACCCGGGTGCACCTGCACCGCAGCCTGCGTTCGACGCTCGCCTCGCTCGCCGCTCTCGACGAGGCGCATCCGCTGAACGTCCCCCGACCCGCCACGACGACCCGACCCGCCACGAACCCCCGACACACCCCCGACAGCCGAACCACCCCGATGAGGAGAACCGCCCGATGAAGCAGCACGAGGTGCGCGTCTACAAGAGCGACGAGAACCTGCCCCGCGAGGGCCAGCTGGCCTGGAAGATCGCCGAGGTCGCCGCCGACCCCGTCGCGGTCGACCCCGAGGTCACCGAGATGGTGATCAACCGCATCATCGACAATGCGAGCGTCGCCGTGGCGTCGATCACCCGCGGCCCGGGCGTCGCCGCCCGTGCCCAGGCGCTCGACCACCCCTACGCCCCCGGCGCCTCCGTGTTCGGTGTCACGGGCGGCTACAGCCCCGAGTGGGCCGCCTGGGCGAACGGCGTGGCCGTGCGCGAGCTCGACTACCACGACACCTTCCTCGCCGCCGAGTACTCGCACCCGGGCGACAACATCCCGCCCATCCTCGCCGTCGCCCAGCACACCGGCGCCACCGGTGCGGCGCTCCTGCGTGGTATCGCGACCGGGTACGAGATCCAGGTCGACCTGGTGAAGGCGATCAGCCTGCACAAGCACAAGATCGACCACGTCGCCCACCTCGGCCCGAGCGCCGCCGCCGGCATCGGCACGCTGCTCGGCCTCGACGTGCCGACGATCTTCCAGGCCATCGGCCAGGCGCTGCACACCACCACCGCCACCCGCCAGTCGCGCAAGGGCGAGATCTCCACCTGGAAGGCGCACGCCCCCGCCTTCGCCGGCAAGATGGCGGTCGAAGCCGTCGATCGGGCAATGCGCGGCCAGACGTCGCCAACCCCGATCTACGAGGGCGAAGACGGCGTCATCGCGTGGCTCCTCGATGGTCCGGATGCGCGCTACAGCGTCCCGCTCCCCGAAGCGGGCGAGGCCAAGCGCGGCATCCTCGACACCTACACGAAGGAGCACTCGGCCGAGTACCAGGCGCAGGCCTGGATCGACCTCGCCCGCAAGCTCCACCGCGAGCACCCCGAGCTCGCCGACCCGGCCTACGTCGGCAGCATCACCATCCACACCAGCCACCACACGCACTACGTGATCGGCTCGGGCGCGAACGACCCGCAGAAGTACGACCCCACCGCGAGCCGCGAGACGCTCGACCACTCCATCCCCTACATCTTCACCGTCGCCCTGCAGGACGGCAGCTGGCACCACGTCGACTCCTACGCGCCGGCGCGCGCCGGTCGCCCCGACACCGTCGAGCTGTGGAACAAGGTGCGCACCCTCGAAGACCCGGAGTGGACCCGCCGCTACCACTCCAACGACCCGGCCGAGAAGGCCTTCGGCGGCCGGGTGGAGATCATCCTGCACGACGGGTCGACCATCACCGACGAGATCGCCGTCGCCGACGCGCATCCGCTGGGCGCCCGGCCGTTCGCGCGCGCCGACTACGTGCGCAAGCTCCGCATCCTCGCCGAGGGGGTCGTCGACGACGCCGAGATCGAGCGCTTCCTGGGCCTCGTCGAGCGCCTGCCCGAGCTCACCCCCGACGAGGTGCGCCGGCTCAACATCGTCGCCCGCCCCGGCCTCCTCGAGGCCATCGCGCTGCCGAAGGGACTGTTCTGATGCTGTACTCCACCGTTCCCGCCGCCGAGAAGCGCGCGAGGTTCCGCGAGGCGCTGAGTTCCGGTGAACTGCAACGGATGCCCGGCGCCTTCAACCCGCTGAGCGCCCGGCTCATCGAGGAGAAGGGCTTCGAGGGGGTCTACATCTCCGGCGCGGTCATCGCCGCCGACCTCGGTTTTCCCGACATCGGCCTCACCACCCTCACCGAGGTGGCGACGCGCGGCGGGCAGATCTCGCGCATGACGAACCTGCCCACCCTCATCGACGCCGACACCGGGTTCGGCGAACCGATGAACGTCGCCCGCACCGTGGAGACCCTCGAAGACGCCGGCGTGTCGGGCCTGCACATCGAAGACCAGGTGAACCCGAAGCGCTGCGGACACCTCGACGGCAAAGCCGTGGTGGATGCGGATACGGCCGTGAAGCGCATCCGTGCCGCCGTCGACGCCCGCCGCGACCCGAACCTGCTCATCATGGCGCGCACCGACATCCGCGGGGCCGAGGGGCTCGGCGCCGCCGTCGACCGGGTGAAGCAGCTCGTCGACGCGGGAGCCGACGCCATCTTCCCCGAGGCGATGGCCGACCTGTCGGAGTTCGAGACCATCCGGGCCGCCACCGACGTGCCCCTGCTCGCGAACATGACCGAGTTCGGCAAGAGCGAGCTGTTCAGCACGCAGCAGCTCGCCGACGTGGGCATGAACCTCGTCATCTACCCGGTGTCGCTGCTGCGCATCGCCATGGGGGCCGCCGAGCGAGGGCTCGACGCACTCACTGCGGAGGGGTCGCTGAAGAGCGAGGTGGCGGGCATGCAGACCCGTGCGAGGCTGTACGAGCTGCTCGACTACGAGGCGTACAACGCCTTCGACACCTCCGTGTTCAACTTCGACGTACCGACCGGCCGCTGAGACGCGGATCTTCACGAGGGAGTGACATGACCGATCAGAGCAAGACACCCGCCGCCACCGACAGCGCCGCCGGGCCCGACATCAAGAAGGGCCTCGCCGGCGTCGTCGTCGACTACACCGCGATCTCCAAGGTGAACCCCGAGACCAACTCGCTGCTCTACCGCGGCTATCCCGTGCAGGAGCTCGCGGCCTCGTGCAGCTTCGAGCAGGTGGCATACCTGCTCTGGAACGGCGAGTTGCCCTCCGCCGAGGAGCTCGCCGCGTTCGAGCAGGAGGAGCGGTCGCAGCGCGCGCTCGACCCCGCCGTGAAGCGGGTGATCGACGAGCTGCCGCTCACCGCGCATCCGATGGACGTCGTGCGCACCGCCGTGTCGGTGATCGGCGCGCTCGACCCCGCCTGGGCCGACGCGTCGCCCGAGGGCAACCTCGCCAAGTCGGTGGCGCTGCTCGCGAAGCTGCCCGCCATCGTCTCGTACGACCAGCGCCGCCGGCGCGGCCAGGAGCTCGTCGAGCCCGACGAGTCGCTCGGCTACTCGGCGAACTTCTTGAGGATGACGTTCGGCGAGGTGCCCTCCGACGTCGTGGTGAAGGCCTTCGACGTGTCGATGATCCTCTACGCCGAGCACTCCTTCAACGCGTCCACCTTCACCGCGCGGGTGGTGACCTCGACGCTCTCCGACCTGTACTCGGCGGTCGTGGCCGGCATCGGCGCGCTCAAGGGCCCGCTGCACGGCGGGGCCAACGAGGCGGTCATGCACATCTTCGACGAGATCGGCTCGGCCGACGCCGCGGAGGGGTGGCTCGAGGATGCGCTGGCGAATAAGAAGAAGATCATGGGCTTCGGCCACCGCGTGTATAAGAACGGCGACTCGCGGGTGCCCACCATGAAGGCCTCGCTCGACACCCTCGTCGCCGAGTACGACCGGCCCGACCTGCTCGCCCTCTATGAGGCGCTGAACGACGCGATGCAGGCGCGCAAGGCCATCCAGCCGAACCTCGACTACCCGTCGGGGCCCGCGTACCACCTCATCGGCTTCGACACCGAGATCTTCACCCCGCTGTTCGTCGCCTCGCGCATCACGGGGTGGACCGCGCACATCAGCGAGCAGCTCGCCTCGAACGCCCTCATCCGCCCGCTGTCGGCCTACAACGGGCCCGAGGAGCGGCACCTCACGAGCTGACGTATGCGCGGCCGCCACGCCCACGCGCTAGTGTTCGCTGGAGGGGGTGGGCGTGGACGGTCTCGATCCGGTTTCGATCGGGGTGGTGGCGGGGCTCGCCGTGCTGGCCCCGCTGGTCGCCTCCCTCGTCGGTCGGGTGGCGAAGGTGCCGCTCGTGGTGTTCGAGATCGTGCTCGGCATCCTGGTCGGCCCGAGCCTGCTCGGCTGGGTCGACGAGAGCGGGTTCATCGACGGCCTGTCGGAGTTCGGGCTCGCGATGCTCTTCTTCATGGCGGGCAACGAGATCGACTTCAAGGCCATCAGTGGGAGGCCGCTGCGCCGGGCGGGCCTCGGCTGGCTGATCTCGCTGGTCGCGGGCGTCGCCGCCGGGCTGCTCGTGACGCCGTCCATCGAGGCGGGCATCGTCGTCGGGATCGCCCTCACCTCGACCGCGCTCGGCACCCTCATGCCGGTGCTGCGCGACGCCGGCGAACTGTCGACGCCGTTCGGCAGGGCGGTGACCGCGGTGGGCGCGGTGGGTGAGTTCGGGCCTTTGGTGGCCATCTCGCTGTTCCTCAGCGGGCGCTCGCCGGTCACCTCGACGCTCGTGCTGATCGGCTTCGTGCTGGTGGCGGGCCTCGCCATCTTCTTCGCCTCGCGCGGCCCCTACCCGCGGTTGCACTCCCTCGTGGCGGCGACGCTGCACACCAGCGGGCAGTTCGCGGTTCGCCTCGTGCTCCTCGTGGTCGCCGCCCTCGTGGTGCTCAGCATCGTGCTCGGCCTCGACATGCTGCTCGGGGCGTTCGCCGCCGGCGTGCTCTACCGCGTGCTGCTGAAGGGCGGCGACCGGGCCGACCTCGAGCTGGTCGAGTCGAAGCTCGAGGCGGTGGCGTTCGGCTTCCTGGTGCCGATCTTCTTCATCTACACCGGGGTGACCTTCGACCTCTCCTCGCTCGTCGAGAGTCCCTCGTCGATCGCGCTCATGATCGCGTCGGTGGTGTTGCTGCTCCTCGTGCGCGGGCTGCCGGGCGCGCTCGCCGCGCCGCCCGGTGCGGGCCGTCGTGACCGGGTGGCGATCGGGCTGTTCAGCGCCACGGGGCTGCCGATCATCGTGGCGGTGACCAACATCGGGGTGGCCGAGAGTGTGATCCAGCCGTCGACGGCCGCGGCGCTGGTGGGGGCCGGGATGCTCTCGGTGCTGCTGTTCCCGCTCCTCGCGCTCGGGCAGCGGCGGCGCGCCCTGGGTGGGCGCACGCTGCCGCCCGACAGCGAGGTGCACGTGCCCGTGGAGGGCTGAGCGCGGCGGATTGCCGGATGCTTGCGGGGTGGGGATCCCTGCTCGGGCAACGCTGTCCGCTGCCTACGCTGGCCCGCATGATTCGACCACTCCCTACCTCTGACCCACGTTCCTCCCAGCCACGTTCGCGCACCGCCCGCCCGCTGCGGCGCGGCGCCGCCGCGACCGCCGTCGGCACCCTCGCCGTCCTCGCCCTCACCGCCTGCTCCTTCGGGTTCGGGGGCGGCCCCGCCGACCGGGGCGGAGCATCCGGAACCGCCGGCCCCGGCGTGAACGCGGCCGGCGCCGTGGGCTTCGACGAGGTGCAGTCGGCGGTGCTGCAGATCGAGGCCGTCGGCACCTTCGCCGACCCCTCGTACGGCGACTACGAGGGCGCCGGCCGGGGCACCGGGTTCCTCATCTCACCCGACGGGCTCGCCCTCACCAACAACCACGTGGTGGTCGGCGCCGGCACGCTCGACGTGTGGCGCGGGGGTGACACGGCGAAGACGCTGAACGCGCAGGTGGTGGCGTCGAGCGAGTGTCTCGACCTGGCGGTGATCCAGCTGCAGAAGGGCGACTACCCGTACTTCGCCTGGCACGACGGGGAGATCGCGACGGCCACCGATGTGTACGCCGCCGGCTTTCCGCTCGGCGACCCGACCTTCACCATGACGCGCGGCATCGTGTCGAAGGCGTCGACCCCCGGTGAGACGCCGTGGGCCTCGCTCGACTCGGTGATCGAGCACGACGCGCGCATCCGCCCCGGCAACTCCGGCGGCCCCCTGGTCGACACCGAGGGCCGGCTGATGGGCGTGAACTACGCCGGCAGCGACCTTTACGACACCAACCTCGCCATCCACCGCGACGAGGTGCAGGCCGTGCTCGACGAGCTCGAGGCGGGAACGGATGTGCTGAGCCTCGGCATCAACGCCCACGCCCTCACCGACGACGAGGGCAACGGGCTCGGTGTGTGGGTGAGTTCGGTCGCTGCCGGGTCGGTGGCCGATGCGGCGGGCGTCGAGCCCGGCGACGTGCTGACCAGGATGCAGGGGGTCACCCTGGCGCAGGACGGCACCCTCGCCGACTACTGCGACGTGCTCCGCACCCACGGGCAGAGCGGGGTGATCGACGGGGAGCTCTACCGGCCCGGGGAGGGGTTGTACTACCGCGGGCAGTTCAGCGGAGACGCCTTCGAACCGGTCGAGGTGATCGGCGCATCCGGGGTCGCGGGCGCTGACGACGGCTCGAGCGCGGGCGCCTTCGAGACGGTCTCCGACGACAGCGGCGCCATCCTCGTGGAGGTGCCTGCGGCGTGGAGCGAGATCGACGGGGCTCCGCTGCAGACGGATGCGGGCACCTGGGCGAGCATCGTCGCAGCGCCCTCGCTCGACGGGTTCAACGGCTCGTGGAACACGCCGGGCGTCGCGATCGCCGCGTCGGCCGAGGCGGTGGGGGTGATCGACCCGCAGGCGCTGCTGCAGGGGAGCGCCGACTTCCTGCTCGGCGAGGGGTGCACCTCGCTCGGGCGGCAGCCGTTCGCCGACGGGTACCACACGGGCCAGTTCGAGGTGTTCGACTCGTGCGGCGGGGTGGGCGCGCAGTACGTGTCGCTGGCGGCGACGAGTGACGACGGCGGCTACGTCATCACGGTCAACGTGCAGGCGAACAGTGACGACGACCTGGCGGCGGTCGACCGCATCCTGGGCAGTTTCATCGCGCGGTTCTGAGCTGGGGTGCGGTGCGGATGCTGTTGCCCGTGAGGCTATTGACTAACTTTACAGGGTGGTGAATACTGCACGGGTGACCAGTATCCGCATCCAGCTCTTCGGCCCCGTGCGCGTGCGGCGGGGGAGGGAGCATCTGCTGCTCGGCGGGGTGTTCCGGCGAGCCATCGTCGCTCGGCTCGCGCTCACCCCGGGCGAGCCCGTCACCACCGCCGAGCTGGTGGAGGAGCTGTGGGGCGCGCCGCCGAGCGCCGCCGTCAGCTCGCTCCGCGCGCAGGTGTCGCGGCTGCGGCAGGGCGAGCTCGGCGGGCTGATCGTGGGAGGGCGGGGCGGGTACCTGCTCGATCCGGCGGGGGCCGAGATCGACGCGGAGGTGCTGGCGCGGCTCGGGGAGGCGGGGGAGTTCGGGGTGGCTCCCCGGAGCGCGGGCTTTTGGGCGGGGGTGCCGCTCGCCGATCTCGAGGGGTTCCCCTTCGTGGCGCCGGCGCGGGCGAGACTGCGGCGCCTGCGGGAGAGGTCGATCGAGCGTTACGCCGAGGGTCGACTCGCCGCGGGGGCGGCGGGGGAGGCCCTCGAGGCGCTCACGGCGCTGTCGGCGGGTGGCGCCGAGGTGGGGGAGTCGGTGATCCTGCTCGCGGCCCAGGCGACGGCCCGCCTGGGGCGCCCCGCCGAGGCCCTGCGCCTGCTCGACGAGGGGGCGGAGGGCCTCGAGGGCGGTGGGGCGGAGGGCGCCTTCGGGGCTCGCGCGGGTGCGGGCGGGGGTGCGTGTGCCGGCGGGGGCGTCGGCGCGGGGCGCGCGGTGCGCGGCGGGGGCGTCAGCGCGAATGCGGGTGCCTGCGCGGAGGTGGGTGCCGGTGCCGGCGCGGGTTCCGGTGCCGGTGGGTGCGACGACGGGGTTCGCGCGGTGCGCGTTGCGGGAGCCGGTGCGGGTGCGGGTGCGGGTGCCAGCGCGAGTGCGGGTGCCGGGGCGGGCGCCAACGCGGGCGCGGGTGCCGGGGCCGGTGATGGAGGCACCGAGCGGGCCCGGAATCCGCACCGCGGCGTGGTGGAGGCCGGGGTGGTGGCGGCGGCGCAGCCGAGCCGGAGGTGGCACGCCTCCCACGAGCTCTGGGCCGACGACGGGGTCGCGCAAGAGGTGCGCGACGGAGGGGCCGCCGCCGCCGTCATCACCGAGGCACCCGACAGGCCCGCGACGTTCGACGCGGTGACTCTGCGGGAGGCGATCGTGCGGTTCGACCCGGCGGTCTCGCCGCGGAGGGGCGGCGGGGCGGTCGCGCGACGGGGCATCCCGCTGCCGGTGAGCTCGTTCGTCGGTCGGGCCGAGGAGATGGCGGCGATCGCCGAGGCTCGTCGCAGCTCACGGCTCGTCACCCTCGTGGGCCCCGGGGGAGTCGGCAAGACACGGCTCGCCATCGAGTGCGCGCGGCGGGTAGAGCATCCCGACGACGACGAGCAGTGGATGATCCAGCTCGCGCCGCTCCGGGCGGACGGCGGCCTGGGCGGTTCCGCGTCGACACGGGGTCTCGTCGCCGAGCTGCTCGCCGATCGGGTTGGGGCCGCGGGCCCGCGCGCGGCGAGCCGCACCGCGGTCGAGGCCGTCGAGGCCGTGGCGGAGCGGCTCGGCGGGCGCCGCGCCCTGCTCGTGCTCGACAACGCCGAGCACGTGCGGGAGGAGGTCGCCGAGCTCGTCGTCACGCTCCTGGCGCACTGCCCCGGGCTCACCGTGCTCGTCACCACGCGCGAGGCGCTCCGCGTTCCCGGAGAGCGGCTCGTGCCGATCGCGCCGATGTCGGTCGACGACAGCGGTGACGCGGTGGCGTTGTTCGCCGCGCGGGCTGCGGATTCGTCGCCCGGGTTCGAGGCTTCGGGTGACGCGCAGCGGAGCATCCGTGCCGTGTGCGCCCGCCTCGACGGCCTCCCGCTCGCCCTCGAGCTCGCCGCGGCGCGGCTCGACGTGCTCGACCTCGACGAGCTCCGCAACGCGATCGACGCGGAGGGCCTGCTCGACCGGCACGCGCCCTCCACGGCGCGCCACGCCAGCCTCCACAACACCATCGCGTGGAGCGTCGAGCTGCTCACCCCCGCCGAGCGCACCCTCCTCCGCCAGCTCGCCTGGTTCGCCGGGCCGTTCACCCGCGACGCCGCCGACGCGATCTGCGCGACGGCCGAACGCGACGCCGGGGGTGAGGCGGCCGCGCCTCCCACTGCTCCACCCGCCCGCGAGCTCCTCCTCGGCCTCGCCCGCAAGTCGCTCGTCGCCGTCGACACCGTCGCGGGCCGCCGCCACTACCGGCTGCTCGAGTCGGTGAAGCTGTTCGTGCAGCAGGGCGAGACAGAGCCGGCCTGCGCCGCTGAGCGTGAGGCCTGGGCGCAGCGTCACGTCGAGTGGTTCGCCGCGTGGGCGCTCCGGGTCGACGGCGAGCTGCGCGGCGACGCGGCCCGCGACGCCCACGCCGCCCTCGACGCCGCCCGCCCCGACCTGCACCTCGCGTTCGAGCACGCCCTCGCGCACGGCGACCGCGAGAACGCGCTGCGGCTCGTCGGAGGGCAGGCGTGGCACTGGTTCCGCCGCGGGCTCTTCGAGCGCGCCCGCCTCTGGATCGACCAGGCCCTCGCCCTGCCCGGCCCCGCGCATCCGTCGACCGTGGCGAAGGCGTACTTCGGGGCGGTCATGAACATTCACCGCTCGGGCGACGAGTTCGGCGGTGAGCGCTACGCTCTCGAGGGCGCGGCCGCGGCCGAGGCCTCGGGCGACCCCACGCTGCGCGCCCTGTTCGCCGCCTGCACCGGCATGTGGCGGGCCGTCGCGGGTGACGTCACCGGCCACGACGAGCGGATGCGGCGGGCCCTCGCCCACCTCCAAGAACCCGGATGCGCGGGCTGGGCCGAGAGCGAGGTGCACCTGTTCCGAGGCATCGCGAAGGGCTACCTCGACAAGCCCGCCCAGGCGCTCGAAGCGTTCGGCGAGGCGCACCGTGCGGCCCGGCGCTGCGGGCACCGGTGGGCGGCGGACGCCGCGGCGCAGCGGCTCGCGCACCTCTACATCAAGCTGCGACGCGGGCGCGACGCCGTGTCGCAGGTGCGGTCGGCGGTGCGCGGTGCGGTGTGCGACGGCGACATGCACGCGGTCGTCACCACGCTCCACACCGGTGCCGCGGCCTGCGCGCTGCTCGAGCGGCACGGCGACGGTGCCGCGCTGCTCGGCGTCGTCGACACCGTCGCGGTGCGCTTCGGCTACGCGCCCCGCTCGGTCGAACCGCCCTACTGGAGCAGCTACCGCGAGCGGGTGCGACAGGGCCTGCCGACCGCGGTGTGGCGCCGCGAGTACGCGCGCGGAACCCGCCTCGGCATCGGCGACGCCATCCGCCTGCTGGATTGCGTCGCCTCGTGAGGGGCGGGGGTCTTCGTCGCGCAAAATGCTCCCAACCGCCGGAATGAGAGCAGTTCGCGCGACCAACGCGAGCCCGGCGGGGCTGTGGGATGCTGACGGGATGCACGCACCCGAAGCATCCGATGCCTCTCTGGCCCCCGCCGACCTCGAGCCCGTCGCGCTCGCGCACCTGGAGCGCGCCGTCGAGCTGGCCCGCAGCGCCCGCGAGCACGGCAACCACCCGTTCGGCGCGCTGCTCGTCACCGCCGACGGCCGCGTCATCGAGGCCGAGAACACCGTCATCACGGGCCACAACCCCATCGGACACGCCGAGACCAACCTCGTGCACGACGCGGCCAGCGGCTCGAGCCGAGCGAGCTCGCGGGCAGCACCCTCTACACGAGCACCGAACCCTGCGCGATGTGCTCGGGCGCCATCTACTGGTCGGGCATCCCGGCCGTGGTGTTCGCCCTCTCCGAGGCGGCCCTCCGCGACCTGGTCGGCGAGCAGGAGGGCGTTCCCACCCTCTCCCTCCCCAGCCGCGAGGTCTTCGCCCGCGGCGACCGCGCCGTCACCCTCACCGGCCCCGTCGCCCTCCCTGCCGCCACCTCCGTGCACGAGGGCTTCTGGCACTGACGGTCCGGGTTGCGGAAAATATTTAGCTAGATCACCGGATATAAGTTATATCGGAATTTCGCGTTCAAGCTAATATGAATCCATGATCTCGGCCGGAGACGGAATCGACACCCTGGAGAATCTCGGGGTGCGCGTGCGGCCATCCGGCCCCCGTCGCGCTGTTCTGCAGCTCCCGTCCCGCTCGGTGACGGCGCGGGTCATCACGAGGCAGCATCCGCTGAAGCCCGTCGACCTCGGCGTTCTCGGTCGTCTCGACCCCGACGAAGACGCGGTTCTCGTCGTCGTGCCCAGGCTCACCCCGGCCGGTCGGCGGCTGGCGGCAGAGCATCCGGATCTCATCGTCGTGGCCGTGGAAGACGGTACGGCACTCGTCGAGGGGGACGAGCTCCGCCCGGTGATGCGGGAGGATGCCCCAACCCTTCTGCGGAGGCGAAAGCCGTGGGGGCGATTCGCTCTGATGCGTTCGCTCCTGCGCACCCCCGAACCGCGCGACCAAGCGACCTTGGCCGCCGAGTCCGGCATCACGCAGTCGGCGGTCTCCCAGGGCCTCAAGGTGCTCGACCACGTCGAACGTCGTGAATCGGGCTGGGTCTGCACGAATCCGGAGAAGCTCTGGGATTCGTTCCTGGCCGACTACCCCGGTGCCGGCGGTCTGAGCGGGTGGTGGTTCGGGCTGGCCCCCGTCGTGCAGCAGGCCGCTCGTGTGACGAGTGAGGTCGAGACCTCCCTGCTCTCCGGTGATCTCGCCGCCGACGCCCTCGCCCCCTGGCGACGGCCGCGACGCGGTGTCATCTACGTCGGTTCCGGGGTCGAGCTCGAGGCTATGGGGCTGGCCCGGAGTCGCGAGTCGAAGGCGACGCTCGAGGTCACCATCCCGGCCGATCCCACGATCTGGTCGACCGCCCGCGCATGGGCATCGGGCGGTGATCGCGATGATCTCGCCGACCCTCTGCTCGCGGCCTGGGACGTCGCACGCACCGGCGGCCCCGATGCCGACGAAGCGGTCGAGCGTCTCCGCACGCTGGTGCTCGCCCGATGGTGAGTCGATCCGCTCGCGTGGTCGAGACCGTGTCGACGTCCGCCGCAGACGACAACGCCTTCCGGGCGCTGATCGACGCGTGCCGCCTCAGCGAAGACCTGCCCGAGGCGAGGATCGTCGGCGGCCAGATGGTCGGGGTCCTCACCCTCGCCTACCCGGATGCGCCACGCGTCGACCGCAGGACGGCCGACGCCGACCTCGGCATCTCCACCAAGATCGCCAGCTCGGCCATCCGCCACGACCGCCTCCGCGACGCGGACTACGTCGCCACCTCGGGCAACCACTACGAGCGCGGCGAGGCGCAGATCGACGTTCTCGCGCCCTCCCCGGACGGACGCTTCCGCAGCACCGTCAGCGGCGGGCGGGGGATCGATCTCTCGCCCGGGCTCGGACTGCGGGTGCCGAAGGTCGAGGCGGCGGTCATCCTCAAGGCCTTCGCCACGACCTCACGGAACGCCCCGAAGGATTACACCGACCTCTACAACCTGCTCTCCATCGCCTATCGATACGGTGAGGAGGCGATCGGAGGATGGCGACTGCGCGAGAATCCTCCACGCCGTCGCCGACGGCGCGTCGACGAACCGGTTCGTCGCCGCAGCCGGCGTGGAGCGGGAGAAGCTCGTCGCCCTGGTCAGGGAGCTCGTCTACCGCGAGAGGACGTGACTCGAGGCGGTGCCGACGTTCTCTCCGACAAAGTGCGGGAAGACGGTGGTTATCACGGACTTTGTGGGGGAGAAGCGTGGGTCACTGGGCGGTGTAGCCGCCGTCGACGGGGAGGACGGTGCCGGTGATGAAGGAGGCCTCGGGGGAGGCGAGGTAGAGGATGGCGTCGGCGATCTCGCGCGGCTGGGCGATGCGCTGCAGCGGATGCGTCGCCGCGATCGCGCGCATCGTCGCGTCGGGGTCGGGCAGGGCCCGCAGCGGCACCCGCACGAAGGGGGTGTCGACGGTGCCCGGGGCGACGACGTTGACGCGCACGCCCGCGCCCGCGACTTCGATGGCGAGGGCCTTGCTGAAGGCGACGATCGCGCCCTTGGTCGCCCCGTAGGCGACCTGGTTCGCGAGGCCGACGAGCCCCGAGATCGACGAGACGTTCACGATCGACCCGCCGCCCCCCGCCGTCATGGCGGGCAGCGCCGCACGCGCGAACAGGAAGAGGCCGCGTACGTTCGTGGCCACGAGCCCATCCCACTCGTCGAGCGAGGTGTCGACGAGCGGTTTCAGCAGGAAGCGGGCCGCGTTGTTGACGAGCACGTCGAGGCGCCCGAACCCGTCTACCGCGGCGGCGACCGCGCGGTCGGCGGTGCCCGGCTCGGCGACGTCGCCCACCACCACGGCCACGCCCGCGTCGTCGGAGAAGAGCGCGACGGCATCCGCATCGCGATCGACCGCCACGACCCGCGTGCCCCGGGCACGGAAGCGCCCGACGGTCGCGAAGCCGACTCCGGATGCTGCTCCCGTCACGATCGCGACCGGTGACTCTCCGTCCGCAGCCGAGTTCTCCGCCATGACCACTCCCGCCCGGCGAGCACCTTCGCGCGCCTCCACGAACCCACGCTAGCGTCCGATCGTCAGACAAAGCGAGCATCCGCTGTGGTCAGTGCGTCGACACCGCCTCCCGCACATCGGCCCACGACGCCCCCGCCGCCATGTGCTGCACCCCGATGAGGTGGTCGAAGATGATGTTCGTCTGTGTCGATGCCACCGAGCTGTCCATGCTGAGCTCCGTCGCCACGAAGTCACGCAGCTGCCCGGTCGACGTACACGCCACGTGGATGAGGAAGTCGTCGGCGCCCCCGAGGAAGAACACGTTCAGAACGTTCGGCAGCGTCACCACCCGCTGCGCGTAGGTCTTGATCTGCGCCCTTGCCTGCGCCTTCAGTCGCACGGCGACGATCGCCTCGATCGGCAGACCGAGCGACGCCCAGTCGGGCTGCGCGTGGAACGACCGCAACACCCCGTTCTGCACTAGCGCCCGCACTCGCACGAGGCACGTCGAGGGTGCGATGCCCACTCGCTCGGCCAGCTCCTTGTTCGGCAACCGCGCCTCGCGGCACAGCTCCCAGACGATCCTCTCGTCGATTTCGTCGATGGCGACCACGATGACTCCCTGCCGAATCCAGCGCCCAGATGTGCGGCGACACCGAATTATATTCGGCATGCGTGACACAAGGCGAAACGATGTCGATAATTTCCCCGAGAAGCAGCGAAGGCGCCCACCCACCACAAGGAGACCCCCGATGATCATCGGAGTGCCGAAAGAGACCAAGAACAACGAGTTCCGCGTCGCCATGACCCCCTCCGGGGTGTTCGAGCTCGTCAGGCACGGCCACACCGTGCTCGTCGAACGCGGGGCGGGCGTGGGTGCGGCGATCGGCGACGACGAGTACGAGGCGGCAGGAGCATCCGTCGTCGACCTCGACACCGTGTGGGGCGCCGAGATGATCGTGAAGGTCAAGGAGCCCATCGCCCCCGAATACGGCAGGATGCGCGAGGGGCAGCTCATCTTCACCTACCTCCACCTGGCCGCGGCCGAGCCCCTGGTCGAAGCCCTGCTCGAGTCGAAGGCGACAGCGATCGCCTACGAGACCGTGCAGCTCGCCGACGGCACCCTGCCGCTGCTCGCACCGATGAGCGAGGTCGCCGGCCGCCTCAGTGTGATGGTGGGCAGCTACCACCTCATGGGGTCGCAGGGCGGCCGCGGTGTGCTGCTCGGCGGCGTGCCGGGCGTGCGCCCCGCCAAGGTCGTCGTGATCGGCGGCGGCATGGCGGGCGAGAACGCGGTGCAGCAGGCTGTCGCCGCGGGTGCCGAGGTGACGGTGCTCGACCTCAGCATCCCGCGACTGCGGCACCTCGACGAGGTCTACGCCGGGCGCGTGAAGACCGTGGTGTCGAACGCCTTCGAGGTGGAGCGCTCGGTGCTCGAGGCCGACCTCGTGATCGGCGCCGTGCTGGTGCCGGGCGCCAAGGCACCGAAGCTCGTGTCGCACGAGCTGGTGTCGCGCATGAAGCCGGGCTCGGTGCTCGTCGACATCGCCATCGACCAGGGCGGATGCTTCGAAGACTCGCGCCCCACCACCCACGACGATCCCACCTACCTGGTCGGGAACTCGATCTTCTACTGCGTCGCGAACATGCCCGGTGCGGTCTCGGCCACCTCCACCGCCGCTCTTACGAACGCCACGCTGCCCTACGTGGTGCGGCTCGCCGACCTCGGCTGGCGCGCCGCCGTCGAGGCGACCCCGGCGCTCGCGCCCGCGGTGTCGACGGTCAACGGGCGGCTCACCCACGCCGGCACGGCCGAGGCGTTCCCGCGCTTCGGCTTCACGCCGCTCGACGAACTCGTGCCCGCGCTGCACGGCTGATTCACTGCCGCAGGCCCGGCATGAAGCATCCGAGTTGTCGAAAAGTTACACGGCGAAACACGCGTGTAACCGTCGGCGGCGATACTGGAGGAGCAACGTAAGCCGTTGCGGGCCCACCGGGCCACAAAATCTCGGTGGTGTGTGAGAGAGATGTCGGAATCTCCCCAGGCCCCGCATCCTCTCATTTCCTGTCAATCGGTATGAAGTGAGAAGCACGCATCATGGCACTGAAAGCAACGATCGTCGTCGGCAACCCCAAGCCGAAGTCGCGCACTCTCAAGGTCGCCGAGACCCTGGTCGAGAAACTGCTCGAACCCGGGTCGTACGACCTCGAGATCATCGATCTCGCCGACCACACGGCCGAGATCTTCGCGTGGCCGTCGGAGAGGATGGCCGCGCTCAACGCCCGGGTCGCGGAGAGCGACCTCGCGGTGTTCGCCTCGCCCACCTACAAGGCCAGCTACACCGGCCTTCTGAAGGCCTTCCTCGACCGGTATCCGGCGAACGGGCTCACGGGCGTGACGGCGATCCCGGTGCACACGGGAGGCGACCTGACCCACGCGATGGGCCCGACCGTCAACCTGGCACCCCTGCTGGTGGAGCTCGGCGCGGTCGTTCCCGGCCGCGGTTTCTACTTCGTGGCCGGCCAGATGGACCACCTCGACGAACTCGTCGAGCAGGCCGCCGCAGAGTACGCCGCCAGCCTCGCCCGCCTCGCCACGGTCGCCGCCGCGACCCGTGCCGCTGCTGCTTCCGACTCCGTACCGGTTGCGTAGACCGCAAGAGGAGCTGAGCACAATGACAATCGCACCAGACACCGCCCTGGCACACGGGCCCGCGTTCGACGCCCGTGTCTTCCGCGACACCCTGGGGCACTACGCCTCGGGCATCACCATCATCAGCGGCATCGACGAGGAGGGCCCCATCGGGTTCACCTGCCAGTCGTTCTACTCGGTCTCGACCGAGCCGCCGCTGGTGTCGTTCAGCGTGATGACGAACTCCACCACCTACCCGCGGGTGCGCGAGACGGGCAGGTTCGTGGTGAACGTGCTCGCGCACGACCAGCACACGGTCTCGAACCAGTTCGCGCGCAAGGGCACCGACAAGTGGGCCGGCATCGACTGGACGCCCACCGCATCCGGCAACCCCGTGATCGCCGACACGCTCATGTGGCTCGACTGCGACATCTGGGCCGAGCACGAGGCGGGCGACCACTACATCGTCATCGGGCGCGTGAACGAGATGAGCCCGGCCTCCTGGCACAAGGAGGAGCCACTGCTCTACTTCAAGGGCCAGTACCGGCACCTGCGCGAGGTGAGCTGACGCCTCCGCCTAGCGGTGGGAGCGGTGAGCTTCGAGTGAGACGAGGAGGCGCTGCTCGGCGCGGTCGACGATGCCGAGCAGCGTCTCGTCGCTGCCGTAAGCGCGGGCGAGGATGAGCCCGCCCTGGATGGCGGCCACCGCATCCAGGGCCTCGGTCGATGCCGCCTGCGGCGCGAGGCCGCCGGTGCGAAGGGCCTGCGCCAGCGCCTCGATCCAGTCGGTGAAGTAGGACTGCACCGAGTCGGTGAAGGCGGACTGCTCCTCGCCCAGCGTCATGGCGGCGAACAGGCAGATGCGTTCGCGGGAGACGAAGTAGCCGGCGACGGCGCGTGAGGACGCGGTGATGGCAGCCGCTGCTGTTGCTTCCTCGGTGGCGCGCAGAGGCGTGAACACCTGCTCGTCGAACCACGACCGCACCTCGTCGAGCACGGCGCGCGCCATGTCCTTCTTGCCGTCGGGGAAGAAGTGGTAGAGGCTGCCCCGCCCGATGCCGGTCTCCTGCTGGATGACCGACAACGAGCTGCCGTCGAAGCCGCGGGTGCGGAAGACGCCGGCGAGGGCGCGCACCGCGTCGGAGCGGTCGAGCACGGTTCTCGCCATCAGAATCAGAGCCCGAGGTCGCTGAGGCTCGGGTGGTCGGCGGGGCGGGGGCCCGAGGCATCCCAGAGGAACTGACGGTCGGATGCTCGGATGCCGACGTCGTTGATGCTCGCGTGCCGGTGCGTCATGAGTCCATCTTCGTCGAAGTGCCAGTTCTCGTTGCCGTAGGCGCGGAACCACTGGCCCTCCGCGTCGTGGAACTCGTAGGCGAAACGCACGGCGATGACGTCTCCGGTGAAGGCCCAGAGTTCTTTGATGAGGCGGTAGTCGAGTTCGCGCTCCCACTTCTGGGTGAGGAAGTCGACGATGGCGGGGCGCCCCTGCAGGAAGGTGGAGCGGTTGCGCCACCGGCTGTCCTCGCTGTAGGCGAGGGAGATGCGCTCGGGGTCGCGGGTGTTCCAGGCGTCTTCGGCGGCGCGCACCTTCTGCGCGGCGCTGGATGCGGTGAAGGGAGGGAGCGGTGGGCGGGTCATGATGAGTCCTTCGTTCGATACTGGTTGTACTGAATGGTCCATGCTGTACTGAACGGTACAACCACCGAAGACGCCGCGTCAAGAGCAGCCCTCGGCCCGCCGCGCTCGTGTGGCTCAGTCGAGGAGGGCGCGGATGTCGTCGGCCGTGAGGGCGCGGGAGAAGAGCTCGTCGTCGTCGAGCACGGCGTCGAAGAGCTTCGCCTTGTGCTCCTTGAGTGCCATCACCTTCTCCTCGATGGTGCCCGAGGCGACCAGACGGTAGACGTTCACCGGGTGGGTCTGGCCGATGCGGTGGGTGCGGTCGATCGCCTGGTTCTCGCTCGCCGGGTTCCACCACGGGTCGAGAAGGTAGACGTAGTCGGCCTCGGTGAGGGTGAGCCCGAAGCCGCCGGCCTTGAGGCTGATGAGGAAGACGGGCGCGTCGCCCTCGCGGAACCGCGCGATCACCTCCGGGCGCCTCGTGGTGGAGCCGTCGAGGTACTCGAAGCGGATGCCCTCCGTCGTCAGCCTCTCGGCGACCTTGCCGAGGTAGCCGGTGAACTGGCTGAACACCAGGGCGCGGTGACCCTCGGCGAGCACTTCGCCGAGGTGCTCGACGAGCGCGTCGAGCTTCGAGGACGGGATGTTCGTGTGGCCCTCGTCGATGAGGCTCGCGTCGAGGGCGAGCAAGCGCAGCAGGGTGAGCGAGCGGAACACGATGAAGCGGTTGCGGTCGAGGTCGTCGATGAGGCCGAACAGCTTGCGGCGCTCGCGCTGCAGCACAGTGTCGTAGAGGTGGCGGTGGGCGGGCGCGAGCTCGACCTCGAGCAGCTGCTCCTGCTTCTCGGGCAGCTCGGGGGCGACCTGGTCTTTGGTGCGGCGGAGCAGGAAGGGGCGGATGCGGCGCCGCAGCGTGTCGAGGGCGGCCGGGGAGATGCCGCGCTCGATGGGGCGCTGGAACTTCTCGGCGAACCGGGTGGCGGAGGGGAAGAGGCCCGGGGCGACGAGGTCGAACAGTGCCCAGAGCTCGAGGAGGTCGTTCTCGAGCGGGGTGCCCGTGATGGCCAAGGTGAACGGCACGTCGAGCTCGCGGGCTGCGGCGTGCAGTTTCGAGAGGTGGTTCTTCACGAACTGCGCCTCGTCGAGCACCAGCGCCGCCCAGGGCAGGCGGCCGTAGGCGCGAGCGTCGAGGCGGAAGAGGGCGTAGCTCGTGACCACGACGTCGGCTCCGCGGGCGAGGTCGGCGAGGGGGCGGGATGCCTTCTCGGTGGCGGTGACCGTGCGCACGACGAGTCCGGGGGCGAAGCGGGCGGCCTCGGCTGCCCAGTTCGCCACGACGGAGGTGGGGGCGACCACGAGGAAGGGCGGGGCGGCCGCGTCGGCGGCGGCCGCGGAGGTGGCCTCCTGCCGCGCGTGGGCGATGAGCGCGAGGGTCTGCAGCGTCTTGCCGAGCCCCATGTCGTCGGCCAGCACGCCGCCGAGCCCGTGGCGCCAGAGCAGCGCGAGCCAGTCGAAGCCCGCCTTCTGGTAGGGCCGCAGCTCGGCCCGGATCGTCGCCGGCACAGGCGTCGCCGGCACCTCCGCGTTCTCGTCGCGGAGCGCGGCCACCGCCGCCCGCCAGGCCGCCGCCTCGGGGCTCTGCTCGGTCAGGTCGTCGAAGGCGGGGATGGTGGCGAGCCGATGCCTGCTCACCCGGGGGCCGGTCTCCCACTCGTGCAGCGCATCCGCTTCGTCGAGCAGTTCGCGCAGGCGGTCGAAGGCGGGGTGGTCGAGCGAGAGGTAGCTCTTGTCGACCATGAGCAGCTTCTTCTGGCCTTTGGCGAGCGCCTTGAAGAGCGGACCGAAGGGCACGACGTAGCCGTTGATGTTCACCACGAAGCCGAGGTCGAACCAGTCGCGCTTCAGTGTCTCGACGGCGGTGAGGGTGACCTCGGGGTGCCCTTCGATCTCGCGGTAGGCCGGGCGCGTGCCGATGACGTCGACGCGCACGTCGTCGCGGGCGTCGAGCAGGGGCAGCGCCTTCTCGGCGAAGGCGGCGGCGTCGACGCCGCGCAGGGTGAGGGAGGGGCTCAGCGGGTCGACCGTGGGCGGGAAGCGGGTGAGCACGGCGTCGAGCTCGATCGCGAGCTCGGCGAGGATGCGCTGCTCGGCCTGCGGGTCGCGGTGGCCCGCCCAGTCCCAGTCGAGCTGCAGCACGTCGTTCGCGCGGAAGCGGGCGGCGAGCACGAGCAGCGGCGGGGGGATCTCGGGGAGCGCCACCGACGCGTCACCGCTCGTGACGGCGACGCCGCGCTGCAGCTCGGGGTAGTACTCGTCGAAGAACTGAGCGGTGTCGGCGGGAGGCACGCGCAGGGGTGCGCGGCCGAGGAGCCCGCGCTCCTCGGTGGTGAGCGGATGCGCGAGACGGGCGAGCACGATGAGCGGCCGCTTGGTAAGGCGGTAGAGGTAGACGCCGTGGTCGCCGAGGGGACCCGCGTTGTGGGCGGGGGAGCCGTCGGGGTCGCCGGCCACGCCCGGGGTGACGAGGGGATGCAGCACCACCGCCGACCCGGCCGTCGCCTCAGCGTCACGTCGCGCGTCGAGCGTGATCGTGGCCTCGGGTTCGGTGCGCACCTCGACGGCGCCGCCCCGGCTCGACGTGACGAGCTCAATGCCGAGCATGTCGGCCTCGGCGAGCAGTTCCCAGAGCAGGGGGCTGGCGAACTCGTCGAGGGTGACCCAGTCGGTTTCGGGCGGGAGGGTCTCGGGCCGGGTCGCCCGGTGCAGCGCGGCAAACTGGGCGAACCAGCGGTGGTGGGCCGGGTCGAGCCCCAGCCGGTTCACCTGGTGCGTGAACGAGCCCCAGGTGATGTTCGCCTTCACGTACGATCCGGATGCGCTGCGCACGACCGGCCGCACGCCCAGCCGGCGAGGTGGCCGGGTGGCGAGCGCGTCGGCGAGATCGTCGGGGTCGAGGTCGGTCGCTCTCGTGCCTGTGGCGTCTCTCGTGCCCGTGTCGTCGGCGTCATCGGGCGCGGCCGTGGCGGAGGTGGGCCCGCGCCAGCGGTCGTGCGAGCGCGGCTCGAGCGCCCGCAGCTCGAACTGCAACCCCATGGGGGTGAGCTTCTCTGCGCTGCCGGCCTCCGCATCCGCCCCGCTGAGCAGCGACCCCATGACGCTGCGCCACCCCGCCCGCGGATCGGGTCGTGGGGCGTGCGACGGCATGAACCCATGCTCCCACCGCCCCCCGACATCCCCGCTTTTGCCCGACCCCGCTGCGCGTGCTAGGCTCTGATACTCGTGCGGTGGGTAACCCGCACACTGCGCCCTTAGCTCAGCTGGATAGAGCGTCTGACTACGGATCAGAAGGCCAGGGGTTCGAATCCCTTAGGGCGCACCATCAGAAGGCCCCGATCCTCGATCGGGGCCTTCGCCATTCACTCGAGCCTCCACCCCGATATGATCATGTCTCATGTTCGGACAATGCGGGAGTCGTGGTGCTGGTCGCCTACCTGGATGAATCGACGCGGGGCGACGCGTTCTACTTCATGGGCGCGCTGATCGTCGACGACCAGGCCATCCGAGCGGTCGAGGTGGGTCTCGACCGCGTCGCAGGAATGATCGCCGCCGACGTCAGTGGCTTCGACCCGCAGGCCGAGTTCCATGGATTCGAGATCTTCCAGGGCAAAGGCGCGTGGAAGTGCGTGCCACTCGGCTGGCGAGTGAAGGCCTGCACGCTGCTGGCGAAGGTGCTCGCGAACTCGGGGGCGCATTACGTGTTCCGCGGTGTCGACCTCGCGGCGTTGCGGCGTACGTACTCCGACCCCTTCCCGGCGCACTCGCTCTGCACGGCTCACGTGTTCGAATCGATCGACCGGCTGCTGGCGCGGGAGTTCGGCTCCGAGATGGCGCTGGTGGTCGCCGACGAGCACCACTCGGCGCCCGACAGTCGACGCAATCTGAGGCAGTTCAAGGCGTCGAGCGTCTACGGTTACACGCAGGCGGCGGTGGAGCGTATCGCCGACACCGTGTACTTCGGACCGTCACACTCGAGCAGATTGCTCCAGCTCGCCGATGTCGCCACCTACTTCATGAACCGGCACCTCACCGTCGAAGAGACCGATCCCCGTGCTGCCAAGGCGGTGCGTGACATCCATCGACTGCTGATGAAGGCGTGCGTGGTGAATTACGTCTGGGTGCCCACGCGTCACTGATCCGATGAAGCGCCAGGTGCCGGACACACAGAACCCTCCGCGGTGGGCGGAGGGTCTGGCTGGTGCGGGAGGTGTGTCACGTCCTGCGAAAGCAATGATACCTCAGAATTGAGCGGCTGGCGTGGAGAGGGCACGACGCCGCCGGCACGCGGGGGTCAGCAGGGGGCGGCGGAGGCGAAGCCGAGCCAGGTGTGGCGGTTGGCGGCCCAGCACCAGCCGAGTTTGGGGGCGCCGCGGCGGGTGCGACCGTCGCGGCCGGTGCCGCCGGAGATCCAGATGGCGGGGGTGCGCGGGTCGAGGTCGCCGGCCGGGGTGCGGAGGCGGGAGCCGATGGTCATGGCGCAGAAGCCCGGCTGCAGCTGGTCGGGTTGCTGCAGCGGCCAGCTCACGCCCTCGTTCACCGTGAGGGGCCGGCGACCGCGCGAGGTGATCTCGGGCAGCGCCTCGTCGGGGCTCCAGTTGCGCAGCTCGTCGCCGCGCTCCACCTCGTGCACGAGGTAGAGCGGCCGAGCGGGGATGTCGATGCCGTCGAGCGGCGCGAAGTCGTCGAGGTCGGTGAAGTCGGAGACCACGAACCCGGGCCGCCCTGCACGACTGAGCAGGGGCACGAGCCGGCTCGCCGGCACCAGACACGGATGCACGACCAGGATCGACCTCGCACCACCCCGCAGCTCGGCGGCGTGACTGCGCAGCTCGTCGGCGCTGATGCCCGCCAGTTCGGGGAGTCCGAGGGCGATGAGCCGGTCGACCTGCTCGCGCACGGTCGGCGTGGTGCTCGTGGCGGTGGGAGCGGGGGCGGATGAGGTCAAGGACACGGGCGGCCCCTCTCGTCGTTCGTGCGGTGAGGGTGACAACCGTGCGCGCGCCGCGAAGCTTCCCGATCCGCCAGACTGGAGACCGCACCCGGGTCGGGTGGGAGCGACAGGCGGGAACGCCCGGTGGGAACAGGGGAGAGGCATGGACGGCGCGATCGCGGTGCTCGGCATCGCCGTGGTGCTGCTCGTCGTGACACTACTGCTGCGCCTCGCGCTGCACCGCTCGCCGGGCCGCCCGGTCGAGACCGCCCCGCAGGCCGGGCCTCTCGGGCAGGCCGAGCCGGCCGAGCAGGACGAGCAGGCGCGGCCGTTCGAGCCGTCCCCGATCCTCGTCGACGCCCTGCTCGCCGACCGCGACCGTCGAGCCGCCTCCGCAGTACTCGTCGACCTGGATGCGCGCGGTGCGATCGCCGTGCTCCGCCCCACGAAGGGCTCCGCGCCGGCCGTGCAGGTGCTCGACGCCGCCCAGCTGAGCGACGACGAGCGCGACATCGTCGCCGCGTACAACGGCGTGCGCGTCGACGAGTCGACGATGGAGGGCGGCAGGTCGCCCTCGCGCTGGCGCGACAGCCAGCGCGACCGGCTGTTCGACGCCGTCGAGGCCGCCTCCTGGAGCCTCTGGGAACGCGACCTCACGCGCATCCCGTTCCGCTGGCCGTCGCTGCTGCTGGTCGCTGTCGCGCTGCTCGGTGTCGCGGCCGGCGTGATCTGCGCCGTGCTGGTGGCTCCCGAAGCCGGGCCGCTGGCGGTGTCGAGCGCTGCAGTGGTGGTGTTCGGCGTCGTGGTGGCCGTGGTTCCGGCACGCTTCCGCCGGCCCCGCGCCGAGGCCGACGGGCGTCGCCAGGAGTTGGCGCGCATCCGCTCGCTCGTCGCCGCCGACGGCTCAGGATCGCTCGCCACAGGGGTGTCGACCGCGCACCTCGCCCTGTTCGGCACGCCCCCGCAGCTCGATGGCGTCACCGTCGGGCGCGACGCCGTGGCACTCACGACCCTCGTCAAAGCCGCCGACTACGGCAACGAGCGCTGGCGCCTGGTCTACTCCTTCATTGACTTCGCGAGCTTCTTCAACCGCGGCTGACCCGCGCACCCGCGCCCCCGCGCAGCGCCCAAGCCGCACCCGCGCAGCGCCGCAGCCGCAGCCGCGCCCTCAGTCGGCGTCGGGGTCCACCACGTCCGCGGTCGGCCCGGGCGCCTCGGGGTCGACCGTGCCGCCCTCGGTGACGTCTTCCTCGGGGGCGGGCCCCCCATCCGGTCGGGTCACGTCGCCGTCGGCGTCGGGGTGCGGGTTGTCGGGATGCTCGTCGCCCATGGGGTCTCCGTTCTCTCGTCATCCCACTGTGCACCGCCCGGCGCCCGCCCGCACGGGGTCACCGGATGCGCGTCACCACCCGAGCGCGAACGGTCACCGGATGCGCGGCGCGACTCAGGACGGCAGCCCCAGCGACCCCAGCCACCGCAGCAACCCCGGCAGGGCCCGATCGGCCACGAGGCCGTGGCCCGTGTTCTCGACGGTCTCGTAGGTGACCTCGGTGCCCGCGGCCCGCTGCTCGTCGACGAAGTCGGCCGTGATCTCGGGCCGCACGAGCTCGTCGACGTCACCCTGCGCCACGAACAGCGGCACGGGGAGCGGCTCGCCCGACGACCCGGGCGTGTTCTCCTTCAGCAGGGTCGCCCAGGGCTCGACGGTGCCCGGGTCTCCGCTGAGGAACCCGCCGATGAGGGGCGACCCGATGGCGTGCAGCTCCGAGTTCTGCCCGAGCAGGCACAGCTCGTTCATCGTCGGGGCGGCCTCCACCGCGGCCGGCGTGAGGATGGTGTCGAGCTCCGCCCCGGGGGTCGACGGTCCGTACACCGAGGCGTACGCGGTGAAGGCGTAGGCGCCGATGGTGACCCCGGAGACGTCGCCGATGTCAGCCTTCAGCAACGCCACGAGATCGGTCGCCGGTGCGGCGACCCCTACCGCCTTCAGCTGCAGCTCGGGTGCATACGACTCCGCCCGCTCGGCGGCGAACAGCGCCGCCTGCCCGCCCTGCGAGTGACCCCAGAGCACGAGCTCGTCACCCGCTCCCGCGCCGTCGAGGGCGCGCGCCGCGCGCGCGGCGTCGAGCACGTTGTTCCCCTCGGTCTCGCCGATGAGGTACGAGTCGGGCCCCTCGACCCCCATGCCCGAGTAGTCCGTCGCCGCCACGACGTACCCGGCGTCGAGCAGGTCGTCGAGCCCCTCGATGAGGTCGAACGGATCGATGCCGACCGAAGGCGCGCAGCGCGCCGCAGCGCCGGTGGTCGGATGCGCCCACGACACCACCGGCCGCCCACCCTGCGGCGGCTCGCCGTCGGGCGCCACCACGACCCCCGAGACCACGATGTCGTTCCCGAGCACGTCGGCGGAGTGGTAGAGCACCCGCCAGGCCACCGCTCCGGCCGGGGCGCTCGGGAGGGGCTCGGTGCGCAGGAGCGTGCCGGGCGCCGCCGCGGGCGCCGGGCTCGGCAGCGTGTAGAACGGTTGCTCGGTCGACTCCTCGACCGCCCCCTCCTCGAGACGGATGCCGGCGCTCCAGTAACTCGTGGCCAGCACGAGCCCCACCACGACCGCGACCGTCAGCCCCACCGCGAGCGCGGCGATGCCGACGACGCGACGCGTGCGACCTCGTCGCGGCTCAGGCTGCTCCGACATAGAACCACCGCCCGCCCTGCTTCTCGAACGCACTGCGCTCGTGCTGCTCCCCGCGTTCGGCGCCGCTCGCACCCCCGGTCCGCCGCGCGCGGTAGTGCGCGACGAACTCCACCACACCCGTGTCGTCACCGAGCCCACCGCCCTGCCGGTCGATCACGTCGAGGTAGAGCCACCGGATGCTCGGGTCGAGTTCCAGCACGGAGGGTCGCGTGCTCGGGTGCCAGCTCTCCAGCAGGTAGCCGGCGTCGCCGACGGCGAAGGCCGAGAACCGCGAGCGCATCAGCCGCTCGGCGGTCGGGGCCGCGGTCGCGCCGGAGTGGAACGGCCCGCAACACGCGCCATACCGCTCGCCGCTCGAGCACGGGCAGCGGGCCGAGTCGTCGAGCGGGGCCACACTGCTGTTCGGCGCTGGGGGAGGGGCGGATGCGGGCACCCCTCGATTATCGGACACCCGGTGCTCGGGCGACCCCGGGCGGTAGGCTCGCCGGGTGCCGCAGGTGGAATCGGGTGGGGTCGCGATCGACTACGAGGTGCTCGGCGACCCCGGGCGACCCGCGGTGCTGCTCGTGCACGGGTTCTCCGCGAACCGCGACTCGAACTGGATCCGCCCGCGCTGGGGCAGCGCGCTCGTCGAGGCGGGCTTCTCGGTGGTCGCCCTCGATCTGCGGGGCCACGGCCGCAGCGGGAAGCCACATGCGCTCGCCGCCTACGCGCTGCCTCGCTTCAGGGCCGACCTCGTCGCGGTGCTCGACGACGCCGGTGTGTCGGGCGCCCACGTGCTCGGCTACTCCCTGGGCTCGCGCCTGGCCTGGGATCTCGCTCTCGCGCATCCCGCTCGCGTGCTGTCGCTCGCCCTCGGTGGCCCGCCCGCCTCGGGCTCCTTCGCGGGGTTCGACCTCGCCGCCGCGAAGACGCCCGGTGCGGCAGCGCCCGGCACCGCGACCGCGCGCTACCTCGCGATGATCGACGGTGTGCCCGGCAGCGACCGCGCGGCGCTCCTCCGAGTGGCCGAGGCGGGGCGTCGTGCGGGCTGGTCGCCGCTCACCGCCGTACCCCCGCATCCACTGCTCTTCGTCGCGGGCGACGACGACCCCATCGCGCAGCCGACCCGTGAACTCGCGGAGCGCATCCCGGGCGCTGCCTTCGTCGGCGTTCCCGGCCGCGACCACATCACGACCATCACCTCACGCGTCTTCAGGCACGCCGTCGTCGAGTTCTTCGCGGCCGCGGGCTGATCACTCGGGCGGAAGCGTCTGACCGGGGTTGAGGCGCTTGTACCGGCGGCTGTAGGCGGCCTGCCCCGGGCCGGTGAGCACGAGGAGGAACAGCCACAGCAGGCCGAACTGGGGAACGGCGATCACCATCACGAACACCACGAGCATGAGCACGAGCGCGATGAGCGACGGTCCCATCCGGAGTTGACCCCTCACCGCCTCTGCCTGCAGGTGCGGGTTGCGGATGAGGATGAGCACCTGCCAGGCACCCGCCGCGGTGGTGAGCACCATCGTGCCGACGTAGAGGGCCGCCGTCGAGGGGTTGTTCTGGCCGGTGCTCGAGATGAGCTCAGTGGGGAACGGCAGGAAGACGATGGTGAGCAGCCACAGCAGGTTCACCCAGAGCAGCGCCGGGCTGTAGTCGATGACGTTCTCGTAGAGCCGGTGGTGGTTGATCCAGAACCGGCCGATGACGGCGAAGGAGATGATGAACACCAGGAACTGCGGCCAGTTGCTCTCGAGCATGTCGAGGACAGTGGTGTCTTTGAGGTCGGCGGCGAGGTCGACCAAGGGCAGGATGAGCAGCGTGATGGCGATGGCGACGACCGCGTCGCTGAAGTTCACCAGCCTGTCGAAACCCCGCTCGGTGTGCATTCCTTCATTATCGGGGAATAGCGGGGGCCCGTCCGCTGTTCCCTCCCCGGTAAAGTAGTTCACAGGGAGTAACCATCGAAGCCGACGATCCAACCGACAAGCCCTGGCTGAGCGACGACGAGCGCGCCAGGCTGAGCCGACCGGTCGATCAGCGCGCGGTGGTGTTCACACTCGCCTTCACGGGTCTCGTGACCGCGTTCATGATGACGCTGCTCGTGCCCCTGGTGCCGTCGCTCCCCGAGATCCTCGATGTCTCGGCGGAGGACTCGCAGTGGGCCGTCACCGTCACGCTCCTCGCCGCCGCCGTCGCCACCCCCATCTTCGGCCGCCTCGGCGACCTCTACGGCAAGCGCCGCATGGTGCTCGTGCTGCTCGGCCTCGTGGTGCTCGGCTCCGTCATCGCCGGGTTCGCCACCACGCTCGTGCCGCTCGTCATCGGTCGCGGCTTGCAGGGGGCCGGTATCGGCGTCATCCCGCTCGGCATCAGCATCCTGCGCGACGTGCTGCACCGCGACCGGGTGGGTGCCGCCGTGGCGCTGGTGAGCGCGACGCTCGGCATCGGCGGTGCGGTCGGGCTGCCGCTGGCGGCGGTGATCTCGCAGTTCCTCGACTGGCACATCCTGTTCGTGGTGTCAGGTGTGCTCGCGGTCGCCGGCTTCGTGCTGGTGTGGCGGTTCATCCCGGTCAGCACCCTGCGGGCCGAGGGCCAGTTCGACGCGGTGGGCGCGATCGGGCTCGCGGTCGCCCTCACCGCCCTGCTGCTCGGCATCTCCAAGGGCAACGGATGGGGCTGGGTCAGCCTCCCGACGCTCGCCTGCCTGGTCGGCGGGGTCGTCGTGCTCGCCCTGTGGACCTGGTACGAGCTGCGCTCGGCGAGCCCGCTCATCGACATCAGGGTCGCCACCCGGCGCACCGTGCTGCTCACCAACGCCGCGTCGGTGACGGTGGGCTTCGCGTTCTTCGCCAGCACCGTCGTGCTGCCGCAGCTGCTCGAGGCCTCGACCGGCACCGGGGTCGGTCTCGGGCAGAGCATGTTCGTGGCGAGCCTCTGCCTCATTCCGAGCGGCCTGGTGATGTGGGCGGTGTCGGGGCTGGCGGCGCGGCTCATCCGGGCGAGGGGTGCGCGCCTGAGCTTCCTGCTCGGGCTCGCCGTCATCGCCGTGGGCTACCTGCTCGCCGTCTTCCTCATGACCGAGATCTGGCACACCGTGCTCATCGCCACCGTGGTGGGGCTCGGCGTCGGGTTCGCCTACTCGGCGATGCCGACGCTCATCATGGGGGCGGTGCCGCCCACCGAGACCGCCGCCTCGAACGGACTCAACTCGGTGATGCGCTCGCTCGGCTCCACGGTCGCGAGCGCCGTGTTCGGCGTGGTGCTGGCGACGCAGACCGTCACGGTCGGAGACGTCACGACCCCGAGCGCGTGGGGCTTCCAGCTGTCGTTCATCGTCTCACTCGCGGCGGCCGCGGTGGGTGTGCTGCTCGTGATGCTCATCCCGCGCCGTCATTCGGCCTACGGCCGGGCGAGCCTCCCCGACGGCGACTGAGGCGGGGCTGCCCGCGCCCGGCTCGGGCCGCCCGCCGCGCCCCGCCCGGTGCGCCTCGCTCAGGTGCCCCGCTCAGAGGGCGGTGATGCTCCAGGATGCGGTGGTCGACTCTCCGGGGGCGAGGACGATGAGGTCGGTGCCGGAGTTGAAGGCGTCGGGCGGGCAGGTCATAGGCTCCACCGCGAGACCCGATCGGGCCGACTGGTCGGCGGTGTGCACCTGAACCCAGCCGCACTCGGCGCCGAAGCTCATCGCCACGCCCGTGCCCTGGGGAGAGGTGACGGTCACGGTCGCGAGACCGGTCTCGCCCGAGCGGGAGAGGGTCGTGAACGCGTGGTCGATGAAGGTGTCGGCGATGACCCGCGGTGCGCGGAAGTCGAACACCCCTCCGTCTTCGGTCGACACGTCGGCGAGGCCGATCGGGATGAGTCGCTCCTCCGTCACCGTGAGCACCTCGACGGCGGGGAGTTCGAGGGTCCAGTCGTCGACGATGCCCGGGCCCGCCACGAGGTACGGGTGCGGGCCGGTGCCGAACGGTGCGGGCCCCCGGCCCGAGTTCTGCGCGGTGACGCTCTGGTGCAGGCCCCCGTCGTCGAGCCGGTAGCCCACCTCGAGCTCGAGGCGGTGCGGGTAGCCGCTCTGCGGCTGCACCGTGGCGGCGAGGGTGACCGAGTCGACGGTGCGCTCGGTCACCGCGAAGTCGAGCCAGGCCGCGAGCCCGTGCAGGGCGTTGCCGCGCTCGGGTTCGGTGTGGGCGAGCTGCTGCGTCTCGCCGGCGAAGACGTAGCGGCCGTCGACCACACGGTTGGGCCACGGGGCGAGGGTCGCGCCGCGGTAGGCCGGTCGCGGCTCGTCGACCTCGAACGGCACGACCAGGTCGCGGCCGTCGTGCTGCAGCACGCGGAGGGTGGCGCCGACGGAGGCGATCGAGGCGCGGTAGGCGCCGCTCTCGAGGTCGATGCGGGAGCCGGAGAGGGGCCTTGCTGCAGACACGAGGGTGCTCCTTCGTCGAGGTCGTGGGGTACCCCTGAGGGCGAGCACCAGGCTACCGGGTAGCCCCGCCCCGTTTCAGCGCACGCCCGCCGAAAGCCGAGCCGAGAGCGGATGCTCGCGGTAACCTTCGAAGCACCTGCGATCACCCCGTGAGAAGGAGACGAGTGCCATGACCGATCAGAACCAGCCTCCGGTTCCCCCGCACCAGCCTACGCCGCCGTCCGCTCCGCAGTACCAGAGCGCCCCCCAGTACAACGCCGCCCCTCCGGTGGGCCAGCCCGGCGGGTACGGCGGTCAGCCCGCATCCGTGCCCGGCAAGGGGCTCGGCATCGCCGGTCTCATCACCGCCATCGCGGGGTTCTTCATCCTGCCCCTGGTCGCGCCGATCGCCGGCCTCATCATGAGCATCATCGCGAAGAACCAGTCCAAGCGTGCGGGCGTCGCGAACGGCCCGGCGAAGGCCGGTGTCATCGTGTCGATCATCGCCATCGTGCTCCAGGTCATCGGTCTCATCGTGCTCATCGTCGTGCTCGTCGCGGCGGCGGGCAGCATCGCCGAGGCCTGCGCCGAGCTCGGCCCGGGCACCCACTACATCGACGGCATCACCTACACCTGCAGCTGAGGCACCGCCGCAGCAGCTCTCGCGACGCGAGCGTCACCCGGCGACGGGGGCGCTCGCGTCGTCGTCTCCGCGGACCGCGACGGGCCACAGGACGGCGACGGATGCGCGCACGTCACACACAGGCGGCCCGGCCCTGCACGCCCTAGAGTTGGAGCGACGCTCCACGACTCAGACCGCTCCCAGGAAGACGCACTCATGCCCGCACGCATCTACGACGACGTCACCGCGATCGTCGGCCGCACCCCGCTCGTCCGCATCAACCGCCTCACGGAGGGCATCGACGCCACCGTGCTCGGCAAGCTCGAGTTCTACAACCCCGCGAACAGCGTGAAAGACCGCATCGGCGTGGCCATCATCGACGCCGCCGAGAAGGCGGGCGCGCTGAAGCCCGGCGGAACCATCGTCGAGGGCACGAGCGGCAACACCGGCATCGCCCTGGCGATGGTGGGCGCGGCCCGCGGCTACAAGGTCATCCTCACCATGCCCGAGACCGCCTCGGCCGAGCGCCGCGTCGTCATGCGCGCCTACGGCGCCGAGCTCGTGCTCACCCCCGGCCCCGAGGGCATCAAGGGCGCGCTGGCCAAGGCGCAGGAGATCGTCGACTCCACCGAGAACGCCATCCTCGCCCGCCAGTTCGAGAACGAGGCCAACCCGGCCATCCACCGCGCCACCACCGCCGAGGAGATCTGGGCCGACACCGACGGCGCCGTCGACATCTTCGTTGCGGGCATCGGCACCGGCGGCACCATCACGGGCGTCGGCCAGGTGCTCAAGGAGCGGAAGCCCCAGGTGCAGGTCGTCGGTGTCGAGCCCCTCGACTCGCCGCTGCTCACGCAAGGCACCGCGGGGCCGCACAAGATCCAGGGCATCGGCGCGAACATCGTGCCGCCCATTCTCGACCGCGAGGTGTACGACGAGATCATCGACGTCACCCTCGACGACGCGCTGCGGGTCGCCCGCGAGCTGGCCAGCGAGGAGGGCATCATGGCGGGCATCTCCTCCGGCGCCATCCTCTGGGCCGCGCTCGAGGTCGCGAAGCGGCCCGAGAACGCCGGCAAGACCGTCGTCGCCATCATCTGCGACCTCGGCGAGCGGTACATCTCCACTCCGCTGTGGGCCGGTCTCGCCGACTGAGCGGGGAGCGTTCGTGAGCGTCGCGCGACGTCTTCTCGCCCGGGTGCGTGAAGACGTCGCCGCCGCGCGCTCGCACGACCCGGCGGCGCGCAGTGCGATCGAGGTCGTGCTGTCGTACCCCGGGGTGCACGCGGTGTGGGCGTACCGGGTGGCGCACCGCTGGTGGCGGGCGCCCGGGCTCCGGCTGCCGGCGCGGTTGCTGTCGCAGTTCGCCAGGTTCCTCACCGGCGTCGAGATCCACCCGGGCGCCCGCATCGGGCGGCGGCTGTTCATCGACCACGGCATGGGCGTGGTCATCGGCGAGACCGCGGTGCTCGGCGACGACGTGATGCTCTATCACGGGGTGACGCTCGGCGGCCGCAGCATGCGCCGGGTGAAGCGGCACCCCACCCTCGGCGACCGGGTGACCGTGGGCGCGGGCGCCACCATCCTCGGGCCGGTCTCGATCGGGTCGGACTCGAGCGTCGGCGCGGGGGCCGTCGTGGTGAAGTCGGCGCCGGCCGGCTCGGTACTCATCGGCATCCCGGCGCGCGACGTGCGGGCCTCCGCCGGCATCGACGGCGCGGCGTCGCGGGAGTCGCTCACCGACCCCGCCGTCTACCTCGACCCGGCCATCTACATCTAGAAACAGGTGCGCCCGGCAGCGTCGCGCATCCGGTTGGTACCTCGGCCGTGCATCCGGTGATCCGGTGGCGTCACGCTGTGGCCGCGCATCCGCGGAAGGACTCGGCGCAGCGGGTCGCGCTCACGGGTCGCGGAGCCAGAAGGCGGGGGAGGCGGCGAGAATGAGCGCCGCACCGCGGTCGACGTCGAGCGGGTCGTGGCGCAGCCAGCGCTCGACGGCGCCGACGGTGCCCGAGGCGGCGTAGGCCGCGGTGATCTCGAGCGCCTGCCGGTCGTCGGGCGCGATCGCCTCGGGGAGGATGCTCGGGTGCACGAGAGCGTGCTCGACGAGGGCGTCGAAGATGAGCCGCTCGAGCTGGGTGCGCAGTTCGGGCACGAGGCCGACGGTCATGGCGTTGCGGTACACGGCGGCGTGGGCGCGCAGGTGCTGCAGCAGGGCGCGTTCTGACTGCCGCATGAGCGCTTCGCCGTCGAGGCGCTCGCCGGGGGCGAGCCGGCCGGAGTGCTCGTCGCGCACGGCCTCGATGGCGGCGGTGAGCTCGTCGCCGAGCGCCTCGGCGAGCAGGGTCGTCGGCGAGACGGCGTGCCGGTAGAAGGTGTCGCGGGTCACCCCGGCGGCGCGGCAGAGCTCGGCGACGCCGATCTCGCCCACGGGTCGCTCGGCGGCGAGCCGGTACACCGCATGGCGCAGCTGCTGCTGCGTGCGCTCGTACCGCGGATCCATGCGCTCAGGCTAGATCACCCGTGAGCGAAACCTGGGCATCCATCGGGCATTTCTGACACCTGTCAGAGAAACTCGTAGAGTGGAGACGGATGCGCCGCCAAGGCAGGCGACGCGGAAAGGCAGTCATGGCCCGCTTCGATTCCACGGTCGCCGTCGTCACCGGAGGCGTCTCCGGCATCGGCGCCGCGATCACCCGCCGCCTCGTCGACGAGGGTGCGAAGGTGTTCGTCGCCGACATCAACCAGGAGGCGATCGACGCCGCCCCCTCGACCTTCGGCGAGAACGTCGCGGGTCTGCGCACCGATGTCACCGACGAGACGGCGATGGAGGCGCTCTTCGCCGCGGCCGTCGAGCGCTTCGGCACGATCGATGCCGTCTTCAACGTGGCGGGCGGCTCGCGCCCCGGTCGTGTCGTCGACATGGATCTCGCGACCTGGGACTTCAACATCCGCCTCAACCTCTACGGCGCCTTCCTCGGCACGAAGCTGGGGGCGAAGCAGTTCCTCGCCGAGGGCAAGACGGGTTCGATCGTCAACATCGCCTCGCTCAACTCGCAGGTTCCCATGCACTTCGGCTCGGGCTATTCCACGGCCAAGGCCGGCGTCGTCATGTTCAGCCGCAACGCGGCGCTGGAGCTCGCCGGCGACGGCATCCGCGTCAACGCCGTGTCTCCCGGGCTCGTCTCGACCCCGCTCACCGGCGGACTCACCTCGATGCCCGGCGTCACCGAGGCCTTCCTCGACCGCATCCCGCAGGGCCGCCCGGCCGAACCCGAGGAGATCGCCGCAGTCGCCCTCTTCCTCGCCTCCACCGACGCCACCTACGTCAACGGCGAGAACATCGTCGTCGACGGCGCCTGGAACACCTCCGGCTACCCCGACCTCCGCCCCTTCCTAGCCTGAGGTATCCTCGACTCACGTGGCGGCTCGAGGGAGATTGGAGCCGACGTATCGTGCGGAATTGCCGGGTCAGTCGTGGGATGACGGAGCCGTGATGCTCTTCATCGGTCCTCCGCACGGTCAGACCGGGCGAGAAATCGAAGTGTTGGTGAATGTGTACAGCGACGGCCGCCAGGCCGTGGTGTTCCATGCGATGCCGTTGGGGCCGAAGTTCCGGCGTTACAGGGAGGAGAACCCGAGTGGCTGAGATGACTGAGGCGCAGTACGAGGCAGTGGCTGCGCGTCTCACCGACCCGGCGACACCGCTCCCCGCGCCCGCGAACGTGCAGGCCGGTGCGGAGGCCGAGGCCGCCGGTCGCGCGTTGATGGTGAAGGAATACGGCTCTGACGAAGCCCTCGATACGGTGCTGCGAGAGGCGGGGCGCCCGCGATTGGGCGAAAAGGCGCGCGGCGCATCGCCCACGGTGCGAGCACGGATTCCCGAAGCGGATCGCGCGGCGTTCGAGCGGCTGATGCAGCAGACGGGTAAGCGCGAGAGCGAGCTGGTGCGGGAGGCCGTCCACCGCCTGCTGGTCGAACACCACCTCGCAAGCTGACCCGCCGGATCACCCCGGTCAGCAGCCTCATGCGGTGCTGACGATGGATAGTGCGCGGCCGGAGTCAGCGACGAGCTGCTCCAGACGGCATCACATCGGTGCGGTCCGGGGTCGCTTCGCCCGACCGTGAGCTGACGCCCGAGGCGCCGGCCGTGGAGGTGGTGCGGTCGGCGAGGCGGAGGGCGGTGGTGCGGGTGGCGCGGGCGACGGCGGTGACGAGGCCGCGGGGGTCGCGGGCTGCGGCACGCGGGCCGGCGGGGGAGTCGAGCAGGGCGAGGGTGAGCTCGGCGCCGAACTGGTCGCCGGCTCCGACCAGGGCGTCGGGGGCGAGGTTGCCGACGTCGTAGGCGGGCAGATCGGTGCGTTCCCGGCCCCGGTAGACGGATGCGCCCTCGGCTCCCCGGGTCACGATCACGGCGGTCGTGGGGTGGGCGGCCGCCCACGCCGAGGCCGAGGCGTGGGCCCCGTCGAGCAGGTCTTCGTCGCTCAGCACCGCCACGTCGAACAGCGGCAGCAGCTGGGGCGCCTCGACGAACCGGCGCTCGTGAACCGCGTGGCCGCCCCGCGCATCCGTCTCGGCGTCGAGCTCACGCAGGTAACCCTGCAGCAGCACCAGGCGGAGCGCCTCGTCGGGCAGCGCTGCGGTGTACGCGGCGACGACCTCCGGCGCGGGGTCGGGCAGCAGGGGGGTGAAGAGCAGGGCGCGAGCCTCGGCGAGGGCCGGGGTGACGAGCGGCCCCGGCAGCCCGAGCGCGGCGGCCTCGGGCTGGCGCACGGCCTGGGTGCGGCGGATGCCGGTGAGGTCGTTCACGTACACCAGGGTGCCGGCGCGGTCGGCGGGTTCGAGCATCCGGAGCCCGGCGCCGAGCGCCTCGAAGTCGGGCCCGTGCGGGGCTGCGACCCGCGCGATGTACCCGCCGTCGCGCAGCACCGGCGCCATGAACACCGCGGGCGAGCCGGGCATGCGCCTGGTGCCGCCTGCCGTGACGATCTCGTCGACGCAGACGTGCCCCGCGATCACCACGCTCTCTGCCGCATCCACCCCGAAAGCCTAAGCGAACGAACGAACGACTCCCCCCGCTGCGAGCGCAGGCGGGGGGAGTCGTCGTGGGGAGTGACGTGGGTCACATGGAGGGCATCAGCACCGAGTCGATGAGGTACACGGTGGCGTTGGCGGTCTTCACGCCACCGCAGATGACGTTGGTCGAACCGTTGACGGTGAGCGAGTCGCCCGAACCTGCGACGGTGACCTCGCCACCCTCGACGGTCTTGTGGGTGCCGACGATCTCAGACGGCGAGAGCTGGCCGGGGATGACGTGGTAGGTCAGCACCTTGGTGAGTGTCGCGGCGCCCTCGGGGGTCTTCAGCGAGTCGACGGTCGCGGCGTCGAGCTTCGCGAAGGCGTCGTCGACGGGGGCGAAGACGGTGAACTCGCCGCCGTTCAGGGTGTCGACCAGGTTGACGTCAGGGTTCAGCTGGCCCGAGACCGCGGCGGTGAGGGTCTTCAGCAGCGGGTTGTTCGAGGCGGCGGTGGCCACGGGGTCGGCCGACATGCCCTCGACGGAGCCGGCGCCGTCCGGAACGGCCTCGGCGTAGGCGGCGCAGCCGGGGCCGACGAGGTCGGCTGCCGGGTCCATCGCCTCGGCGGTGGGGCTCGCCATGGGGGTCTCCATGGGGCTCGAGGTGGCCGAGCTCTCCGACGAGCCCGAGCCTGAGGTGGTGGTGTCCGACGCGCCCGAACAGCCGGCGAGGCCGAAGGATGCTGCTGCCGCGATGGCGAGGACGGTGAGAGTGTGACGCTTGGTGATACGCATGCTGAGGACTCCTTCTGGGGGAGAAGCCGACCGGAGGGATCAGGTGAGTTCCGCGGTCGGTTTCCGTTGCTTTGGAGGGGTTTCGGCACGGCCGGGGGATCGGTTTGGAAATTCTTTTCACGACCGATCCGGCAATCCGATCGTGTGCACCGCCCCGAACCTCTTCCTGACAAACGCCCGCACCCACTAGCGAGAAAGAGCAGGTCTGTCATGCTGGAACTCGTGGAGTGGGATCGTGAACCTGTGGTAGCCGATCCGCCGAGCCTCGAAGCGTTGCTCAGCCGAGTCTCGGCAGGCGACCAGCAGGCGTTCTCCGAGCTGTACGACCGCACCGCGTCGAGGGTGCTCGGACTGGTGCAGCGCGTGCTCATCGATCACGCGCAGTCGGAGGAAGTGACTCAGGAGGTCTTCCTCGAGATCTGGAAGACGGCCTCGCGCTTCGAGCAGGGCAAGGGCAGCGCGGTGTCGTGGCTGCTGACGATGGCCCACCGCAGGGCCGTCGACCGCGTGCGCTCCTCCCAGTCGGGTCACGACCGCGACGAGCGCATCGGCCTCCGCGACCGCGAACCCGACTACGACCAGGTGAGCGAGACGGTCGAGATCCGCATCGAGCACGAGCGGGTGAAGCGGGCCATGGCCCATCTCACGGCCTTCCAGCGGGAAGCGATCTCACTGGCCTATTACGGTGGTCTCACGCACACGGAGATCTCGGCCAAGCTGTCCATACCGCTCGGCACGGTGAAGACGAGACTTCGCGACGGAATGATCAGACTGCGAGACGAATTGGGGGTGACCACATGACCGGAACACGAGACGACGACGACGCCCGCCTGTTGAGCGGCGCCTACTCGCTCGACGCGTTGACCCGCGGCGAGGCCGATGAGTTCGACCGCGAAGCCGTCGACTCTCCCACTCTGCGCGACGAGGCGGATGCGCTGCGTGAGACCTCTGCCCTGCTCGGCCTCGCAGTCGCGCCGGTGCAGCCCTCTCCCCGGCTGAAGCTCGACCTCATGGCGAAGATCGCCGAGACGCCGCAGCTCGCTCCGGAGGTTCGGAACGCTCCTGATTTTCAGCATGCCCCGGTCACGTCGTCGCCGCAACAGGTTCAGGATGCTGTGGTCACCGTCGCTGCACCGATGGAGGTCACCGTCGCCGTCGCCGGGCCCGCCGAGCTCCGCTCACGCCGGCGCTGGTTCACCGGCCCGGTGGGCATCATCGTGGGCGCGGCCGCCGCTGCGGCGCTGTTCGTGGGGGGCCTCGCCGGAGGAGCGCTCATCAACGCGGGCTCCGGTGGCGCTCCGGTCGCCGAAGCCTCGGCGACCGCCCTCGCCGAGATCACCGCGGCGGCCGACAGTCAGCGCGCGACCGTGGAGCTCGACGGCGGCGGTGCCGCGACGCTGGTCTGGTCGGGCGAGCTCGGCCGCTCGGCGGTGCTCGTCGACGGGCTCGGCGGGCTGCCCGACGGCAAGGTCTACGAGGCCTGGTACATCGACTCCGACGGCGCGAAGCCTGCCGGCACCTTCACCCCGTCGGCCACCGGAACGACCTGGCACGTGCTCGACGGGTCGATGCACGCGGGCGATTCGGTGGGTGTCACCGTGGAGCCGGCCGGCGGTTCGGCGACCCCCACCACCGACCCGGTGATCGTGCTCCCCTCAGCCTGACGGGCGGGGTCTGCCCGATCGGGCAGACCCGGTGTCGGAGGTCATGTGTACGCTGTTCACATGACGGATGACGCCATCGCCGCGACCGCTTCCACCGCCGACTTCGCGCACTGGAAGCGCAACGTCGCGCTGTTCCTGAGCGGCCAGACGATCTCGCTGTTCGGCTCCATGGTGGTGCAGTACGCCGTCATGTGGTGGGTGACGTTCGAGACGCAGTCGGGCCTCGCCATAGCCCTCTACGCCGTGGCCGCCTTCCTGCCGCAGGGCATCGTGTCGATCTTCGGCGGCGTGCTCGCCGACCGCATGAACCGGAAGGTGCTCGTCATGGTGGCCGACGGCACGATCGCCGCCGTCACGCTCGCGCTCGCCTTCTTCATGCTGAACGGCATCAGCGATCTCTGGATCATCCTGCTCGCCGTCGCGGTGCGCTCGGTCGGCGCGGGGGTGCAGACGCCTGCGGTGCAGGCGATGATCCCGCAGATCGCGCCGCCCGATCAGCTCATGCGGGTCAACGGTTTCTTCCAGACCGTGCAGTCGGCGATGGCCCTGCTCGCCCCCGCCGCCGCCGGCGCGGTCTTCGGTCTGTTCGGCATCGTCCCGGTGTTCTTCATTGACGTCGTCACCGCGGTCATCGGCATCGGCTTCCTGGTGTTCGTGTCGGTTCCGACCCTCGCGACGCTCGCCGAGAAGACCAGCAGCTACCGCGACGACCTGGTCGAGGGTGCCCGCTACATCTGGAACCACCGCATCGTGCGCTGGCTCCTCGTCGTGTTCGCCGTCGTCTTCCTGCTCACGGTCGCCCCGTCGTTCATCACCCCGCTGCTCGTCGCCCGCACCTTCGGCACGGAGGTGTGGATGGTCACGGTGCTCGAGATCGCGTTCAGCGTGGGCATGATCCTCGGCGGGGTGCTGGTGTCGACCGTGCTCGCCAAGCGCAGCCGCATCGGCCTCATCCTCACCGCCACCTTCGGCTTCGCCGTCTTCACCGTGGCGCTCGGTCTCAGCCCCAACCTGTGGGTGTTCTACGCCTTCATGTTCCTGTTCGGGCTCGGGGTGCCGCTGTTCTCCGCGCCGTTCATGACCTTGGTGCAGGAGACCGTCGACCCCGACAAGCACGGCCGGGTGTTCAGCTACGTCGGCATCGTGATGGCCCTCGCCACCCCCATCGGCATGACCGTGTTCGGCCCGCTCGCCGACGTCATCAGCGTGCAGCTGCTGCTCGTGCTGGGCGGGGTCGCCACCGTCGTGGTGATCGTCGTGGCCATCCTGCTGCCCTCGGGCCGCGCCGCCATCGCCGCCGCGAACGCCACGCAGCGCGAGCAGCCCGCCGCGGAGGGCGGCGGAGAGCCAGGGGGCGACGGCGAGCATCCGGGCGACGGCGAGCATCGGGGTGGCGGCCCGCATCCGGGCGACGGCGAGCAGCGTGACGAGCCCGAGGCCAGCGCCCCCAGCCGCCTCTGAGCAACCCGGGCAGCGGGGGTGCGCTTTCGGCACCGAGGCGTTTACTGGGGCCATGACCTCCCTCTGGCTCGACGGTCGCACCGCGGCACCCTCCATCCCCTTCGTCGACGGCGCCGCCTACGACGATGTCATCGTGGGCGCCGGCCTCACCGGGCTCACCACGGCCGTCATGCTCGCCCGGGCGGGTCGGCGCGTCGTGGTGCTCGAAGCCCTCGGCGTCGGTGCGCTCGCCACGGGCAACACCACGGGCAAGGTGTCGTTGCTGCAGGGTTCGCGGCTGTCGACCATCCGCTCGCACCACTCCCGGCGGCTGCTGCGGGCGTACGTGGAGAGCAACCGCGACGGTCAGGAGTGGCTGCTCGGCTTCGCCGACGAGGCGGGGGTGCCGTATGAGCAGCGCACGGCCTACAGCTACTCCCAGCACGACGACGGCGCGTCGGCGGTCGACGACGAGTTCCGGGCCGCCCGCCAGGCCGGCCTCGACGTGTCGCTGGTGTCGGGCCGCGATCTCGAGACGACCTTCCCGTTCGCCTTCGGCGTCGCGCTGCCCGGTCAAGCCCAGCTCGACGCCGTCGACGTGCTCGACGCCCTCGTGCGCGAACTCCTCGCCGCGGGCGGGGTGCTGCACACTGGCGCGAGGGTCACCTCCGTGCGCGCGAGCAAACCGGTGCGGGTGACCACGCCCCTCGGCAGCGTCTTCGGTCGCACGGCCGTGCTCGCCACCGCGACCCCCATCCTCGACCGCGGCCTCTACTTCGCCAAGACGACGGGCCTGCGGTCGTACGCCCTGGCCTTCGAGCTTCCGGATGCGCGGCCCGGCGACCTCGTCGACGGCATGTTCCTCTCGGTCGGCGACTCCGCCGAGTCAGGTTCCCGATCGCTGCGCACGGCGACGCGAGCCGCCGACGGGAAGGAATTGCTCGTGGTGGGCGGCAACGGGCACACGGTCGGCCGACCCGGTGCCAAGTCGGAGGCCGAGCGGCTCGACCAGCTCAGAGCCTGGACGGGCCTGTTCTTCCCCGGAGCCGTCGAGACCAACGCCTGGTCGGCGCAGGACTACGAGTCGCACAACCTCATCCCCTTCGTCGGCGCCCTGCCGCGCGGCCGCGGCCGGGTGTACCTCGCCACCGGCTACGCCAAGTGGGGGCTCACCAACGGGGTGGCCGCGGCACTCCGGTTGCGCTCCGAGATCCTCGGCGAACCGCGGCGCGAGCGCGCCCACTGGCACCGCGTGCTGGGCACCCGCGTGACCCGGCCCGCCGACCTGGGTAAAGGCGCCGTGGCGGGCGCCGAGGTGGGCGCGGAGGCCGTCTCGGGCTGGTGGCACGCCGAGACCCGCCCGGTTCCCGTTCCGCGACCTGCGGAGGGCACGGGCCTCGTCGCCCGGGCGAAGGGGCGCCCCGTCGGGGTGTCGACGGTCGACGGCACCACCTGCGCCGTGAGCGCCGTGTGCCCGCACCTCGGCGGCGTGCTGGAGTGGAACGACGCCGAGCGCTCCTGGGACTGCCCGCTGCACGCCTCGCGCTTCACCGCATCCGGAACCCGCATCGAGGGCCCCGCGCTCAGCGACCTCGAGCAGCTGCCGCGCACCCCCGCCGAGCGCAAGGCCGCGCGCCGCGCCGCCCGCTCGCGCTCGCTTTAGGCCTGCACGGAGTCAGGAGGCGGTCGCTCCCGTCGTGGTCTCGGCCGCCGCGCCCGCGAGGGCGGCGCGTAGGGCTCGCACCGCATCGGTCGCCGAGCGCTCCGTGCGCACGGCCGTGAAGATCGTGCGCACGTCGTCGGACCCGAGGTCGACGACGTCGACGCCCTGCAGGATCTCGGCTCCCACCAGATCGGGGATGAAGGCGACCGCCGCTCCGCGTCGCACGAGTTGCGCGTGGAGCAGGGGATTCGAGCTCTCGTAGCGCACGTGTGGCTCGAAGCCGGCATGGCGGCAGCGGGCCTGGGCCCACCGGCCCGTCTGGGTCTCGGCCGAGTCCATGGCCCACGGTGAGCTGGAATGGGCCTCCACGGTGTGGGGGAGTGCGGCGAGAGCGCCGGTGCGCGGAACGGCGAGCAGCAGTCGGTCGTGGTGGAAGTCGAGGCGTTCCACACCCGCGATCACGGGCTCGGGCAGCAACGAGTAGCCCTCCCCGAGCAGCACGTCGAACTCGTGCCCGAGCAGTCCCTCGTAGGCGGTGCGGGCCTCGCGCTGCACGATCCTGACCTCGAGCAGCGGATGCTCGGTCGCCAGCTGCTCGAGGGCCCGTGGCACGAGATCGATCATCGCGGTCTGGAAGGCGGCCACCCTCAGCGTGCCGCGGAGCGGCAGACTGCCCGACGACAGTTCGGCCTCCGCCCGTTCCAGCACCGACAGCACGACCCGGGCGTGCTCGACCAGGGCGAGTGCGGCGCCGGTGAGCCGCACGCCGCGGCCCTCACGCTCGAGCAGCGGCACTCCCGTCTCGCGTTCGAGCAGGCTGAGCTGCTGCGACACGGCGGAGGGGGTGTAGTTGAGCACGCGGGCCACCTCCGCCAGCGAGCCGACACGGTGCAGCTCGCTCAGCAGACGGAGGCGCGGCACACTCAGCACGGGTACAGATTAGCCCTGCTAATGATTCGACGTGAACCATGTGAACTGGACGTGACGCGAGGGCTGCCCGATCCTGGTGGGGTGTCGTCACCCGCCTCCTCCCGCGCGTCAGCCGTCTCGCTGATTCTGGCGTCGTGCCTCTCGTTGCAGTTCGGCGCGGCACTCGCCGCCCAGCTCTTCCCCGCCCTCGGCAGTTGGGGCACGACGACCCTCCGGCTCGCCATCGCCGCCGTGGTGATGCTCGCGATCGTGCGGCCGCGTTGGGGTTCGTGGACGCGCCCGCAGTGGAGCGCCGTCGCCGTCTTCGGCGTCGCACTGGGCGGCATGAACGGCTTCTTCTACGCGTCGATCGACCGCATCCCGCTCGGCACAGCAGTCACCATCGAGTTCCTCGGCCCGCTCGTGCTCTCGGCCGTGCTGTCGCGCCGGGCCCGCGATCTCGTCTGGGTGGGCATCGCTCTCACGGGTCTCGTGCTCCTCGGCGGCCACGGTTTCGTGTCGGGCGAGCCCCTCGACCCGCTGGGCGTGGTGTTCGCGCTGACGGCCGGGGCGTTCTGGGCGCTCTATGTCGTGGCGAGTGCGCGGGTGGGGGCGCGCATCCGGGGCACCGGGGGCCTGGCCGCGAGTCTCGCGATCGGCGCCCTCGTGGTGGCGCCGCTCGGCGCCGGGGGAGTGGTGGTCGCCGTGAGCGAGCCGCTGCTGCTCGTGCTGGCCGTGGGCACGGCGGTGCTGGCGTCGATCATCCCGTACACCTTGGAGCTGCACGCGCTGCGCCGCTTGCCGGCCCACGTGTTCGGGGTGCTGCTGAGTCTCGAGCCGGTGGTGGCGGCGCTCGCCGGGTGGTTGCTGCTCGGGCAGGAGCTCGGGTGGGTCGAGCTCGCCGCGATCGGTCTCGTGGTCGCCGCGAGCATCGGATCGACCCTCGGGGCCGGGGTGGCGAGCGCACCGGTGGGTTCGGAGCGGTCGGGCGATGTCCGGTCGGATGCCGTGCCGGCGTCAGTCGCGCGGGCGGTCGACCTCGACGGTGGGCTCGGCGATGCCGCCGAGGGGCAGCGCGGGCTCGACGGCCGAGGTGATGACGGCGCGGCTGCGCATCGACCAGTCGCGGATGCCGATGAGCACCAGCACGAAGAAGATGCCGTAGACGATTCCCGAGAAGTAGAGCCCCGACGAGAAGGCGAGCGGCACGCCGACGAGGTCGACGGCGAGCCAGACGAACCAGAACTCGACGAGCCGGCGTGCCTGCGCCACCATCGCGAGTACGGAGCCGACGAAGATCCAGGCGTCGGCGAAGGCGAGCCAGAGCGGCGCGCCGGGGTAGAACGATGAGCCGGTGGCGTGCAGCAGCAGGCCGATCAGCACGGTTCCGGCGATCATGGCCGCGGCGAGCAGCAGTCGCATGCGCCACGACGCCCAGCTGACGGTGATGGTGCCGGCGCGGGCCTTGCTGCGCTGCCAGGTCGCCCAGCCCCAGCTCGCGGCGACGATGATGATCACCTGGCGCCCCGCGTTGCCCACGAGGTGCACGTTGAGGCTCGCGATGAGCAGCAGCACCGAGCCGAGGATCTGCACGGGCCACGAGATGACGAGGCGCCGCAGCGCCAGCACCACCGTGGCCAGGGCGAGGATGTTGCCGAGGAAGTCCGACCAGTACACCTGGATGCCCAACACGCTGAACTGCTGGTTCAACCAGTCGAACATCTGCATGCGGCACACACTATCCGCTCGGCGGTGGGAAGCAGTCGCCGTCCGCCCACGGCGAACCGGGGTGGACGGCGACGTGCCGGCTACCTACTCCTCGTAGCCGAAGTTGTCGTGCAGCACCTCTTCGTCGTCGTCGAACACGGGGTCGACCTTCTCCTCGTCGGTGACCTCGGGGTCGTCGTCGATGTCTTCGGTGTCGTCGAGGTCGACGTCTTCGAGCTCCGACTCCGAGAGCGAGAACTCCTCGGACTCGTCGGGCTCCTCGATGCGGTTCTCCAGATCGGACATGCGTGTTCCTCCGCTCGGGCGGTGGCGCTGAGGCCGCCGCGGTGTGTGCATTTCCACAGTATGCGGTCGGCCGGTCGACGCACATGCAGTGCCGCTCGATAGCATGCCGCTATGACTTCCGCGGGCCAGGACTCCCTGATCCGGCGCACCGCGGGCGGGGCCGTGCGCGGCGCCCGCGAGGGCGGCGTGCTCAGCTGGAAGGGCGTGCCGTTCGCGGCCCCGCCCGTCGGCGAGCGCCGCTTCCGCCGCCCGCAGCCGGTCGAGCCGTGGCCGGAGCTCCGCGACGCCACGCGCTTCGGTGCGATGGCGCCGCAGCGGGTGCTCAAGTCGATGGAGGTCGACCCGTCGGTTCCGATTCAGGAGGACTGCCTCACGGTGAACGTGTGGGTGCCGGAGGGTGTTCCGCCCGAGGGGCGCGAGGGGCGCCCCGTGATGGTGTGGATCCATGGCGGCGGGTACTTCCAGGGCTCCACTGCGCAGCGCTACTACGACGGCCGCCGGCTCGCCGAACGCGGCGACGTGGTCGTCGTGTCGGTGAACTACCGCCTCGGTGTTCTCGGTTTCGTCGACTTCACCGGTCTCGGTGGGCCGGCCGCAGCATCCGGATTCGCCCACGGCTTCGACTCGAACGTCGGCCTCCGCGACCAGATCGCCGGGCTGGAGTGGGTGCGTGACAACATCGCCGCGTTCGGCGGCGACCCGCACGACGTCACGCTGTTCGGGGAGTCGGCGGGCGGTGCCTGCGTCATCGCGCTGATGACCTCCCCGCTCGCCGAGGGGCTCTTCCAGCGGGCTATCGCCCAGAGTGCCCCGGTCACGAGCGTCTACGGGCGCGAGCGCGCCGCGGGGGTCGCCGAGCGGTTCCTCTCGATCGTGGGCATCGAGCCGGGTCAGGCGTGGCGGCTGCGCGACCTCGACCCGTTCGACCTCGTCGACGCGGGGGCCGAGCTCATCCACGAGGTGTCGGCGACCGTGCCGGGAACGCTCGCGCTCGCCCCCGTGTGGGGCGACGACGTGCTGCCCGAGGCGCCGCTCACCGCGTTCCGGGAGGGCCGGGCGGCGCCTATCCCGCTCATCATCGGCACCAACCACGACGAGTCGTCGTTCTTCAAGCTGATGCGCTCGCCGCTGCTGCCCATCACACCCGAGGCGGTGGAACAGATGTTCGCCGAGATCGCCAACGACAACCCCGCGTTCAGCGGAGTGGGCGAGCGCATCACGGGCGCCTACCCCGCCTACCCGCGGCGGCAGGCGCCCGCGGAGGTGTCGCGCGACGCCGGGTTCCGCATGCCGTCGATCTGGCTCGCCGAGGCGCACAGCGCCCACGCGCCCACCTGGATGTACCGCTTCGACCACGCCACACCCCTGCTCAAGGTCACCGGCATCGGGGCGACGCACGCCGCCGAGCTCGCCTACGTGTTCCGCTCCTTCGCGCCCCGCGGCAAAGACATCGTGTTCGCGCTCGGCGGCCGTGCCGAGGCACTCGCGGTCTCGGAACGCATGCAGGGCCGCTGGGTCGCCTTCGCCCACGGACACGACCCGGATGCTCCTGCCGCCCCCAACCCCGACGGCACCGCGGTCTCGTGGCCGCGATACGACACGGTCGACCGCCTCACTCTCATCATCGACCGCGACGACACCGTGGTGGGCGACCCCGACGCGGGCATCCGCGAGGCCTGGGGCCCGGAAGTGCTCGCGTTCCGCTGAGCGGGGCGCGTGCCGCGCATCCGCCCGTCCCGCGCATCCGCTGGACTTTCCCGACCCCCCCCGACCACTTTCTTACGGACAAAGTCCGTGAAGACTGCGGTTACCACGGACTTTGTCCGTCAGAACGTGCTGGGGGCGGGGTGACGGATGCGCGTCAGCACTCCACGACGCTCACCGGCACGGTCGCGGCGAGGCCGCCGAGGGCGGTCTCCTTGTAGCGCGAGTCCATGTCGCGGCCGGTCTGCCGCATCGTCTCGATGACGGCGTCGAGGCTCACGCGATGCGAGCCGTCGCCGCGCAGGGCCATGCGCGCAGCGTTGACGGCCTTGCCCGCCGAGATGGCGTTGCGTTCGATGCAGGGAATCTGCACGAGCCCGCCGATCGGGTCGCAGGTGAGCCCGAGGCTGTGCTCCATCGCGATCTCGGCGGCGTTCTCGACCTGCCGCGGGGTGCCGCCGAGCACCTCGGCGAGGCCGGCCGCCGCCATCGAGGCGGCCGACCCGACCTCGCCCTGGCAGCCCATCTCGGCGCCCGAGATGGAGGCGCGCTCCTTGAACAGCGACCCCACCGCGGCCGCCGCGAGCAGGAACCGCACCGTCGCGTCGTCACGATCGGCCCGCCCCGCCGGCGTGTAGCCGAGGGCGTAGGACAGCACCGCGGGGATGATGCCCGCCGCCCCGTTCGTCGGCGCGGTCACCACCCGTCCGCCCGAGGCGTTCTCCTCGTTCACGGCGATGGCGACGAGGTTCGCCCAGTCCTCCGCGAACTCGGGTGCGTGGTCAGGGTCCTCCGCCGCCAACCTCTGGAGCCACCCCTTCGCCCTCCGCGGCACCTGGAGGGCTCCCGGCAGCACACCGTCGCGGGCCATCCCGCTCCTCGCGCACTCCTCCATCACCTCCCGCAACGCCAGCAGCCGCTCCCGCACGGCGCGCTCGTCGCCGCCTCCCCGCTGCACCTCGAACGCCATCATGGCGGCGCTCACCGACCCGGCCGCCTCCGCCCGCTCCACCAGCTCGGCGCCGGAGGAGAACGCCGTCGCCACGTCGGCAGCCTCATCGCCAGGAACGGATGCGGGTGCCTCCTCGTCACCCACCACGAACCCTCCGCCGACCGAGTAGTACCGCCGCTCGAGCACGACCTCGCCCCCGACCCGCGCGGTGAAGCACATCCCGTTCGGATGCCTCTCCAGCATCACCCTCGGATGCAACTCGATGTCGTCCTCGCGCATCCGCACCGTCGCCCCGCTCGCGGGCAGCTCGCGCCCGACCCGCACCACGCCCTCGCGCCGGAGGCGCGTCTGGGCCTTCTCCTTCTGCTCCGCCGTGATGAGCTCGGGCCGCCACCCCTCCAGCCCGAGCAGCACCGCGGGGAAGGTCCCGTGCCCGAGCCCGGTCGCGGCGAGCGACCCGTACAGCACGACCCGCACCCCGCCCACCTCGTCGAGCGACGACACCACGCCGAGCGCCGCGAGCTCCTCGACGAACAGGCACGCCGCCCGCATCGGACCGACCGTGTGCGAGCTCGACGGCCCGATCCCGACGCTGAACAGCTCGAAGGCGCTGACTGTCATGGGAGCTCTCCCGAATCCTCGGCCGAAGCCGATCGAGGCGCGACCGCACCGTTGCGATCGCGAGCTCCCCCTCTGTCATGAGTGCCTGAGAGTTTCGCCCTCTTGTGGAGGACTTTCCCCGTCGGCGAGTTCTGTGGAGAACTGCTTTCCAGAGCGGCCCAGCCCGGGCGGTACGGGAACCTGAGAGATTGACGGGGAGAATTGCTCCTTCGGTGCCGGATGTGTGAGTGACGCATCCGACTCTCCCGCCAGGGCGTGGGGGCCGAGAGTGTTCAGTTGTGGTCTGCACCGCCCACTCTACGCCGACGGCCGGTCGGGCCCCGGCTCGTGATAGGACTTGTGCATGATCGCCGAGCAGTTCGTCACGCCGTTCTGGCTCGATCTCGCGGCCACCGGTCTCGGCAGCGTGCAGGGCGCCATGTTCGCCGCGCAGTTCAAAGACCGCAGGCTCGACCTGCTGGGCGTCGGCCTCATCGGCATGGTCGCGGGCTTCGGCGGCGGTCTCATCCGTGACCTCCTGCTCAACCAGGTTCCCGCGGCGCTCGAGTCGAACTGGTACATCCCGGTGGCCATCGCCGCCGCCCTCGTCGGTATGCTCCTCGAGCGCCTGTTCAACCGCCTCAACGTCGTCATCACCGTGCTCGACGCCCTGAGCCTCGGCCTCTTCTGCGCCATCGGCACGAGCAAGGCGCTCGCGGTAGGCCTGCCGGTGGTGCCCGCGATCTTCGTCGGCGTCGTCGCGGCGGTCGGCGGCGGCATGCTCCGCGACATCCTGCTCGGCATGCCCATCGGCGTCATGCACGTCGGCTCGCTCTATGCCGTCGCCGCGGGGGCGGGCGCCATCTTCCTGGTTGCTGCCACCGCATCCGGTTCCGACATCACCGTCGCCGGGGTCGGATGCGTCATCGTCACCACCCTCATCCGCCTGCTCGCCGTGCGGTTCGGCTGGAGCCTGCCCGAGCAGCGCACCCTCAGCACCCTGCGCCGACTGCGCCGCCAGCGCTCCGGGCGGGGCGGAGCGACCGAGATCTGAACGTTCGGCGGGCCACGGTCGTTGACAGAGGGTGAGGCCGATGGTCGCCCTCGGATGCGCATCGGGCCGGTGTCGCACGCGCGACTCCGGCTCACAGAGAGGGCATCGGATGCTCATAGCAACCGGAAATGTTCCGTCTCTACCGTCGTATCCAGTCGCCATCGCCGACGTGACCGCCTACCGCCAACACTGACAGGACAGCAGATGACCACCCGACAGAAGAAACTCGCACTCGCCGCCATGACCGGCCTGTCGATCTCCGTCGCCCTCGCCGGCTGTGCCACCGACGCCAGCACCTCGGCCGAGGCCGGCACCACCCCGTCGAGCGAGGCGGGCAGCTCGTCGAGCTCGAGCACACCGTCGTCGACGCCCGCGACCGGCAGCGACTCGGCAACGAGCGACAGCTCCGGTTCGAGCACCTACGCCGACGGCACCTACGAGGCCACCGGCAGCTACACCTCGCCCAACGGTCAGGAGGAGGTCGACGTCTCGGTCACTCTCGAGGGCGACGTCATCACCGCGGTGACCGTCACGCCCGAGGCCACCAACCCGAACTCGGTGAACTACCAGACCCAGTTCGCCGACGGCATCGCCGCGGTCGTCGTGGGCAAAGACATCGACGAGATCGAGGTGTCGCGCGTCGCCGGGTCCAGCCTCACCAGCGGCGGCTTCAACAAGGCCATCGAGACCATCAAGTCGGAGGCGGCGGCCTGACCGGCGCGGGGAGAGCGAACATGAACGCGCAGGCATATACCCGCGCTGCGACCGACGGCACGCTCGACTCCCGGGCGCCCGAGCGCTTCGACTTCGAGGCCATCGGAACCCTGTGGCAGATCGAGACCCCCGCTGGGTCGCCTCTCCCCGAGTCGCTCCGGCAGGCGATCGCCCGCCGCATCGAGGAGTTCGACGCCGTCTACTCCCGCTTCCGCGCCGACTCGCTCGTCGCCATTCTGGCCCGCGAGCCCGGTCGTGTGGAGTTCCCGGCTGACTCCCTCGAGCTGTTCGCCCTGTACGACCGGCTCGTCGCCGCGACCTCGGGAGCGGTCGACCCGCTGGTCGGCCGCTCGCTCGAGCTGCTCGGCTACGACGCCTCCTACAGCCTCACCCCCTCGCAGCCCACCGTCGCCGAACAGGCGATGCAGGATGAACGTGGCCGCGCATCCTGGTTCACCGACGTGCGGCGACACGGTCGCATCGTCGAGACCACGCGCCCCGTCGTCATCGACGTCGGGGCGGCGGGCAAAGGCTACCTCGTCGACATCGTCTCCGCGCTGCTCGTCGAGCACGGGCTCACCGAGTTCGTGGTCGACGGGAGCGGCGACCTGCGTCATCGCGGCCCGGCCGACGCTCCGGGTGTGCGGATCGGCCTCGAGCATCCGCTGCAGCCGGGCAAGGCCATCGGCGTCGCGACGCTCGCCAACGCGGCGCTCTGCGCCTCGGCCTCGAACCGGCGGGCCTGGGGCGACGGGCAGCACCACATCCTCGATGCGCGCAGCGGCAACCCCGCCCGCGAGGTGATCGCGACCTGGGTCGTGGCCGCCGACACCGCACTCGCCGACGGTCTCGCCACGGCCCTGTTCTTCACGGGAGCGCACGAGCTCGCGAAGACATTCCACTTCAGTTATGTACGCATGTACGCCGACGGGCGGGCCGAGCGCTCGCGCGACTTCCCCGGGGAGCTGTTCTCATGAAAGCACGTCTCGACACCCTCGTCGGGCGCGTCACGATGTACAACCTGGTCGTCGTGGTGCTCGCGGCCCTCGTCGTGATCTCGTTGATCGCGTCGGCGTTCGGGCAGCTGTTCTACACGCCGGCGCAGATGGGGCTGACGCTCGTGGTGCTGCTCGCGGTGACGCTGCTGTCGAGCTGGGGCATCGCCCGGCTCTTCCGCACGCGGGCGCACCTGCAGTCGGCGGCGATCACCGCGCTGCTGCTGTTCTTCGTCTTCATGCCGAGCGACGATCCCGCGACCCTCGGGCTCCTCGCGCTCGCCGCCCTCCTCGCCTCCGCGTCGAAGTTCGTGCTGGCCTGGCGCGGCAAGCACATCTTCAACCCGGTGGCGATCGCCGCCGTGGTCATGACGGTCTCGACGCTCTATGGGGCGGCCTGGTGGGTGGCCACCCCGGTGCTGCTGCCGTTCGTGGCGATCGGCGCCTTCTTCGTGCTCTACCGCACCCGCAAGCTCAGCCTCGGGCTCACCTTCATCGTGCTCGCCACCGTGCTCAACCTCGGCCGCATGATGCTCATCGGCACCTCCTTCGGCGACGCGCTCTGGCTCGCCGTGGGGTCTTTCCCCGTCATCTTCCTCGCCGGGTTCATGCTCAGCGAGCCGCTCACGCTGCCGCCCCGTCGCTGGCAGCAGCTGGTGGTGGCGGCGATCGTCGCGGTGCTGTTCTCCATCCCGTTCCAGGTCGGCCCCGTCTACTCCTCGCCCGAGCTGGCGCTGGTGCTCGGCAACATCGTCGCCTTCGCGTTCGGACAGCGCCGGAGCATCCGTCTGCGGTACCTGGGCTCGCGCGCGCTCACCCCCACGACGGCGGCGTTCGATTTCGCGCCCCTCGGCCCGGTGCGGTTCACCCCGGGCCAGTACCTCGAGCTCTCGCTGCCGCACGCGAAGCCCGACTCGCGGGGCACCCGCCGCGTGTTCAGCCTGGCGTCGTCGCCCGCCGAGGCTGCGGCCGGCTCGCTCGTCAGCGTCGGACTCAAGCTGCCCCAGCCGTCGAGCTCGTTCAAGAAGGCGTTGGTCGAGCTCGAGCCGGGCACCGTCGTGCGCTCGCCCTGGATCGGCGGCGACTTCGTGCTCCCCTCCGACGCCTCCGAACCCCTGGTGCTGGCGGCGGGCGGCATCGGCATCACCCCGTTCGTGGCGCAGCTCGCCGATCGGGCACGGGGCGGAGCGCGGCCCGCCGACGTGGTGCTCGTGTACTCGGTGTCGGCCGCCGACGAGCTGGCCTACCTGCCCGAGCTCGAGGCCTGCGGCATCCGGGTGCTGGTCACGGCGCCGACGGAACCCGCGCGGATGCCCGCGGGGTGGGAGTACCTCGGGGCGGGGCGGGTGACGGCGACGCTCCTCCGCGAGGCGATCGGCGACATCGCGTCGCGGCGCGGGTACGTGTCGGGGCCGCCCGGGTACGTCGACCACGTGTCGGCCGAGCTGCGGAAGGCCGGCGCGAAGCGCGTGCACACGGATCAGTTCGCGGGGTACTGAGGCGGGCGCCCGGGACGCGCTTCTCCTCGTCTGGGTTCCTCCTTCGCCCGGCGTCTTCCTTCGCTTGGGTTCCTCATCTGGGTTCCTCGCCGGGCTTCCTCACCTGATCGTCGCGTAGGCCTCCAGTGCCGCCTTCCTCGACTCCTTCAGGTCGAGCATCGGCTCGGGGTACGCGTCGGTGCCCAGCTCGGGCACCCATCGCCTCAGGTACTCGCCGTGCGGGTCGAACTTCGACGCCTGCAACTCCGGGTTGAACACGCGGAAGTAGGGTGCCGCATCCGGCCCCGACCCCGCCACCCACTGCCAGTTGAGGGCGTTGCTAGCCGGATCGGCATCGACCAGCGTGTCCCAGAACCACCGCTCGCCCACCCGCCAGTCGACGCGCATGTTCTTCACCAGGAATGACGCCACCACCATGCGCACCCGGTTGTGCATAACCCCGGTTGTCCACAGTTCGCGCATTCCCGCATCCACCAGCGGGATGCCCGTGCGACCCTGCTGCCAGGCCTCCAACTCGGCGGCCTCCGGCTCCTCCCAGGGGAATCGGTCGAACTCCTCGCGCATGTTCTTCGTGCCGAGCGAAGGCAGGTGGTACAGCAGGTGATAGGCGAACTCACGCCACACGATCTGGCGCAGGAAAGCGGATGCTCCTGCCGCGTCCTTCGGCGCGCGGGCCCGACGCCGCTCCACCGCGTGCCACACCTCGAACGGGCTGATCTCGCCGAACCGCAGGTGCGGGCTGAGGCTCGAGGTGCCGTCCTCGGCGGGCAGGTCGTGCTCGTCGGGGTAGGCGCCCACGCCCCCGTGCACGAACGCGTCGAGGCGCTCGTGGGCGCCGGCGGAGCCGGGGGTCCACCGGTCGCGGAGGCCGGCCGCCCAGTCGGGGTGCATCGGCAACAGCCCCCACGAGTCGAGCTCGTCGCTCGGAAGGCGTCGGTGGTGGAGTGCGGGGGAGTCCTCGTCTCCCGGCTCCGGCAGCGGATGCCGTGGTTCGGGCAACGACGTCACCGCCCGGTAGAAGGGGGTGAAGACCTTGTACCAACCGCCCTGGCCGGTCTGCACCGTCCAGGGCTCGGCGAGCAGGTTCGCTTGGAAGCTGCGCACGTCGAGGCCGCGCTCGTCTTTCAGGAACGACTTGAGGTCGGTGTCGATGGCCCGTTCGGCCTCGCCGTAGCGGCGGTTCCAGAACACGGCAGCCGCATCCGTCTCGTCGACCACCGCGCGCACGACCTCGGCCGCGGGCCCGCGCCGGAGGGTGAGGCTCAGGCCGATCTCGCCCAGCTCGGCGGCGAGGGCGGTCAGGCTGCCATGCAGCCACCAGCGCGAGGCCCCACCGAGCGGGCGCACGCCGGGGCTCTCGTCGTCGAGCACGTAGAGGCAGACGATCGGTCCGCCGTGCTCGGCGGCCGCGCGGAGTGCAGGGTTGTCGCGCACCCGCAGGTCGTCGCGGAACCACATCACACTCGTCGACTCGGTCATGCGTTCAGTCAACCCCGTTGCGGGTGCGGCTCCCACCTGCCGGGAGCGGCGTCGTCTACTTGCCTGCGACGCCGGTGCGGAGTTTGTCGCAGAGCCGGGCGAGCTCGTCGAGCTCCTCGGGCGAGAGGTGTCCGCTCATGTGGGTGCTGATCGACTGGGCGTGCTGCACCGCGGCCTGCCGGTACATCGTCACGCCGTGCTCGGTCAGCCCGACGAGGGTGCCGCGCCCGTCGGTGGGGTCGTCGTTCTTCTCGAGGATGCCCCGGGCCACGAGCCGGTCGACCAGGCGGCTGATCGACGGCTGGGTGAGCAGCACCTTCTCACCCAGGTCGCGGATGCGCAGCACCTTCTTCGGCTGGATGAACAGGTTGAACATCACGTCGTACTCGTTGAGCGACACGATGTCGGTGGGGAACTCCGTGGCGAGCTGCCGCATCACCGTCACCTGGGCCCGGAAGAGCGACTCCCAGGCAGCGACGGGTGATACGTCCGGGGCCATGGCGGTTCCTGTCTCTCGGCGGATGGTGAGCATCATTGTGGCACGCCCGTCACCCGCCGGCGCTCCACACCCGCTCCCCGCCGAGATACGTCTCCAGCACCCGCAACGACGGAAGCTCCTCCGGCGTGACCTCGTAGGGGTCGCCCGACAACACGACGAAATCGGCGAGCTTGCCCACCTCGATGCTCCCCACCTCGTGATCGGAGAACAGCTGCCACGCCGCGTCGATCGTCTGAGCCCGCACCGCCTCGTCTATCGTCACCCCCTCGGCACCCGGCATCCGTCGCCCCTCCCTGGTCGTGCGGGTCATCGCGACCGCCATGTTGCGCAGCGGCTCGGCCGGGGTGACGGTTCCGTCGTTGTGGAACGAGATGCGCAGCCCCGCATCGAGCGCGGCACGGGCGTTCGCCCACGGCCCGCCGTGCTCGGCGCCGAACAGGTCGTCGACCAGCACGTCGCCCCAGTAGTACACGTGGTCGATGAGCAGACTCGCCGTCACGCCGAGTCGAGCGGCGCGTTCGAACTGCTCGGGGGTCATGGCGCCGACGTGCTCCATGCGCAGTCGGTGGTCGGTGCGCGGGTGGCGTTCGAGAAGCGCCTCCCAGGTGTCGAGCACGAGGTCGACCGCGCGGTCGCCGTGCACGTGGCAGGCGAGCTGCCACCCCTCGGGAAAGTACTGCTCGA